>NZ_VDAS01000016.1:0-114678 GCF_019584165.1 Enterobacter sp. EC_64
GCCCTAACAGGATCCCGGTCATCTCAAAATTGGTGTTAGTGTTAGACATATATTCAAGCCTATCTCTTATCTGGAGATACAGCTACTGTCTGGTGTTTCAGGGGGCTACATCAGTCGAACCTTTCAACCCATCCCTTTGAATACGTTTCTTCCAGGTATCCACCTGCTGTGTCGTCACTTTTAAACTCATATCTTCCCCTAAGTAAATCAAGCAATCCCAGTTGATGATCCCATAAAATACCCGGATAAATCAGCGCGGAGAATATCAGTGTTCAATTTTTATCCTGACAAGACATTTAACAGAACGGAAGTTATGAGTCGACCAACACCCGTTCCCGCCATCAACGGAGTCTATTTTTGGTGGTTCAAAGAAATCCCGCCGGGCGTTCCAACAGAAGGTTGCCTAACTCATGATGGGCTAACTCTGCTTTATGTGGGTATTTCTCCCGACAAAAAAGGGAAACCTAATAGTCGAGCCAATCTCAAAACACGTATCAAAACTCACTACAGCGGAAATGCCGAAGGCTCTACGCTGAGACGAACGCTAGGTGTTTTGCTTGCGGCAGTAAGCAATTATCCCCTCCGTCGTGTTGGAAGGGGAAACAGAACGACATTTACCCATGCTGGGGAACAATGGCTCGATCTTTGGATGGAACAGAATGCAAAAGTATACTGGGTAGCAGACGAAGAACCTTGGGTGCTGGAAGAAGCGTTGATAAGAAGTATTCCGCTCCCATTAAACATTCAAGGTAACACTCATCCTTTTAAGCCAACGCTCTCAGCAATGCGCAGCAAAGCTATGGCAGAAGCCAAACTGATGGAGATTGCGAACGAAACAGGATTTAGCAGACGTAAGGTCGTGGAGATTGTTGAGCAAGCTGTGAGGGTAGAATAATCGGCTCAGGAAGACCGCCGTTGCGCAGTTGCACCAAATAAAAGGCACAGCCCAGGCGGCAAACCAAAAGTATTACGTTAACTGTTCAGGTATTCCATTCAAGTTTGTGCATTAAGGTGTGACAACATAGCCGTACAGATTTACCAAAGGCAGCATTTCTCATTATCTTTATGCAGGCGATGACGAGGCAATCGACCATCTGCTGGTATGTCGTTTAGGGTGACAACAGGCAGCCCAGTTAGCTCGCTATAGCGTTCCATAGTGACGTGCAGTTTGTTCAAGAAATTGTAATATTAGGGGTCATGGTGCAACACCTCCTACTGGCTTGTGGTGAGCCGTTTGTAAACGGGACAAGTACATAAATGGAAACAAAACTGATAATGGTTGATGGGAACGCTTACATTTTTGACGCGCCATTTCTTCCTATCAATCTTCATCTCCGATTGTTGTTAGTGATGGTCGTACTACATATATCAGTTGTCAAAAATTCACGGAAGTGTTAGATGCGCACTGGTTGATCAATATTGATGGGACCTATTCCGTTAGACTGATTACAAGACTGCAGAAAGGCATGATTAAAGTTTCTACTGCAGAAAATAGTTTTTAGTGTGCTTTTTCTTGTATAGAAGTTATTGCATGTATAAGAAGCACAACAGTTTCACACTGATTAGGTAAAAGGATTTAGAAATGGATTTGTTTCTTGTTGTAGTTTTGCTTTTGGCCTTACTCGCCCCCATCCTTAGTCTTATTTTGCTCAAGAAGAGCAAACAACATAAGACAGAGATCGAGGCACTTAATCATCAAAAGATAGCTCTTTCGAATGAACTAAGTGAAAGCCAAAAACATTTAACGAACGCTATAAGAGAGCACTCAGAGCTGGAAGGAAGAGCTGCTCCTCTGTGGCAATATGAAGAACTGCATAGTGCCGTTCTGGATGCAGAAAAGACGATAAAAACAGCAGACTCGATTGCTAAAAACACAGTGAATGAAGCACAACTTAAAGCATCCAGCATCGTCTTTGAAGCAAATAACCAAGCCCGACTAACGATAAGTAATGCCAATAACGAAGCAGTTGTAATAACTAAAGATGCTCGCGATGCTCGTTTAAAAGCCAAGGAACGATTGGAGAACGCCAATAGTAGGGCCGATGAGCTAATCTCCAATGCTAATGATAATGCAATGAAAATAGTCGCTGATGCAGAGATTAGAGCAAAAGAAATCGCCGGCTCTGCATATGAAGCAAAAGAATTTTCAGAAACCTACCAAGCTGTAGCCAAGTCAATGAAAAATAAAATTGAAGGGTACGGTGATGAATGGATTGTTCCAAACCGAAGCGTTCTGGATGAACTAGCAGAGAATTATGAATTTACTGATGCAGGCAGAGAGCTACAAAAAGCCAGAGAGTTAACAAAATCACTAATTAAAACGAGCAAAGCGGCAAGTTGTGATTATGTCGAACCGAATAGACGTAATACTGCGATAAAATTTGTATTAGATGCGTTCAATGGCAAAGTTGATAGTACACTTTCTAAAATCAAACATAACAATTACGGTAAACTTTCCCAGGAAATTAAAGACGCATTTCAGCTTGTAAATTATAACGGCTCAGCTTTTAGGTCGGCTAAGATCACTGATATATTCTTACAGGCCCGACTCAACGAACTGAAATGGGGCGTTGCAGTTAATGAAATTATGCTCGAAGAAAAAGAAGAACAAAGGCGCATCAAAGAGCAGTTGCGCGAAGAAGAAAAAGCACGTCGAGAATACGAAAGAGCGATAAAAGAAGCCGAGAAAGAAGAGAAAACAATTCAGCAGGCTATAGATAAGGCTACTAAAGAGCTGATGCTTGCAGGTGAAGAGCAACGACTCGCCCTTGAGCAGAAACTGGCTGAATTACAAATTAAATTCGAAGAGGCTGAAGCCAAAAACCAGCGTGCAATTTCGATGGCTCAACAAACACGCTCAGGTCATGTCTATGTAATTAGTAATATAGGATCGTTCGGCGAAAATGTTTATAAAATTGGCATGACGCGACGCCTCGAACCTCTAGACCGTGTTCGTGAACTTAGTGATGCCAGTGTTCCATTCGCCTTTGATGTACATGCAATGATCTACAGTGATGATGCACCATCATTAGAGAATCACTTGCATAAAGTATTTAATGGAAAACAAGTTAACAAGGTTAATTCTCGGAAAGAATTCTTTAATGTGGGCATTAAAGATATTAAATCAACTGTAGCCAATATGAATATCGATGCACATTGGACGATGTTTGCAGATGCCAAAGAATATAGAGAGTCTCTCGCAATTGAGAATGAACGCTCAGCCGCGCAGGTTGCAAACGAAGAACTCGTTGTTGCCTGACATAGGTGATTTCACGTAATCATACATTAATCACTATTTTTATATACAGTTAAATTTAGCCCTCAGACATGAGGGCTTTTTTATGGCAGTACGAAAACTCGAAACAGGAAAATGGATTTGTGAATGCTACCCCGCCGGACGCAACGGGCGGCGTGTGCGTAAGCAGTTCGCTACCAAAGGCGAAGCACTGGCTTTTGAACGCCACACAATGGAAGAGACGGAGGCTAAGCCCTGGTTGGGTGAATCGGTAGCTCGCCGAACTCTGAAAGACGTAGTTGAACTCTAGTTCAAGCTGCACGGCAAATCTCTGACCGCTGGCGAGCATGTTTACGACAAGCTGATCCTGATGGTCTATGCACTCTGAAACCCTATTGCTACTGATCTCAGCTCGAAATTATTCGCACATTACCGTGACAAACGCCTGACGTGTGAAATCTATTTCAGTGAGAAGTGGAAGAAAGGTGCCAGCCCGGTAACTATCAACCTTGAACAAAGCTATCTGAGCATTGTTTTTAGCGAGCTGGCCCGCCTTGGAGAATGGACGGCACCAAACCCGCTGGAAAGCATGCGCAAGTTCACGATTGCCGAAAAGGAAATGGCCTGGCTGACTCATGAACAAATCACAGAGCTACTTTATGACTGCCAACGCCAAAGCGCCCTGCTCGCTCTGGTTGTAAAAATCTGTCTGAGCACCAGGGCACGCTGGCGCGAAGCTGTGAATCTCACTCGTTCCCAGGTAACTAAGTATCGAATCACTTTCATCAGGACAAAAGGCAAAAAGAACCGCAGCATCCCGATCAGCAAAGAGCTGTATGAAGAACTCATTGCTATGGACTGCTTCAAGTTTTTCACCGACTGCTACTTTCAGTTTTTGGCAGTGATGGATAAAACTTCCATCGTGCTACCACGCGGGCAGCTAACCCACGTCTTGCGCCATACATTTGCAGTACACTTTATGATGTCAGGCGGGAACATCACTTGCCCTTCAGAAAATCCTGGGTCACCACGACATAAAAATGACCATGCGTTATGCCCACCTGGCACCAGATCACCTTGAGACAGCGCTACGTTTTAACCCGTTAGCTACCATGATAACTGCTTAAATTGGAAGAACCGCTCATCCGCACTCACCGCGTTTTAGCACGTTTGAATCTCGATTTATTCAACTATGTATGCCACTATAAGTTAGCTTGGTTTTCAAAGATTCTTAGCAGCTGATTTCTCTAATAAATTTGGCTACCTAGACACCAAGTTAAGGGGATAAATAATGATAAATATCAATCAACTATGTGATTACATCATCACAAAAATCTCAGCTTCAGGCGAAACTATGTCTAATTTGAAGCTGCAAAAATTGGCGTATTACGCGGATGCTTGGTATCTGGCTTTTTTTGATGAAAAGTTAGTGGATGAGGGGTTTCAAGCGTGGATTCACGGCCCAGTAAGCCGTGCGATTTATAACCGATTCTCTTCTACAAAATCACTGTATTCGGACATCACGATTGCAGATTGCACTCCTGGATTTGATCTTTCATCTATTCCAGCCGCTGCCGCAGCTCATATTGATGGCGTTCTTGAAGTCTATGGTGCTTTTTCTGGTGCGCAACTTGAAGATATGACCCATAAAGAAGAGCCATGGATTAAGGCTCGTGAGGGTTACAGACCGTCAGCACGTTGCGAGGTAGTCATTGATCGCAACATAACTAGAGATTTTTACCGTAGCCGATTGAATTAATAACCATGGTGAAAGCCTTTCGCCCTTCATTAGGGACAAATCAGCCGACAGCGGTACAGACCCCTAAAACGCCCTCCGCACCCGAAAGAAAGTGGGCGTTTTCTTTTCGTTATTGGCGTCAAATTGAGAATTTTGGGTTAGATCGTACCGATTCAGGCTGGTTTGTTTCACTAATTGGAAAATTATCCGAGCTTTCCCAAAAAGATGTCAAAGGCTTTATTACCAGTGGGGCCGAAAGAGAGGCATGGCGCTATCATTCAATAAACTGGGAACAAAGAAATATCCCCGTACAACGTAACCAGTTGACCTGGATTGACTCTGACTACCTTGAAAATGACGAAGAATACCCATTATTACAATTTCAGATATCTACTGCCCTTGGTAGAGTTGTAGGCTTTTGGGATGAGAACCAAATTTTTAATGTTGTGCTTTTAGATCCTCTTCATAACATCCAGCCAACACGCTCTCATAACTATCGAGTTGACTACTGTGCACCGCTTGAGACCCCCTACTCACTTTTACTCTGTAGAGTAGATGATATAAGACGCACATGCCGTTGTTCAGATCCTGAATGTAGCTTCAAACGTCGAATCGAGCAATTTGAAGAAATTCCAATCCAGACAAACACACTTGTACACTATGTCAGTGACATGGAATGGGCTGAGACACAGCAATTTATAGCGGATGGTTTGATAAGCGATGCCAAAGAAGTTTTCTCTTGGGGGCTACTGGCTATCAGGGACCAGTAACCACCTGCCAAGTGGCGACAAAGTGGCGGCAGCGGTTGGCAATACCCCGTAATCGTCACTTCTCACCACCAAGCTAACTTATTGATTATCGTACAACTCATTGTTTTCACTAACCCGTCTATATAAATGGGTTTTTTGTTGTCTGAAATACCCCTTCCTCTAATCTTATCTTCTCTCTCGCCACCAAAACATATATGATTAAACGCATATAAAAATCACATCTGCAGGAACACCCATGCTCCACCCACTCCACCTCTTCAAAACCCTCTCCGACGAAACGCGGCTCGCCATCGTCATGCTGCTCCGCGAAGCGGGCGAACTGTGCGTCTGCGATCTCTGCGCCGCCACCGCCGAATCTCAGCCGAAGGTTTCCCGCCATATGGCGCTGCTGCGCGAGTCCGGGCTGGTGATCGACCGTCGCGAGGGTAAGTGGGTCCATTACCGTCTCTCTCCCAACATGCCTGCATGGGCGGCAGCCGTTATCGACACCAGCTGGAACTGCCTGCGGGAAGAGACGCGTATGAAGCTGAAAAACCGGCTTCCAGGTTCGTGCTAATTGCAACACATTCACAAAAACAGATATAACGGAGTAAGCGATGTTTCTGGCAGGGGCAATTTTTCTGTTTACGCTGGTGCTGGTCATCTGGCAGCCCAAAGGACTGAGTATCGGCTGGAGCGCGACTATTGGCGCCGTGCTGGCGCTGGCCAGCGGCGTGATTCACATTAACGATATTCCGGTAGTCTGGAATATCGTCTGGAACGCCACGGCAACGTTTATCGCCGTTATCATTATCAGTCTGCTGCTGGATGAGTCCGGCTTTTTCGAGTGGGCAGCACTGCACGTCGCTCGCTGGGGGAAAGGTCGGGGGCGATTGCTGTTTACCTGGATTATCCTGCTGGGCGCAGCCGTCGCAGCGCTGTTTGCTAATGACGGCGCGGCGCTGATCCTCACGCCTATCGTCATCGCCATGCTGCTGGCGCTGGGGTTCAGCAAACAGGCCACACTGGCGTTTGTGATGGCGGCAGGTTTTATCGCCGATACCGCCAGCCTGCCGCTGATTGTCTCCAACCTGGTCAACATCGTCTCGGCAGACTTCTTCACGCTGGGGTTCAGCGAATACGCTTCGGTGATGATCCCGGTGGATATCGCCGCGATTGCCGCAACGCTGGTCATGCTGCACCTGTTCTTTCGCAAGGAAATTCCTCCAGAATATGACCTGGCGAAACTCCAGGAGCCTGCGCGGGCCATTCACGACCTCCCGACGTTCAGAACGGGCTGGATCGTCCTCCTTCTTCTGCTCGTCGGTTTCTTCGTACTTGAACCTCTCGGCATTCCGGTCAGCGCCATTGCGACCGTCGGCGCGCTGATTTTATTCGCTGTCGCAAAACGCGGACATGCGATAAATACCGGAAAAGTGCTGCGCGGCGCGCCGTGGCAGATCGTCATCTTCTCGCTGGGGATGTATCTGGTGGTGTATGGCCTGCGTAATGCCGGGCTGACGGACTCTCTCACAAGCGTACTGAATAGCCTGGCCGGACACGGGCTGTGGGCCACCACGCTGGGAACCGGGTTCATCACCGCGTTCCTGTCATCCATAATGAACAATATGCCCACGGTGCTGATTGGCGCGCTCTCCATTGACGGCAGCACGGCAACAGGATTGATAAAGGACGCGATGATTTACGCCAACGTGATTGGCTGCGATCTGGGGCCAAAAATCACGCCTATTGGTAGTCTCGCCACCCTGCTCTGGCTTCACGTGCTGGCGCAGAAAAACATGACGATTACCTGGGGCGGCTATTTCCGGACGGGCATCATCATGACGCTGCCGGTCCTGTTTGTGACGCTCGCCGCCCTGGCGCTACGTCTCTCCTTCACACTGTAATGAGCCACTGATATGAGCCACATCACCATTTACCACAACCCCGCCTGCGGCACCTCGCGCAACACGCTGGAGATGATCCGCAACAGCGGCGCGGAGCCAGAGATTATTCTCTATCTGGAAACGCCGCCGTCGCGCGATACGCTGACCGCCCTGATTGCCGATATGGGCATTTCGGTGCGCGATTTGCTGCGTAAAAACGTGGAGCCCTATGAACAGCTCGGCCTGGCCGAAGACAGCTTCACCGACGACCAGCTTATCGATTTTATGCTGCAACACCCGATCCTGATTAACCGTCCGATTGTGGTGACGCCGCTGGGCACCCGCCTGTGCCGCCCGTCTGAAGTCGTCCTCGACATTCTGCCGGACGCGCAGAAAGGGGCGTTTACGAAAGAGGATGGCGAAGCGGTGGTGGACGCCAGCGGGAAGAATATCCTGAAAAAATAATCCATCCTCAGGTGGACGACAGGGCCAGCGCCCGGCGGGCCCTGAACGCCTGGAGAAAACAACCGCCCGCTAGCTCGCCACGCAGACCCGGTTGCGCCCCTCACGTTTTGCACGATAAAGCTCACGATCGGCTCGCGCCAGGGCTGACTGCACGCCATGTTCAATCTCCAGTTCATCCGGCGTCATACATACGAGCCCCATGCTGGCGGTGAAGCGGATCGTCTGCCCGTTGAAGTCGACGTTCTGGCTGGCAAGGCTCATCCGTACGCGCTCGGCGATCTCAGCGGCCGTCTCCAGAGAGGTCTGCGGCATTGCCACGACAAACTCTTCCCCGCCGAAGCGGGCGACAATGTCGCTGCCTCTCACCAGTGCCGGAAGCGCGTTGCCAATATGCTTCAGCACCGCATCGCCGCCGTCATGGCCCCAGGTGTCGTTAATACGCTTGAAGAAATCCAGATCCATGCTCATCAGGCACAGGGGTTGCTGATGCCGACGGGCAAGATTGCAGGCCCGCAAAGACCACTCATCAAACTGGCGACGGTTTGCCAGCCCGGTGAGCGGATCGAGCCGCGCCTCCTGCTGGAAACGCGCCCGCTGCAGGGCGTTGACGTGGATGTAATGCATCAGAAACCACTGCGTAATGGAGATAACCAGAATCGCCAGCGCCGTCCACAGAGCCTGATAATACCAGCCGTGCAGCACGTCTTTTCTGGCCAGCCCGACGGCCAGCACCCATTTGCGTTCGTTGAGGTTAAGAAATACTCCCATACGTTCAACGCCATCAATCGGAGAGGTATATCGTTGGACCTGTGCGGTATCGCTTGCGTATTCCAGCAGCTTCGCGAGGCGCGGGTCGGAGGTATTCAATTGCGAACCGTCATTCGCCCCCATACGGGCAAGCTGCACCGCATTGTCACGATCAAGGACCGCCATCGCCCCACCCTGACCTAAATCGAAGCCCTGCGCTTCCATTTTGCGAAACATATCGTTCATGGTGTTACCATTGAAGAAACCCAACGCACCACCAAGAAAGCGACCATGTGCGTCGCGCACTGCACGGAACATCACGAAGCCCAACATGTTTTTATCCGTGCCGTTGCTCTGCCAGTAAAACAAACTTTCGGTAACTTCATCCCGGCGAAAATCAGTAAACAGAGGGTGCTGCCGAAAGCTGGCCTGCGCAAGCGTAGTGGCGTCCAGAGCGCGCTCAAAAGGAAATAGCGCGCGGCTGCTGAGAAAATCACCGTCTTCATCAAAGACGACAACGCCATCCAGCCAGGCGCGCTTAAGCTCCCCTTGCAGGAATGGCTGCGCGTTTTCAGGCGTGACCGTATGGTTGAGCAGAAAGGCATTCCCGATAAAGCGCATCTGGTAGCGCATCGCGTTAAGGCTGGTTTCAAACTGCTGGGACTGGAGTATGGCCGTATTGCGAAGGATACGTGCAGCGTTATCCTCCACATAGCCGCGCTGGTAGAGCAGATGCCCAATCAGCAGACTCGTCTGAACCAAAATCAACAGTACTAACAACGCTCTCTTTTTTGCCAGACTGACCTGCACGAACCAGGTACTTACTTTTTCACCCAACGCCAACCTCAACCACTGAACAGTAAATAACCACCGCGGTGGATAGTCACGTGATCGGTCCGGATTGTCAATATGGAGAAAATTCGTAACACATTGAAAAATATTAACTAATTTTCTTTATTTAACGGTGTAATGCCCGCAATCCTCCCCACCATCGCCCGAATCTCCTCCCGGCTTAACGGCGCCCGGTCGGTGACATAGTGCAGCGTCATCCCTTCGATAAACGCGTCCAGCGCGCGGGTGGTGACCGGGTCGAACCACTGCTCCAGCGTGGTCTGGCTCATCTTCATCCAGTCCTGCATCACCGTTTTGAGCGCCGCGCTGCGGTGCATAAAGGCGTAGAGCTGATACATCAGCGCCATGTTGTGCGGCGTGGTCACCTGCGAGCTGTGGATCAGCGTGGTGATGGATTCGCACGCCATTTCCGGCCCGGTGACGCCCGCGAAGAAATCCCGGTACTGCTGCGACATCTGGCGGGTAAACCACGTGAAGGCCTCCTCCAGCAGCGGCTCCATGCCGTCGAAATAGTAGGTCATCGACCCCAGCGGCACGCCCGCGCAGGTGGCGATTTTACGGTGCGTGACGGCGTGAATACCGTGTTCAGCAATGGTGTCGAGCGTCGCCTGCAGGATCTTCTCCCGGCGATGCGGATCGTTGGGTGGTCTGCTCATCAATTCCTCACCTGGTTTGTGTACAAATGTACACAAACTTGCTAGTGTTGTCGCTATTGTTGTACTTCTGGTGCTACTCCAATGACGCTGACCTCTCCCCGCAAAGCCCTGCAGCTCCGCATGTGGGCGCTGTTTATGTTCTTCTTCATTCCCGGCCTGCTGATGGCCTCCTGGGCCACGCGCACCCCCGCCATTCGCGATATTTTGTCCGTTTCTACCGCTGAAATGGGCATCGTGCTGTTCGGCCTGTCGATAGGCTCCATGAGCGGCATTCTCTGCTCCGCATGGCTGGTGAAGCGCTTCGGTACGCGGGCGGTGATCCGCACCACCATGTGCTTCGCGGTGTTCGGGATGATGGTGCTGAGCGCGGCGCTGTGGTTTGCCTCACCGGTGCTGTTTGCGCTGGGGTTGACGGTGTTTGGCGGCAGCTTCGGCTCGGCGGAAGTGGCGATAAATGTGGAAGGGGCAGCGGTCGAGCGCGAGATGAACAAAACCGTGCTGCCGATGATGCACGGCTTCTATAGCCTCGGCACGCTGGCCGGTGCGGGCGTGGGGATGGCGCTGACGGCCACTGGCGTGAGCGCGAATCTGCATATTCTGCTGGCGGCGCTGGTGTGCATCATTCCCATTCTGACCGGCATCCGGGCCATCCCGGACGGCACCGGTAAAAACTCCGCGGACGAACAGCACTCAGCCGAAAAAGGGCTGCCCTTCTACCGCGATTTCCAGCTGATGCTGATCGGCGTGGTGGTGCTGGCGATGGCGTTCGCGGAGGGGTCCGCCAACGACTGGCTGCCGCTGCTGATGGTGGACGGTCACGGCTTTAGCCCGACCTCCGGCTCGCTGATTTACGCCGGGTTTACGCTGGGGATGACCGTCGGGCGCTTCACCGGCGGCTGGTTTATCGACCGCTACAGCCGCGTGGCGGTAGTGCGCGCCAGCGCCCTGCTCGGCGGGCTGGGTATCGCGATGATCATCTTTGTGGATGTGGACTGGATTGCCGGCGTCTCGGTGATCCTCTGGGGGCTGGGCGCGTCCCTCGGCTTCCCGCTGACCATCTCTGCCGCCAGCGACACCGGCCCGGATGCCCCGACGCGCGTCAGCGTGGTGGCAACCACAGGCTATCTCGCCTTCCTGGTCGGGCCGCCGCTGCTCGGCTTCCTCGGGGAGCACTACGGGCTGCGCAGCGCCATGCTGGTGGTGTTAGGGTTGGTCATCATCGCGGCGCTGGTGGCGCGCGCGGTGGCAAAGCCGGAAACGAATCAAACGACACTGGAGAAGGGATATGAGCGTTAAACTGATCGCCGTCGACATGGATGGCACATTCCTGAGCGATGCCAAGACCTACAACCGCCCGCGCTTTCTGGCGCAGTACGCGCGCATGAAGGCGCAAGGCATTCGTTTCGTGGTCGCCAGCGGCAACCAGTACTACCAGCTCATCTCCTTTTTCCCGGAGATTGCGCATGAAATTTCATTCGTCGCCGAAAACGGCGGCTGGGTCGTGAGTGAGGGTGAAGACGTCTTCAACGGTGAACTGTCGAAAGCCCATTTCGAGACCGTCGCGAGCGTCTTAAACGACGTGCCGGGCATTGAGATTATCGCCTGCGGAAAGAGCAGCGCCTATACGCTGAAGTGCTATGACGAGGCCTTTAAGGCCATCGCGGCGAAGTATTATCACCGTCTGGAAATGGTCAGCGATTTCGACAACCTGAACGATATTTTCTTCAAGTTCGGACTCAACGTGTCCGATGATGAAATTCCGCGTATTCAGGCGCTGCTGCATGAAAAGCTCAGCGACATCATGGTGCCCGTCACCACCGGTCACGGCAGTATCGACCTCATTATCCCCGGCGTGCATAAGGCCAACGGCCTGCGGATCCTGCAACAGCGCTGGGGGATAGAGAACAGCGACGTGGTGGCCTTCGGCGACAGCGGCAACGACGTGGAGATGCTGCGCCAGTCCGGGTTCAGCTTTGCGATGGCGAATGCCAGACCGCATATCAAAGCGGCGGCGCGCTTTGAAGCGCCGCACAATAACGAGGAAGGCGTGCTGGATGTGATTGAGAAGGTGTTGAACGGGGAGGCACCGTTTAATTGACCGCGTGCGGTCTGGTGCCCTCACCCTAGCCCTCTCCCACAGGGAGAGGGCATAAGAATTAAGGTTGCAGAGCGTTTCCGACGCGCTTGTCTTTCAGGAATACCACCATCAGGCCAACCCACAGCACGCCATTGGCGAGGTTAAACAGGCTGAACAGCCCGTTACCGCCCATCGCGTAGGCATGCTTGCTCACCTCGATACCGACGGTAAAAATCAGCATCTGTAGCATCCCCATCGCCGCGGAGACCGTGCCCTTACTCATCTCGCTGGCAAACAGCGTCAGGCGCACCAGCCCGGCGTTCGCCACGCCAATCCCGAAGGCGTAGATACTCAGCCCCGCCGTCATCCACAAATAAGCGTGAGATGACGCGACGGTTGCCACCGCCGCCAGAATCAGCCCTGCCGCAATCGGCCAGCCGCCCATGATAATCAGCGAACGCACGGTGCGGCGTGACGTCAGACGCGCCAGCACCAGGTTACCGATAATCAGCGCGCCAAAGATCGGCACCTGCAGCAGGCCGTACTCGTAGCTGCTGAGCTTTTCACCGCTGATGATAATGACCGGAGACTGGGCAATCCACGCCAGCAGCGGCAGGCTAACGAACCCGGTCGCCAGCGCGCCCGCTACAAAGCGGCCGTTTTTCAGCACCTCTTTGTAATCCCGACCCAGCTCTTTCAGCGAGAGTTTCTCGCCGATGCGGGTGGCGGTTTCTGGCATCGCACGGTGCAGGCCAAAGAACGCGATGGCGGCGAGAACGGCAAACAGCACAAACATCCCTTCCCAGGGGGCCATATGCACCCATGCGGCGCCCACCAGCGGCCCGAGCAAGGGAGCGATCAGCGCCACGTTCGCCATCAGCGCGGTGATTTTGATACACACCGCCTCTTCAAACGACTCCTGAATGGCCGCATACCCCACGGCGCCGATAAAGCACAGGCTCACCCCCTGCAGGAAACGCAGCAGAGTAAATTGTTCAATATTTTGCGCCAGCAGCGTGGCAAGGCAGGTGACGATGAACCACACCACGCCCGTCAGCATCACCGGACGACGGCCAATACGATCCGACAGCGGGCCTAACAGCCACTGCAAAAACATGCCGCCGGCCAGATAGGCGGTCATGGAGGTCGGTACCCACTCAATTCCGGCGTTGTATTGCGCCACCACGGCCAGCATACCGGGCTGAATCATATCGTTGCCGATATAGGTAGAAAATTCGTAGAGCACCAGACACAGGGGGAAAAGCAACGCCTGACGACCCAGACGTGAACCTGAAGAAGAACGGTTTAACATGCAATCTCTTTATAATGACAAAATCGCGACGAGTGTAATGAAATGCCGCAGCCCGAGATAGTGATTTATCGAGGATAAACAGAAATAAAGCACATATCGTCTTCGTTTAAGGTTTCCTTAATTTGACAGATTTATGATAGCCCCATTACTCGTCAACGACCCCAAATTATGTCACTCACCTCCAGCCGTTCAGAATTGTCTAAGTTACAGACAAATAAGACAAAACGCCTTTACCGCTTGCCGGCCCGCTTTTATGGTTATCAGCTTTTCATACTGATAGTCCTTGCCGTGGTGTTCACGTGGCTATCGCGCAATGAAGCGCTCGACAGATGGATCACCGGCTTCTGGTATGACGCGGCGACGCAGAGCTTCCCGCTGCAGAAAGACCACCTGCTGGATCTGCTCAACCATCGTCTGGCGAAGTACATTGCCATCGCTTTAGGCGCCGTGGCGCTGTTTTACGGCGCGTACAAGCGTAACGCGAGGCTGGTTACGGCGGCGCTGCTGATGGGGCTTGGCGCGCTGGTCGTGGGCGTGCTGAAAAGCATGAGCCATCACAGCTGCCCGTGGGACCTGGTGGAATATGGCGGTAAGGCGATGTCCTATCCCCTGTTCAGCGCCGTCCCGGCGGACAGCGGACCGGGGCGCTGCTTCCCCGGCGGCCATTCTTCCAGCGGCTTTATGGTGATGGGACTGTTTTTTGCCTTCTGGCGCGAGCGGCCGCGTCTGGCCTGGAGCTTTGTCGTTCTCGGCATTTTGCTGGGTCTGGCGATGGGCTTCGGTCAGGTCATGCGCGGGGCGCATTTTTTCTCTCACAACCTGTGGGCCGGGTGGTGGGTCTGGTTTTCCCAGGTGGCAGTCTACGGGCTGGTTTCCACCCGGTTTGCTAAAGAGTGATAACGCTATGCTAGAGAATCTGAATTATCAGCTGTTTTATCTGATCAACGCCACCCCGGCCTCGCCCGAGTGGATGATCGACTTCGCCACCTTTTTGGCAAAAGATCTGATCAGTATCGTGCCCGCCCTGGCAGCCATCCTCTGGCTGTGGGGACCTCGTAGCCAGGTGAAAGCGCAGCGCAAGCTTGTAATCAAAGTGGCGATGGCTCTCGGCGTAAGCGTCCTGGCAAGTTACATTCTGGGCCATGCGTTCCCGCACGATCGTCCGTTTGTGGATCACGTCGGCTATACCTTCCTGCACCATGCGCCGGATGACTCTTTCCCGAGCGATCACGGTACGGTGATCTTCACCTTCGCACTGGCCTTCCTGTTCTGGCATCGCCTGTGGTCGGGTGCGGTGCTGATGGTGGTCGCTGTGGCCATCGCCTGGTCTCGCGTGTATCTGGGCGTCCACTGGCCGCTGGATATGGTGGGCGGCTTCCTGGTGGGGCTGATTGGCTGCGTGAGCGCGGCTATCCTGTGGAGCCTCATCGGGGAAGCGCTCTACCGTGCGCTTTCTTCACTCTATCGCGCCATTTTCGCCATCCCGATCCGCAAAGGCTGGATACGTGACTAACCCCGACCTGACAGGTTACACTTGAACCCCCGCCCTGCGGGGGTTCATTTTTTTATGCCGAGGAACTATGGAAACACGTCGCGATGACCGCATTGCTCAGCTGCTACAGGCGCTGAAGCGCAGCGATAAGCTGCATCTTAAGGAAGCCGCCAACCTCCTCGGCGTCTCGGAGATGACCATTCGTCGGGATCTGAACAGCGAGAGCGCGCCCGTCGTGCTGCTGGGCGGATACATTGTGCTTGAGCCGCGTAGCGCCAGCCATTATCTGATCAGCGACCAGAAGACGCGCCTGGTGGAAGAGAAACGCAAAGCCGCGCGTCTTGCAGCTTCCCTGGTACAGCCGCACCAGACGCTGTTTTTTGACTGCGGTACCACCACGCCGTGGATTATCGAAGCCATCGACAGCAGCATTCCGTTTACCGCCGTCTGTTATTCCTTGAACACCTTTCTGGCGCTTCAGGAGAAACCCGAGTGCCGGGTGATCCTCTGCGGCGGTGAGTTTCACGCCAGCAACGCGATCTTTAAGCCGCTCAACCTGCAGGACACGCTCAGCAATCTCTGCCCGGACATCGCATTTTATTCTGCCGCGGGCGTCAATGTGCGTCAGGGGGCAACCTGCTTTAACCTGGAAGAATTACCGGTCAAGCACTGGGCGTTAAGCGCCGCGCAGTACCATGTGCTGGTGGTCGATCACAGTAAGTTTGGCAAGGTGCGTTCGGCAAGAATGGGCGAGCTGGCGCAGTTCGATGCCATCGTCAGCGATTGCCGCCCGGACGACGAGATTGTGGCCCACGCGAAAGCGCAGCAGGTGAAGTTGATGTATTGAGGTTATGCCGGGTGGCGGCTTCGCCTTACCCGGCCTACAACGGCTCGAACGTAGGCCGGGTAAGCGCAGCGCCACCCGGCAAAAAACTTAGCTAAACCAGCTGCCAAACCACCCGTGGAATTTCATCATCACGAAATCCCACATCCGGCTGAAGAAGCCGCCCTCTTCCACTGCTTCCATCACAATCAGCGGACGCTGTTCAATCGACTTACCGTTAAGCTGGAAATCAATCGTCCCAACCACCTGGCCTTTTTTCAGCGGGGCGGTGAGCTGTGGGTCGGTCAGAGTGTAGCTGGCCTTCAGGTTTTTCAGCTGGCCGCGCGGAATGGTTACCGAGCCCGCCTCACCCGCGCCCAGGTTCACCTCGCTCTTGTCGCCAAACCAGACGCGCTGGCTGACGAACGTGGCATCCGGTTTAATCGGCGTCACGGTTTCATAAAAGCGGAAGCCCCAGGTCAGCAGTTTTTCTGATTCGTTAAAGCGAATGCGGTCGGTTTTGGTGCCCAGCACTACCGAAATCAGGCGCATGTCGCCCTGGGTCGCGGAGGCCACCAGGTTATAGCCTGCACCCGCCGTGGTGCCGGTTTTCATCCCATCCACGTTGACGTTGCTGCTCCACAGCAGGCGGTTGCGGTTCGGCTGGCGAATTTTGTTGAAGGTAAACTCTTTCTCTTTGTGGATGGCGTATTCATCCGGCACGTCGTGGATCAGCGCTTTCCCCAGCAGCGCCATGTCGCGCGCGGTGCTGAACTGGCCCGGCGCATCCAGGCCGTGAACCGTTTTGAACGTGGTGTTGGTTAAGCCCAGCTTCTGCGCGTAACCATTCATCAAGCCAATGAAAGAATCCTGGCTGCCGGCAACGTAGTCGGCCAGCGCGATGCACGCATCATTTCCCGACTGAATAATCACCCCTTTATTCAGATCGGAAACGGAGACCTGATCCCCTGGCTTCAGGAACATCACGGAAGATCCGCGCAGGGCCGGGTTGCCGGTCGCCCAGGCGTCTTTCCCGATGGTCACCATATCGTCCAGCTTGATCTTGCCCGCTTTCAGCGCCTGGCCTACCACATAGCTGGTCATGATTTTGGTCAGGCTTGCCGGATCGAGTTTCTCATCCGCATTCCCTTCCGCCAGCACTTTACCGCTGGCGTAGTCCATCAGGATCCAGGCGCGCGCATCCACAGGCGGCGCTTCGGGCGCAGCCTGTTCAGCTGCGTAGAGCGTTGGTGCAAACAGGAAAAGAAGCGCAGAGCCTGCCGCCAGGCTGCGCAGAGAAGTCATTTTACGCGTCATAAATGCCACCCGAGTGTCCATTCAAAAATTACGTCACATCACCGTGTCGCAAGAAGCGATGAGTAATAGCGCACTAAAACCGTTAAAGAAACCCAACGAGGGTAAAGTTATTAAAGTTTATGCAATAACATTCAGATACGCTTTGATTAAGGCGATTTTTTTGTCTTCTGTTGCGTAATTGTTAGGTTTATCTCACCATGGCGAAAAGCTGATTCGGATTCACATCTCATCGGGAGTAAATATGATTACGCTGTGGGGCAGGAATAATTCGACCAACGTTAAGAAAGTGCTCTGGACGCTGGAAGAGCTGGATTTACCGTTCAATCAAATCATGGCAGGCATGGCGTTCGGCGTGAACAAGGAGGCCGACTATCTGGCCATGAACCCGAATGGCCTGGTGCCGCTGCTGCGCGATGATGAAACGGACGCGACGCTTTGGGAGTCCAACACGATTGTGCGTTACCTCGCCGCCCAGTACGGTCAGGGCCGCCTGTGGGTAGAAAACCCGGCCCGCCGCGCCCAGGGCGAAAAGTGGATGGACTGGGCGAACCAGACGCTGTCCCCAACCCACCGCGTGATCCTGATGGGGCTTATCCGCACGCCGGAAGCGGAACGCGATTATCCCGCGATTCACGCCGCGCAGGATGCCTGCGAAAATCTGTTTGCGATGATGGATGACGAGCTGGCGAAGCACGCCTGGTTCTCCGGCGAGGCGTTCGGCACCGGCGATATCGCCGTGGCGCCATTCGTCTGGAACCTGACCAACATGGGCCTGAAGTGGACGCCGCGCCCGCACCTGGAGCGCTGGCTTAAACAGCTGAGCGATCGCCCGGCGTACCGTAACGTCGTGATGATCCCGGTTACCTGATTACGCGCCGGACGGGCTGACTTTCAACAGCTGCCCGTCCGTCTCGTCGGTCAGGACATACAGATACCCATCCGGCCCCACCCGCACATCGCGAATACGCTGATCCCGGTCGCCCAGAATGCGCCCGTCCTCTGTCACCTTGTTACCCTCCACGCTCAGCACGATCACGTCCTTCTCCTTCAGCGCGCCGATAAACAGCTTGTTTTTCCACTGCGGGAAGACGTCGCTGTTGTAGAACGCCATGCCGCTTACCGCGGGTGAGACTTTCCAGACGAACAGCGGCTTCTCGGTGCCCTCAACGTGCTCGCCTTTGGCTTCCGGGATTTTCAGACCACTGTAGTTAATGCCGTGCGTTGCCAGCGGCCAGCCGTAGTTCTTACCCTTCTCCGGGATATTGATCTCATCCCCGCCGCGCGGGCCGTGCTCGTTCAGCCACAGCGTGTCGCTCCAGGGGTTCATCGCCATCCCCTGCGGGTTGCGGATGCCGTAAGACCAGATTTCAGGTCGCGCACCGGGGGTATTCACAAAGGGGTTATCCGGCGGGACTTTTCCGTCTTCGGTGAGGCGCACCACTTTGCCCTGCAATTTATCCAGATCCTGCGCCGTGGGACGCTGGTTATTCTCGCCGAGTCCGATAAAGAGGGAGCCTTTGCCGTCGAACACCAGCCGTCCGCCGAAATGGTTACCGGTTGAGAGTTTCGGCATCTGGCGGAACGCCACCTGGAATCCCTCGATGCGGGAATAGTCGTCGCTCAGGCGGCCAAAGCCCACCGCCGTTCCGGCTTTGCCGTCATGCCCGGCCTCGGCGTAGCTCAGCCAGACGCGGCGCGACGTTTCAAAATCCGGCGCCAGCACCACATCCAGCAATCCTCCCTGGCCGTTTGCCCAGACCTTCGGTACGCCGACAATCGGATCGGAGAGCCCTTTTCCGGCCTGCCAGCGTTTGAGCTGGCCGCCCTTCAGGGTCACCAGCAGCCCGTTATTATCCGGCAGGAACGCCAGGGACCAGGGGTGATCGAGTCTGTTTTGCAGCACCTCGACCTTCACCGCCTCTGGCGCAGCAAGAAGTGAAAACGGAATAAATAACGCAGGCAGGGAAATCAGCGAGGATCGAGGCATAACGCGCTCCTTTATCGGCATATGGCTTAAAGATTAGCCACTGCGTCCGGGCGCGTTACCACTTTTACAAAAGCTTAATCAGAAGGGGGAGTTGCCTCCCCCGGGATCAGTGCTGTTCAAGCTGTTTGTGCTCGTTCAGGCACATGATGCATAGAGAGAGCGTTGTCAGGCAGTTTTCAAGCTTCTCCGCGTTTACGGCGATAAAATTCGGGCAGTCGTGGCGTCCGTTCATCAGACACACCCCTGCAATGGAGAGCACCTCGGCGGCGCGGCGCAGCGCGACTTCTTCACTTTCGCCGTAGTTCGCCTGAAGGGCCGGTGCTTTTTCACGCATGAAATTGCAAAGTTCAAACAGGTTATCACGCAGATGTTCGCTTTCGCTGACTGACATATACCCTTTTGCCTTCCTCAACTGCAGGTACGCGGCCAGGTCGATTCGGGCGTTGATCAGCTTGTTCAGCAGATCGCGTTTTAGTCTGTCAACGGTCATGCTCTTTCCTCCTCTGTCAGCCATGGTGCATAGTCAGGATAAGTACATTTTTTGTACAGTTTAATGCCTGGGATCAATTTTTATTAACTGATTAACATTATTTACAATGTTACAACCTCTGCCCGGCGCATCCGCCTTGCAAAGAGTGTATAAATCCCCCGCGATACGCTGTAAAATCCCGCCCTGATAACTCCATAATTGATGAATTTTTAACCTATGAGCAATGTTACGCACCAGCCGAAAATCGGCTTCGTCTCCCTGGGCTGCCCGAAAAACCTGGTGGATTCAGAACGCATCCTGACCGAACTGCGCACCGAGGGCTATGACGTGGTGCCAAGCTACGACAACGCCGATATGGTGATCGTTAACACCTGCGGCTTTATCGACAGCGCGGTCCAGGAGTCACTGGAAGCCATCGGTGAAGCGCTGACCGAAAACGGCAAAGTGATCGTGACCGGCTGTCTGGGCGCGAAAGAAGACCAGATCCGCGAAGTGCACCCGAAGGTGCTGGAGATTACCGGCCCGCACAGCTACGAGCAGGTGCTGCAACATGTTCATCACTACGTGCCAAAACCCAAGCACAACCCGTTCCTGAGCCTGGTGCCGGAACAGGGCGTGAAGCTGACGCCGCGCCACTACGCGTACCTGAAAATTTCCGAAGGCTGCAACCACCGCTGCACCTTCTGCATCATCCCGTCCATGCGTGGCGATCTGGTGAGCCGTCCAATCGGCGAAGTGCTGGCGGAAGCCAAACGTCTGGCCGATGCGGGCGTGAAGGAACTGCTGGTCATCTCCCAGGACACCTCAGCTTACGGCGTGGACGTTAAGCACCGCTCCGGTTTCCACAACGGCGAGCCGGTGAAAACCAGCATGGTCGGCCTGTGCGAGCAGCTGTCCAAACTCGGTATCTGGACGCGTCTGCACTACGTTTACCCGTACCCGCACGTTGACGACGTGATCCCACTGATGGCGGAAGGCAAGATTCTGCCATACCTGGACATCCCGCTGCAGCATGCCAGCCCGCGTATCCTGAAGCTGATGAAACGTCCTGGCTCCGTTGACCGTCAGCTGGCGCGCATCAAGCAGTGGCGTGAGATCTGCCCGGATCTGACCCTGCGCTCCACCTTCATCGTTGGCTTCCCGGGTGAAACCGAAGAAGATTTCCAGATGCTGCTCGACTTCCTGAAAGAAGCGCGTCTGGACCGCGTCGGCTGCTTCAAATACAGCCCGGTGGAAGGCGCAACCGCTAACGAGCTGGCGGACCAGGTGCCGGAAGAGGTGAAAGAGGAGCGCTGGAACCGCTTCATGCAGCTTCAGCAGCAGATTTCTGCCGAGCGTCTGCAGGAAAAAGTGGGCCGCGAGATCATGGTTATCATCGACGAGGTGGACGAAGAAGGCGCGATTGGCCGCAGCATGGCGGACGCCCCTGAAATCGACGGCGCGGTGTACCTGAATGGCGAAACCAACGTTAAGCCGGGTGATATTATTCGCGTGAAGGTTGAAAACGCGGATGAGTATGACCTGTGGGGTAGCCGGGTTTAATCTCCCCACTCCGCTTTTGTAGGCCGGGTAAGGCGTAGCCGCCACCCGGCACATTTCACTGCACTACCCCTTTATCCTCGGATCCAGCGCGTCGCGCAGCCCATCCCCCAGCAGGTTAAACGCCAGCACGGTCAGGAAAATCGCCAGACTCGGGAAGATCGCCACGTGTGGCGCAATCACCATATCGGCCCTCGCCTCGTTCAGCATCGCGCCCCACTCCGGTGTCGGAGGCTGTGCCCCTAGCCCCAGAAACGACAGGCTGGCCGCCGAGATTATCGACACGCCGATACGCATGGTGAAGTAGACCACGATGGACGACACCGTCCCCGGCAGAATATGGCTGAAGAGAATGGTGGCGTCGCTGGCCCCCATACTGCGGGCCGACTCGATAAAGGTCTGCTGTTTCAGCACCAGCGTGTTGCCGCGCACCAGGCGCGCAAAGGCCGGAATCGAAAACACCGCGACCGCAATGATGACGTTGGCCATGCCGCTGCCCATGATCGCCACCACGGCAATCGCCAGCAGAATGCCGGGGAAGGCAAACAGCACGTCGCAGATGCGCATGATGATGCGGTCCCACCAGCCTTCGTAATAGCCGGCGACCAGCCCCAGCACGATCCCAATGGTCGCGCCGATCAGCACCGCAAACACCCCGGCGGCGAGCGAAATCTGCGCCCCCACCAGCACCCGGCTAAAGATATCCCGCCCGAGAGAGTCCACGCCGAACCAGTGGAGCATCGAGGGCCCGTCGTTCAGGCGGTCGTAGTCAAAATAGTTTTCCGCATCAAACGGCGCCACCCACGGCGCCACGATCGCCACCACGATCAGCAGCAGCACGAACAGCCCCGCGGTCATCGCGACCGGCTGACGGCGAAAGCGCCGCCAGAATTCAGACCACGGGGTGCGGATGTGGTCCGGTTTTAGCCCCGGCATGGCGTTTAATACGGCCTGACGCCGCCAGTTCAACAATCGCATCTTACTTATACCTGATGGCCGGGTTAATGGCGGCGTAGAGCACGTCCACCACGAGGTTGATAAGAATAAACTCCAGCGAGAAAAGCAGGACTTCCGCCTGAATCACCGGGTAGTCGCGCATCTCGACGGAATCGACCAGCAGACGTCCCAGCCCCGGCCAGTTGAAGACCTTTTCCACCACGATAGAGCCGCCCAGCAGGAAGCCAAACTGCAGCCCCATCATCGTCACGACCGGGATCATCGCATTGCGGAACCCGTGCTTGAGAATGACCCACTTCTCGCTGACCCCTTTCGCCCGCGCGGTGCGAATATAATCTTCGCTCAGCACGTCAACGAACGAGGCGCGGGTAAAGCGGGCCATCACCGCCGACACGGCAGCCCCCAGCGTCATCGAGGGCAGAATGTAATGCTTCCAGGTATCGGCCCCGACGGTGGGCAGCCAGCCCAGCTCAACGGAGAAGATCTGCATCAGCAGCATCCCCAGCGCGAACGCCGGGAAGGAGATGCCGGTCACCGCCAGCGCCATGCCGAGCTTGTCCGGCCAGCGGTTGCGCCAGACGGCCGCCACAATCCCGGCGCCAAGTCCGAACACCACCGCCCAGCTCATGCTGGCTATCGTTAACCAGAACGTGGGCATAAAGCGGCTGGCGATCTCCTCCGACACCGGACGACGCGACACCATCGAGATACCAAAATCGCCCTGCAGAACGTTGCCAATATAGTGCAGAAACTGCATATACAGCGGCTGGTCAAGACCCAGCTGTTTACGCACCAGCTCAATGACCGTGGCATCCGCTTCGGGCCCGGCAACCAGACGCGCCGGATCGCCCGGCAGCATGTGGACAAACAAAAACACCAGCACCGCCACAATCAGCAGCGTCGGGATAAGCCCCAGCAGGCGTTTGCAAACATAGTTCAGCATGGGCGTTATTTTAAATCCGCATCGTCAAAGCTAAAGCCCGTATCCGGCATGATGTAGAACCCGGTCAACGCTTTGTTATGGGCTGACACCAGTTTCTCCACCACCAGCGGCACCCACGGCGACTCTTTCCAGATGATGTCCTGCGCGTCCTTGTAGAGGCGTGCTTTCTCCTCCGGTTTGGTGGTTTTCAGCGCATCGGCCAGGTCTTTGTCCACCTGCGGGTTGCTGTAGAACGCGGTATTGAACAGGGTTGGCGGCCAGTTCTGCGAGGCAAACAGCGGCGACAGCGCCCAGTCGGCTTCACCCGTCGAGGCCGACCAGCCGGTGTAGAACATCCTCACCCCGCTCTCTTTCTGCCCTTTTCCCTCTACCTCTGCCGCACGCTGTCCGGCATCCATGGCGGTAACCTGCGCCTTAATCCCCACCTGCGCCAGCTGCTGCTGAGTAAACTGCAGCACCTTCTGGGCGGTACTGTGGTTATGCGACGACCACAGCGTGGTGTTAAAGCCGTTCGGATAGCCCGCCTCTTTCAGCAGCTCGCGCGCTTTGGCCGGATCGTACGGCCACGGCTGATAGCTTTGCGCATACGCGATAGCCGGCGGCAGCACGCCGGTGGCCGGGGTGGCATAGCCCGCAAAAGCGACCTTCACCAGCGCCTGGCGGTTAATGGCATAGTTAATGGCTTCGCGCACCTTCGGATTATCGAACGGCTTTTGCGTGACGTTCATGCTGATGTAGCGCTGCATGATCGACGGGCTGGCGACCAGCTCCAGCTTGCTGTTTTTCTCCAGAATGGCGGCCTGCTCGTACGGGACCGGGAAGGCAAACTGCGCCTCGCCGGTTTGCAGCATCGCCGCACGGGTATTGTTATCCACTACCGGACGCCAGGTGATGGTGTCCAGCTTCGGCAGCCCTTTCTGCCAGTAGCCCGCGTATTTCTTCACCTTCACAAAATCGGTCTGATTCCAGGTGACCAGCTCGTACGGACCGGTACCCACCGGGTGGAAGCCAATCTCCTTGCCGTATTTCTTCAGCGCGGCAGGGGAGATCATCGCCGTCGCCGGATGCGCCAGGATATTGATAAACGCGGAGAACGGCTCTTTCAGGGTGATTTTTACCGTCGCCGGGTCGACCACCTCGGTTTTGGCGATGTTTTTATAGAGGTTATAACGCTTGAGGCTGTTCTCAGGATTGCTGGCGCGATCGAGGTTTACCTTCACCGCGTCGGCATTAAAGTCGGTGCCGTCCTGGAACTTCACCCCGGTTTTGAGCTTAATGGTGTACACCAGCCCGTCATCCGAAACGGTGTACCCCTCCGCCAGCACGTTTTTAAGCTTCATCTCTTTATCCAGGCCAAACAGGCCCTGGTAGAACGATTTCGCCACCGCCTGGGAGAGCGTGTCGTTAGCGTCATACGGATCCAGCGTGGTGAAGTTAGAGCCGACGGCGACCACCACATCTTTGGCAGCGAACGCGGGGGCAGCGGCCAGGGCTGCCGTCACGCTCGCGGCTAACAACCATCTACGCGCTACAAATGTAACCATTATGTTCTCCTGCCTGTTGAAAGTTATAACCGCGAAAAGGCATTGTCCTGACGCGGGGGAGCCACGAAATGACCCGGACCGACCTCACGCAGCGCCACGCGCTCCACGGCCTCGCCGCGTTTACGAATATTGCTCGGCATTTCATCCTGCAGCAGCACGCGCTGGCCGTGACGATGCGCCGGATCGGCGACCGGGACCGCCGCGATGAGCTTGCGGGTGTACGGGTGCTGCGGGTTCTCAAATACGGCCCTTCGCGGCCCGATTTCCACGATTTGCCCCATAAACATCACCGCCACGCGATGGCTGATGCGCTCAACCACCGCCATGTCGTGCGAGATAAACAGGAAGGCGATCCCCATATCCCGCTGTAAATCCAGCAGCAGATTGATGATTTGCGCCCGGATAGAGACATCCAGCGCCGAGACGGATTCATCCGCAATCACCACTTTCGGGTTCAGCGCCAGCGCGCGGGCGATGCAGATACGCTGCCGCTGCCCGCCGGAAAACTCGTGCGGATAACGCCAGGCGTGTTCCGGCTTCAGGCCAACGCGCTCCAGCAGCCAGGCCACGCGACGCTGCGCCGCCTCGCCGTCGAGCAGGTTATGCACCCGCAGCGGCTCCATGATCGAATACCCCACCGTATGTCGCGGATCGAGAGAGGCATACGGATCCTGAAAAATAAACTGAATATCCCGCCGCACCGCCTGCAGCCTGCTGTCAGGAAGGGTATCAATGCGCTCGCCGTTAAAGGTAATGCTTCCCTCCTGCGCGTCCACCAGACGGAGCAACGCGCGCCCGGTCGTGGATTTACCGCAGCCGGACTCCCCTACCAGCGCCAGCGTTTCGCCCGGCCAGAGGTCGAAGCTGACGTTTTCCACCGCGTGCACTTCGCGCTTTACGCGGTTCAGTACGCCGCTGCGCAGCGGAAAACGCGTGACCAGATTGCGCACTTCCAGAATGGGCTTGCCTGGCACCACGGTGTCCTGCTCGCGTTCCTCCTCCTGCGGCTCAGACGCCTCCAGGGAAATCAACGGAAAACGACGCGGCAGATCGCTGCCGTTCATCGCCCCCAGGCGCGGAACCGCCGCCAGCAGCGCTTTGGTGTAAGGATGCGCGGGCGCGTGAAAAATCTGCTCGACCGGGCCGGTTTCCACCGCGCTGCCCTTGTGCATCACCAGCACCCGATCGGCGATATCAGCGACCACGCCCATATCGTGGGTGATGAAAATCACCCCCATCTCCATCTCCTGCTGCAGCACCTTGATGAGCTGCAGGATCTGCGCCTGAATCGTCACGTCCAGCGCCGTCGTTGGTTCATCGGCAATCAGCACCGCCGGACGGCACGAGAGCGCCATGGCAATCATCACCCGCTGGCGCATGCCGCCGGAAAGCTGATGCGGGTAGCGGCCGAGAATGGCCTGAGCCTCCGGAATGCGTACCAGCTCCAGCATGCGTCTGGCTTCCCTGAGCGCCTCATCGCCGCTCAGCCCCTGATGCAGGCGAATGGACTCGGCAATTTGTTCCCCGACCGGGAACACCGGGTTCAGGGAGGTCATCGGCTCCTGGAAGATCATCGCAATGTCCGCCCCGCGCACGCCCTGCATCTGCGCGCCGCTCAGCTCGTTTAAATCAATGACCTGACGGTTACGGCGGCGCAGCAGCATTTTCTCGCTGCTGATTTGCCCGCCCGTCTGTTCCAGCAGGCGCATCAGCGCCAGCGCGGTGACCGATTTCCCGGAACCGGACTCGCCAACAATCGCCAGCGTCTCGCCGCGCCTGAGCGTGAACGATAAATTCTGTACTGCGGGGATGAACTGCCGCTCTTCCTGAAACGCAATATTCAGCTGATGGACAGCCAGCACTTCGCGGTTGTCCAGCTCTTCACTGTGCGGCACGCGCTGCCCCCTTATTCACGATAGATCCCCGTGCTCGGCTCATCACCGGCATAGCCCCAGGCGCGGTACATACCTTCGCTGTTGAACGGCAGGGCCACGTTGCCCTCACGATCCACCGCAATCAGCCCGCCGACGCCGCCCAGGGCAGGTAATTTCTCCATCACTACGCGCTCGCAGGCTTCGCTGAGGCTTAAACCGCCGTAATCCATCAGCGCGGTAATGTCGTAGGCCGCGAGGGCGCGAATAAAGACTTCCCCGGTGCCGGTACACGACACCGCCGCCGTCGCGTTATTGGCATAGCAGCCGGCGCCCGGCAGCGGGCTGTCGCCCACGCGTCCGGGGAGCTTGTTGGTCATCCCGCCCGTGGAGGTTGCCGCCGCGAGGTTGCCCGCTTTGTCGAGCGCCACCGCGCCGACCGTGCCCATTTTGCTGCGCTCATCCAGCGGCGCAGTATGGTCAAGCTGCGTCATACCCGCCGAACGGGCGTCCAGCAGCTGCTGATAGCGCGCCTCTGTGGAAAACAGATCGGGCGATACCGGCTCCATTCCGTGTTCGAAGGCAAACCTCTCCGCCCCCGCGCCCGTCAGCAGCACGTGCGGGCTCTCTTCCATCACCAGACGCGCGGCCAGCACCGGGTTACGCAGGTGGCTGACGCCTGCCACGGCCCCCGCTTTCAGGGAGATACCGTCCATGACGCAGGCATCCAGCTCGTGGGTTTCATCCCGGGTAAAGACCGAACCGATCCCCGCATTAAATAACGGGCACTCCTCCAGCAGGCGTACCGCCTCGGTGACAACGTCCAGCGCGCTCTCGCCCGCTTCCAGCATTTTCTGGCCCGTTTCGACAATGGCGTACAGCGCGTCGATGTAGCGCTTTTCCTGCTCAGGAGTGAGCTGTGCACGGGTGATTGCCCCGGCCCCGCCATGAATTGCGATTACCGCCTTAACCATTCGCATCACCCGTTAGCCTGTTTTGCGGCTTTTTCTATAAATATCATTATCGTCGACGAAACTTCAGATGATTTTTGAATATAGAAAGACGTAACAGTGATGTAAAGCGTACACCCTCCGGTCATACAGTTAGCCGCACTTTTCTGCCATAATGGACGCTTTCGTTGTTACTCCGCAGGAGCCCACCATGGATTTTACCGCCGGACTGATGCCGCTTGAGACGGCACTCACGCAGATGCTTGACCGAGTTTCCCCGCTGCATGACGTTGAGACGCTGCCCCTCGTGCGCTGTTTTGGCCGTATTGCCGCACGCGATATCGTCTCCCCGCTCAACGTGCCGGGGTTTGATAACTCCGCGATGGACGGTTACGCGGTACGCCTGGCGGATCTCCAGACGGGTAACGCCCTGCCGGTGGCGGGTAAAGCCTTTGCGGGTCAGCCGTTTAGCGGGGAATGGCCTGCAGGCACCTGCGTGCGCATCATGACCGGCGCGCCGGTTCCGGCTGGCTGCGACGCTGTCGTCATGCAGGAAGAGACCGAACAGACCGACGACGGCATGCGTTTTACCGCCAGCGTCAAAGCGGGCCAGAACATCCGCCGCACGGGCGAAGACATTACCCTCGGCGCGACCGTTTTTGCCGCCGGGCAAAGGCTGACGGTGGCGGAGCTGCCGGTGCTGGCCTCGCTCGGCATCGCGGAAGTTGACGTTATCCGCAAAGTGCGCGTCGCCGTTTTCTCCACCGGCGACGAGCTGCAGCTTCCGGGCCAGCCGCTGCAGGACGGCCAGATTTACGACACCAACCGCCTGGCGGTACACCTGATGCTGGAGCAGCTGGGCTGCGACGTGATTAACCTCGGCATTATTCCAGACGATCCGGAACAACTGCGCGCGGCGTTTATCGAGGCGGATAAATCCGCCGACGTGGTCATCAGCTCCGGCGGCGTCTCCGTGGGCGAAGCGGATTACACCAAAACCCTGCTTGAAGAGCTGGGCGAAATCGCCTTCTGGAAGCTGGCGATCAAGCCGGGCAAGCCGTTCGCGTTTGGCAAGCTTCCACACAGCTGGTTCTGCGGCCTGCCGGGTAACCCGGTCTCGGCGGCACTCACCTTCTACCAGCTGGCGATCCCGCTGCTGGCGAAGCTTTCCGGCAACAAGGCCAGCCCGCTGCCGGAACGCCTGCGCGTGCGTGCCGCCACGCGGCTGAAAAAATCACCGGGCCGTCTCGATTTCCAGCGCGGCATTCTGGCGCGCGGTGCGGACGGCGAGCTCGAAGTGAGCACCACCGGACATCAGGGCTCGCACATTTTCAGCTCCTTCAGTCTGGGCAACTGCTTCATCGTGCTGGAGCGCGAGCGCGGCAACGTGGAAGCCGGCGAATGGGTTGAGGTCGAGCGCTTTAACCACCTGTTCGGAGGCTGACATGACGGTGGAGCTGAGCGACCCGGAGATGATGCGCTACAACCGCCAGATTGTGCTGCGCGGGTTTGATTTCGAAGGTCAGGAAGCGCTCAAGGCGGCCAGCGTGCTGGTCGTCGGGCTGGGCGGGCTGGGCTGCGCCGCCGCGCAGTACCTTGCCGCGGCGGGCGTAGGAAGCATGACGCTGCTGGATTTCGATACCGTGTCGGTGTCCAACCTGCAGCGCCAGACGCTGCACAGTGACGCGACGGTGGGCCTGCCGAAAGTGGAATCCGCCAGGGCTGCGCTGGCGCGTATCAACCCCCACGTTCAGTTCACGCTGATTGACGCAATGCTGGATGACGACGCGCTCTCCGCGCAGATTGCCCGGCACGATCTGGTCCTGGACTGCACCGATAACGTCACCGTCCGTAATCAGCTCAACGCGGGCTGTTTTGCTCACAAAACCCCGCTGGTTTCCGGGGCGGCGATCCGCATGGAGGGGCAAATCAGCGTCTTCACGTACGCCGAGGGTGAACCCTGCTACCGCTGCCTGAGCCGTCTGTTTGGCGAGAATGCGCTGACCTGCGTTGAGGCGGGCGTGATGGCGCCGCTCGTCGGCGTGATTGGTTCACTGCAGGCAATGGAAGCGATCAAGGTGCTGACGAATTACGGCACGCCCGCCGCGGGGAAAATCGTGATGTATGACGCGATGACCTGCCAGTTCCGCGAGATGAAGCTGATGCGTAACCCGGGGTGTGAGGTGTGTAGCCAGTAAAAAAGTCGGGTGGCGGCTTCGCCTTACCCGACCTACAACGGCTCGAACGTAGGCCGGGTAAGCGTTAGCGCCACCAGGCAACCGCGTCAGATGGACGTCCGTCCAAACGCCCCCTGCCAGTCCTGCTCAAACTTCACAATCGCTGCGTCTACCGCCGGAGAGGTAATAAACTGCTGCGCCACGTCCAGCGGCAGCGTGATGGACTCGCAGCCTGCCAGCAGGCAGTCCAGCGCCTGACGCGGGGTTTTAAAGCTCGCGGCCAGCACTTTTGACTGCGGGGCATGCAGCGTCAGCAGCTGCTGTAATTCCACCACGGTCTGGATCCCGTCCCCGCCCTGCGCGTCCACGCGGTTAACGTAAGGGGCCACATACTCCGCCCCCGCCAGCGCGGACAGCATCCCCTGCGCGGCACCGTAGACCGCCGTGCCCAGGGTCGGGATCCCTTCCGCCTTCAGCATCTTGATCGCCGCAAGCCCTTCTGCGGTCACCGGCACTTTCACCACCAGATCGTTAATGATTGCGCGCAGCTTACGCGCGTCTTCCACCATCCCTTCGGCGGTGGTCGCCATCACCTGCGCGAACAGACGGCCTTTACCGCCCAGCGCGTCGTGCAGCGCGGGCAGCAGTTCGTCGAGCGGCGTTTTACCGGCCGCAACGATGCTTGGGTTGGTGGTCACGCCCGCCAGCGGGAAGATACGCGCCAGCTTTTTGACTGCCGCAACGTCAGATGTGTCGAGATAAAGTTCCATGATGTCACCCTCAAAATTAGCCTGCACTTACCCTATCACGACAAAACCTGCTCAAGAGTTGACCTGCATCAAGATAACTTTCATTCGAAAGTAATTTAATCTTCATATGCAAGATGAGAGGCGAAAAACATGATCTTCAATATTCAGCGTTACTCTACCCACGACGGCCCCGGAATTCGTACCGTGGTGTTCCTGAAAGGCTGCTCGCTGGGCTGTCGCTGGTGCCAGAACCCGGAAAGCCGCTCCCGCAGCCGGGACGTGCTGTTTGATGCGCGTCTGTGCCTGGACGGCTGCGACCTGTGCCAGCAGGCGGCCCCGGGCTGCATCGAACGCGCGCTGAATGGCCTGGTCATCCACCGCGAAAAGCTGAGTGAAGAGACGCTTGATGCCCTCACCGACTGCTGCCCGACGCAGGCGCTGACCGTTTGCGGCGAAGAACAGCAGGTCGAGGAGATCATGGCGACCGTACTGCGCGATAAATCTTTTTATGACCGCAGCGGCGGCGGGATCACCCTCTCCGGCGGCGAGCCGTTTATGAACCCGGAGCTGGCGCACGCCCTGTTCAAGGCCAGCCACGAACAGGGTATCCACACCGCCGTCGAAACCTGCCTTCACGTGCCGTGGCACTATATCGAGCCGTCATTACCCTACGTCGATCTGTTCCTCGCCGACCTGAAGCATGTCGACGGAGACGTGTTCAAGCAGTGGACGGACGGTTCGGCTAAGCGCATCCTGGACAACCTGAAACGCCTGGCCGCCGCCGGGAAAACGATCACCATCCGCGTGCCGCTGATCCAGGGCTTCAACGCGGATGAAGCCTCCATCACCGCCATTACCAACTTCGCTGCCGATGAACTCGGCGTCCACGATATTCATTTTCTGCCGTATCACACGCTGGGCATGAACAAATACACCCTGCTCGGCCAACCCTACTCTGCCCCTGACAAACCGCTGGATAACCCTGCCCTGCTGGACTTCGCGCAGCAGTACGCCTGCCAGAAAGGGTTAACCGCGACCTTACGAGGATAAACCTATGACCACCCTGAATCTCAACACCCTCAGCGAGCGCATTAAGGCGCACAAAACGGCCCTGGTGCATATCGTGAAGCCGCCGGTCTGTACCGAGCGCGCGCAGCATTACACCGAAATGTACCAGCAGCACATGGACAAGCCGATCCCGGTGCGCCGCGCCCTGGCGCTGGCGCATCACCTGGCCGAGCGTACCATCTGGATCAAGCACGACGAGCTGATCATCGGGAACCAGGCCAGCGAAGTGCGCGCCGCGCCGATCTTCCCGGAATACACCGTCTCCTGGATTGAGAAAGAGATTGACGACCTGGCGGACCGTCCGGGCGCGGGCTTTGCGGTGAGCGAAGAGAACAAGCGCGTGCTGCATGAAATCTGCCCGTGGTGGCGCGGCCAGACGGTGCAGGACCGCTGCTACGGCATGTTCACCGACGAGCAGAAAGGCCTGCTGGAAACCGGCATCATCAAAGCCGAAGGCAACATGACCTCCGGCGACGCGCACCTGGCGGTGAACTTCCCTCTGGTGCTGGAGAAAGGTCTCGACGGCCTGCGCGCCAAAGTGGCCGAGCGCCGCTCGCGCATCAACCTGACGGTGCTGGAAGACCTGCACGGCGACCAGTTCCTGAAGGCGATCGATATCGTGCTGGAAGCGGTGAGCCTGCACATCAAACGCTTTGCCGACCTGGCGCGTGAAATGGCCGCGACCGAAACCCGCGTAAGCCGCCGCGACGAGCTGCTGGCAATGGCGGAAAACTGTGACGTAATCGCCCACGAGCCGCCAAAAACCTTCTGGCAGGCGCTGCAGCTGTGCTACTTCATTCAGCTGATCCTGCAGATTGAGTCCAACGGCCACTCCGTCTCCTTCGCGCGTATGGACCAGTATCTCTATCCGTACTACCGCCGCGACGTGGAGCTGAACCAGAGCCTGGACCGCGAGCACGCCATCGAGCTGCTGCACAGCTGCTGGCTGAAATTGCTGGAAGTGAACAAGATCCGCTCCGGCTCGCACTCGAAGGCTTCCGCCGGTAGCCCGCTGTACCAGAACGTCACCATCGGCGGCCAGAAGCTGGTCAACGGTGAGCCGATGGACGCGGTGAACCCGCTCTCGTACGCGATTCTGGAATCCTGCGGTCGCCTGCGCTCCACCCAGCCGAACCTGAGCGTGCGCTACCACGCGGGCATGAGCAACGACTTCCTCGACGCCTGCGTGCAGGTGATCCGCTGCGGCTTCGGGATGCCGGCGTTCAACAACGATGAAATCGTCATTCCGGAATTCATCAAGCTCGGCGTTGAGCGCGACGACGCCTACGACTACGCGGCCATTGGCTGTATCGAAACCGCGGTGGGCGGCAAGTGGGGCTATCGCTGCACCGGCATGAGCTTCATCAACTTCGCCCGCGTGATGCTGGCCGCGCTGGAAGGCGGCCGCGACGCCACCAGCGGCAAGGTATTCCTGCCACAGGAGAAAGCCCTCTCCGCCGGTAACTTCGACAACTTCGAGGAGGTGATGGCGGCCTGGGATAGCCAGATCCGCTACTACACCCGCAAATCCATCGAGATTGAGTATGTGGTGGACACCATGCTGGAAGAGAACGTCCACGATATTCTCTGCTCGGCGCTGGTGGACGACTGCATCGAGCGCGCGAAAAGCATCAAGCAGGGCGGTGCGAAGTATGACTGGGTGTCCGGCCTGCAGGTGGGCATCGCCAACCTCGGCAACAGCCTGGCGGCGGTGAAGAAGCTGGTGTTCGAACAGGGCGTCATCGGCCAGCAGCAGCTGGCGGCGGCGCTGGCCGATGATTTCGACGGGCTGACCCACGAGCAGCTGCGTCAGCGCCTGATCAACGGCGCGCCGAAGTACGGCAACGACGACGACAGCGTGGATATGCTGCTGACCCGCGCCTATCAGACCTACATTGAAGAGCTGAAGCAGTACCATAACCCGCGCTACGGCCGCGGCCCGATTGGCGGTAACTACTACGCGGGCACCTCTTCCATCTCCGCGAACGTGCCGTTTGGCGCGGCGACGATGGCGACGCCGGACGGACGTAAGGCGCATACCCCTCTGGCGGAAGGGGCCAGCCCGGCTTCGGGTACGGACCACCTCGGCCCGACGGCGGTAATTGGCTCGGTGGGCAAACTGCCGACGGAAGCGATTCTCGGCGGCGTGCTGCTGAACCAGAAGCTGAACCCGTCAACGCTGGAAAACGACAGCGATCGCCAGAAGCTAATGGTGCTGCTGCGCACCTTCTTCGAGGTGCATAAGGGCTGGCATATCCAGTACAACATCGTCTCGCGCGAAACGCTGCTGGAGGCGAAGAAACATCCTGACCAGTATCGTGACCTGGTGGTGCGCGTCGCGGGTTACTCGGCGTTCTTCACCGCCCTGTCGCCGGATGCGCAGGACGATATTATCGCCCGTACTGAGCATACGCTGTAAGAAAACGCCCGGTGGCGCTGCGCTTACCGGGCCTACAAAGTCTCCCCGTAGGCCGGGTAAGGCGAAGCCGCCACCCGGCTTTCTGACTTTCATTCGAAATTAAATTTGTGCTCCTCGTCACCTTGTTATTAGAATGTTTCAAAACGCAGTGACCCAGGAGCACAGTATGACCGTTAAAGTTATCGTCACCGATATGGACGGAACTTTCCTTGATGATGCCAAGCAGTACGATCGTGACCGCTTCCAGGCACAGTTTGAACAGCTTAAAGCCCGCGACATTGAATTTGTTGTCGCCAGCGGCAACCAGTATTACCAGCTCATCTCCTTCTTTCCGGAGCTTAAAGATCGGATCTCTTTCGTGGCGGAAAACGGCGCGCTGGTGTTCGATCGCGGCGAGCAGATTTTTCACGGCGAGCTGACCCGCCATGAGTCGCAGATCGTGATTGGCGAACTGCTGAAAGACAAAGGGCTGAACTTCGTGGCCTGCGGGCTGGAGAGCGCCTACGTCAGCGATAAAGCGCCGGACGCGTTCGTGGCGCTAATGTCAAAGCACTACCACCGCTTAAAGCGCATCAGCGATTACCGCGACATTGACGACGTGCTGTTTAAGTTCTCCCTGAACCTGCCGGACAGCGACATTCCTAATCTGGTGGATAAACTCCACGTCTCCCTGGACGGCATCATGAAGCCGGTCACCAGCGGCTTTGGCTTTGTCGATTTGATTATCCCCGGCCTGCACAAAGCGAACGGCATCAGCCGTCTGCTGAAGCGCTGGAAAATTTCTCCGCAAGAGTGCGTGGCGATTGGCGACAGCGGAAACGATGCCGAGATGCTGAAGCTGGTGAAATATTCCTTTGCGATGGGCAACGCGGCAGAGAGCATCAAAGAAATCAGCCGCTACAGCACCGATGACAACAACCATCATGGCGCGCTGAACGTCATTCAGGCCGTGCTCGACAACCATCCCCCGTTCGACGCCTGATCCTCTTCTCGCCGGAGCCCTGCTCCGGCGCCCTCACTCATTTTCCCGTCCTGTGGCGCACGTCAAGTTTTTAAACTTGCATTAACTTATTTTTAACTTAAAGTATCACTTGTAGACATTTTTACTTTCGAATGAAAGATGCGAGGCAGTTATGACCTTTACCAGTGAAACCTTGCCGGCGGATCACAAAGCGGCAATCCGTCAGTTGAAACGTGAGTTACGCGCGCAGATCGGTGACGTGCAGGCGGTGTTCAACAAGCTCAGCGACAGCATTGCCACCCGCGTGGCGGAAATTAACGCCCTTAAAAATAAAGGTGAATCCGTCTGGCCGGTGATTCCGTTTAACGATGTGAAAAACGGCACGATTACCGACGCACAGCGCGAGGCCGTTAAGCGCCGCGGCTGTGCGGTGATTAAAGGTCACTTCCCGCGCGAGCAGGCGCTGGCGTGGGATCAGTCGATGCTCGACTACCTCGATCTGAACAAGTTTGATGAGGTGTACAAAGGGCCAGGCGATAACTTCTTCGGCACCCTGACCGCTTCTCGTCCGGAGATTTACCCGATCTACTGGTCGCAGGCGCAAATGCAGGCGCGCCAGAGCGAAGAAATGGCGCAGGTGCAGTCGTTCCTGAACCGCTTATGGACGTTCGAGAGCAACGGCAAGCAGTGGTTCGACCCGGACGTGAGCGTGATTTACCCGGATCGTATCCGCCGCCGTCCGCCGGGAACCACCTCGAAAGGACTCGGCGCGCATACCGACTCCGGCGCGCTGGAGCGCTGGCTGCTGCCGGCATACCAGCAGGTTTTCGCCCGCGTGTTTGACGGCAACATCGACAAGTACGATCCGTGGAACGCCGCGCACCGTACCGAAGTGGAAGAGTATACCGTCGATAACACCACCAAATGCTCGGTGTTCCGCACCTTCCAGGGCTGGACGGCGCTGTCGGATATGATCCCCGGCCAGGGGCTGCTGCACGTGGTGCCGATCCCGGAAGCAATGGCGTACATTCTGCTGCGTCCGCTGCTGGACGACGTGCCGGAAGACGAGCTGTGCGGCGTGGCGCCTGGGCGCGTGCTGCCGGTTTCCGAGAAGTGGCACCCGCTGCTTATCGAGGCGCTGACCAGCATTCCTGCGCTGGAGGCGGGTGATTCGGTGTGGTGGCACTGCGATGTGATCCACTCCGTCGCGCCGGTGGAAGATCAGCAGGGCTGGGGCAACGTGATGTACATCCCCGCCGCACCGATGTGCGAGAAAAACCTCGCCTACGCGAAGAAGGTCAAGGAAGCGCTGGAGACCGGCGCGTCGCCGGGAGACTTCCCGCGCGAGGATTATGAAAAAACCTGGCAGGACCGCTTTACCGTGAACGATCTCAACATCCACGGCAAACGCGCGCTGGGCATGGTCTAGCTGTCGTACAGCCCTTCCCGCTCCACGGCGGTGCGTCGTTTCCCCTGACGTATCCGCCGTACCGATTCCCGCACGGCCAGCGTGCCGTTCAGCAGCAATGTGCCTACCGGCGCGTCCGGGCGCATGAGCCGCTGCTGGAGCATGTGTACCGCTTCCGTTCCCAGCTCATCGCGGGGAACATGCACGGCCGTTAATGGAACATCCTGAATCGCCGCCAGGTTAAAGCCGTCGATGCTCATCACCGAGACGTCCTGCGGCACGCGCAGGCCGTGGTTTTGTAAGGCGCTGATGGTGCCCGCCGCCATAAAGTCGCCGCCAACCAGGAACGCCGTCGGCAGGTCTTTTCCCTGCTGCTGATTTAGCCAATCGCTCACCAGCTGCTCCGTCTCTCTGGCGCTGAAGCTCGGCACCACCAGCAGATCGCGCTTGTCATTGAACGCCAGGTTGTGGGACTGCCACGCGTCGCGGATCCCCGACAGGCGCTGCTCCATGGTGTAGCGCCGCAGGCACAGCACGTTCATTACCTCCCGGTGCCCCATCTCGAACAGGTACTCCGCCGCCCGCTCGCCGATGGCGCGGTGATCCGGCGCAACGGCAGGCAGACGCATGTGCCGGTCGCGGCAGTTAATCAGCATGCAGGGTTTGCCCACGTCCACCGCCAGATCGTGGATATGCGGATCGTCAATACCAAGAAGAATGGCCGCCTGCGTGTCCGGCTCGTTCATCCGCGCCAGAAACAGCTGGGCGTCGCTGTCGTTCTCCTCCAGCGCGCAGTAGCGCAACCGGACCTCGTGGGAGGCAAGTGCTTTGCTCACGCTCTGGATCACGCGGTAGTAAAAGATGTCGGACCGCTCGTCAAACGCCCGCTGCGGGGCAAAAACCACCAGGCTGTTAAGCAGCAGACGCCCTGCCGCCATGCCGTCCATTACCCCCAGCTCGCGCGCGCACGCCAGCACCTTTGCGCGCGCTTTTTCGCTGGTATTCGCTTTCCCCGCCAGCACCCGCGAAACGGTGCTGATGGAGAGCTGCGTGCGGGCCGCGATTTCGGTGATTTTTAGCCTTTTGTCCATTTTGTGATCTGGCTCCATTTGCGAAATGAAAAAATTTTCATAGCGTGTTTGTCAGGCAATAACTGGCATGAATGCCATCATGCCAGAGTGTTTTCGTCGGTTATGAGAAATTTTGCACAAAATCCACTTTTGCCCACTCATTTTCTTCCTTAAGGTGAACTTGTCACACAGCTTCCATACTAGTTGTATAGCAACTTAAGCATTATAAGCGGATAGAAATCAAAGGCATAACAATCTGTGTGACACCTGAACCTCCGTCCCCTTACCGTCCGTCTTGTGGAGAGTAAAATGAGTCAGGACATCAATAACACCATTGCGACAAGCAAAACCCGTCGCGTCATCAAGAACCTGCGCTGGTACGTGCTGGTGCTGTTTTTGCTGGGCGTCACCGTTAACTACATCACCCGAAATTCCTTAGGTATTCTCGCTCCGGAGCTAAAAGAGAGCCTCGGGATCACCACCGAGCAGTACTCCTGGATCGTTGGCGCCTTCCAGATCGCCTATACCATTTTCCAGCCCCTGTGCGGCTGGCTGATTGACGTCATTGGCCTGAAGATTGGCTTTATGGTCTGCGCCGGGATCTGGGCGCTGATGTGTATTTTCCACGCGGGCGCCGGAAGCTGGCTGCACCTGGCCATACTGCGCTTCTTTATGGGGGCTTCAGAAGCCGCTGCCACCCCGGCGAACGCCAAAACCATCGGCGAATGGTTCCCGAAATCAGAGCGTCCCGTTGCCGCCGGCTGGGCGGGCGTGGGCTTCTCCATCGGCGCAATGCTGGCTCCGCCTATCATCTACTTTGCTCACGCCTCGTTCGGCTGGCAGGGGGCGTTTATGTTTACCGGCGTGCTGGCGCTGCTGTGGGTGATCCTCTGGTGGGCGTTCTACCACAATCCCGAGCAGCACCCGAACCTGAGCAAGGACGAGCTGGCGTTTATCAAGCAGGATAACGAACCGGCGCCGGTCAAACTGCCTTTCCTGACCGCGCTGAAAACCGTTTCAAAAAACAAACGTTTCTACGGTATCGCCATTCCTGCCTTTATGGCAGAACCCGCCTGGGCGGTGCTGAGCTTCTGGGTGCCGCTGTACCTTGCCAAAGAGCACGGTATGGACCTGAAGCAGATTGCGATGTTTGCCTGGCTGCCGTTCCTCGCCGCCGACCTCGGCAGCGTGGCAAGCGGCTACCTGACGCGTCTGTACACCCGTCTGTTCGGCTGCTCCCGCGTGAACTCGGTTGTCGCCAGCTCCGTGACCGGCGCGTTCCTGATGATCTCGCTGGCCATCGTCGCCATTACCCGCGACCCGTATATCACCATCGTGCTGATCTCCATCGGCGGCTTCGGGCACCAGATCATCTCCTGCATGCTCAGCGCCCTGGTCGTGGAGTCGTTCGACAAAGGCCAGATGGCGACCGTCAACGGCATGCGCGGCTCGGCGGCGTGGATCGCCAGCTTCCTGTTCTCGCTGTTAATCGGTGTGACCGCCGACAAAATCGGCTTTAACCCGCTCTTTATCGCCATGGGCTTCTTTGACCTGATTGGCGCTCTCTTCGTGGTAGCATTTATTGCTGAACGTCGCGCCAAGCGCGCCTGATAGTGGATGTATTGCATATGAAAACCCTGAAAAACTGGACCGTTGATACGCAGTCGGCAAACCATCTTGAACTGCTGGTCGATAGCCAGCACCGCCTGTGCCTGTATGTGCTGGAAGAGAACCTGTTCCGCGTGCTGATCAAACGCAAGGGCGAGCTGGCGCTGGACCGCACCTGGAGCATCGCACCGGAAAAAGACGTGCCGTGGGAAGGTCGCCGTCGTGACGATATCTGCGGCTTCTCCTGCCCCGCCTGGACGCTGACGCAGCAGGAGGACACGTTAACGGTAGCAACCGAGCAGCTGCGCGTGACGGTCCACCAGCCGCTGTGGCTGGAGTGGCACTACCGCAATGACGCGGGCGAGTGGCAGCCGCTGGTCAACGACCGTCCCACCAGCGCCTACCTGCTGAACGCCCACGGCGACGGCGTGGCGCACTACCTCAGCCGCCGCAAGGACGAGCGTTTCTACGGCCTGGGCGAGAAAGCGGGCGATCTGCAGCGCAACGGTAAACGCTACGAGATGCGTAACCTCGACGCGATGGGATACAACGCCGCCAGCACCGATCCGCTGTACAAGCACATTCCGTTCACCCTCACCCGCCGCGACGACGTGAGCTACGGCCTGTTCTACGACAACCTGAGCAGCTGCTGGCTGGATCTCGGTAACGAGATCGACAACTACCACACCGCCTATCGCCGCTGGCAGGCGGAAGCGGGCGATATCGATTACTATATCTTTACCGGCAGGCGCGTGCTGGACGTCACCAAATCCTTCGTGCGCCTCACAGGTAAGACGCTGTTCGGACCGAAATGGAGCCTGGGCTACAGCGGCTCAACCATGCACTACACCGACGCGCCGGACGCCCAGAACCAGCTGATGAACTTTATCCGCCTGTGCGAAGAGCACGCCATTCCGTGCGACTCATTCCAGCTCTCCTCCGGCTATACCTCCATCAACGGCAAGCGCTACGTCTTCAACTGGAACTATGACAAGGTGCCGCAGCCGAAGGTGATGAGCCAGGCCTTCCACGACGCGGGACTGAAGCTTGCGGCTAACATCAAGCCGTGCCTGTTGCAGGACCATCCGCGCTACAGCGAAGCGGCTGAACGCGGTCTGTTCATTCGCGATTCAGAAACCGATGCACCCGAACGTTCCAGCTTCTGGGATGACGAAGGCTCACACCTCGACTTTACCAACCCGCAGACGGTGCAGTGGTGGCAGAACGGCGTCACCACGCAGCTGCTGGAGATGGGCATCGACTCCACCTGGAACGACAATAACGAATATGAAGTGTGGGACGGGGAAGCCCGCTGCTTTGGCTTCGGCAAGGAGATCGCCATCAAGCATATTCGCCCGGTGATGCCGCTGCTGATGATGCGCGCCTCGCTGGAAGCGCAGCAGCGCTTTGCGCCGGAAAAGCGTCCGTATCTCATCTCCCGCTCCGGCTGCGCCGGGATGCAGCGCTACGTCCAGACCTGGAGCGGCGACAACCGCACCAACTGGGACACCCTGCGCTATAACATCCGCATGGGGCTGGGCATGAGCCTGTCCGGGCTGTTCAACGTCGGCCATGACGTCGGCGGTTTCTCCGGCGACAAGCCGGACGCCGAGCTGTTCGTGCGCTGGGTGCAGAACGGCGTGATGCACCCGCGCTTTACCATTCACTCGTGGAACGATGACCACACGGTGAACGAGCCGTGGATGTATCCGGGCGTCACGCCTGCCATTCGCGGCGCGATTGAGCTGCGCTACCGCCTGCTGCCGTATCTCTACACCCTGCTCTGGCAGGCGCACGCCGACGACGAGCCGATGCTGCGCCCGACCTTCCTCGACCACGAGCACGACGCGCAAACCTTCAAAGAGTGCGACGACTTCCTGCTGGGCCGCGACCTGCTGGTCGCCAGCGTCGTCGAAGCCGGGCAGCGCGAGCGCCGGGTCTGGCTGCCGGATAACGAAACGGGCTGGTACGATTTTTACACCCACGCGTGGTATGCGGGCGGGCAATCCATCGTCCTCGATGCGCCGCTGGAAAAACTGCCGCTGCTGGTGCGCGCCGGGGCCGGTCTGCCTCTGAGCGAGCGCATCACGCATGTGAGTGCCGAAAAAGATACGACCCGCGAGCTGAAGCTGTTCCCGGTGAAAGGCGTCGGCACAACCTCGGGGCTGCTGTTTGAAGACGACGGTGAAAGCTGGGGCTACCTGAACGGCAATGCGCTGTGGGTGGAATGGGAGATGGTGTGCGATGGCGCAACCATAAACCTGAAGGTGAACGCGCGCGGCGACTATCGTCCGGCGTGGAAGGCGCTGAAGGTATCATTACCGGCGGGGGAAAAACGTACGCTGCGGGTGAACGGGGTTGAAAGGAGTGAGTGGGTGCTCTGAACATTGCCGGGTGGCGGCTTCGCCTTACCCGGCCTACAAAGTCACCCGTAGGCCCGGTAAGCGAAGCGCCACCGGGCTTTTTTTAGCCGTCGATACCTTTGCTGCGCAGGTAATCTTCGTAGTTACCGGTGAAGTCCACCACGCGCTCTGGCGTAATCTCGATCACGCGGGTTGCGAGCGAGCTGACGAACTCACGGTCGTGAGAGACGAAGATCAGGGTGCCCTGATACATCTCCAGCGCCATGTTCAGCGATTCGATCGATTCCATGTCCAGGTGGTTAGTCGGTTCGTCCATCACCAGGATGTTTGGTTTTTCCATCATCAGCTTGCCGAACAGCATGCGGCCTTTCTCGCCACCGGAGAGCACTTTAGCCGGCTTTTTGATGTCGTCCTGGCTGAACAGCAGACGGCCCAGGATGCTGCGCACCGCCTGCTCGTCGTCGCCTTCCTGCTTCCACTGGCTCATCCAGTCGAAGACGGTCAGGTCATTTTCGAATTCGTACTCATGATCCTGCGCGTAGTAGCCAATCTGCGCGTTCTCGGACCATTTCACGGTGCCGTTGTCCGGCTGCAGTTCGCCGACCAGGGTTTTCAGCATGGTGGATTTACCCACGCCGTTGGCGCCCAGAATGGCAATCTTCTCGCCCACTTCCAGCAGCAGGTTGAAGTTTTTAAACAGCGGGCCTTCATCGAAGCCTTTGGTAAGGGCCTCCACTTCCAGCGCGTTACGGAACAGCTTCTTATCCTGCTCGAAGCGGATAAACGGGTTCTGACGACTGGAGGCTTTAACCTCTTCCAGCTTGATTTTGTCGATCTGACGCGCACGCGAGGTCGCCTGACGCGACTTAGAGGCGTTAGCGCTGAAGCGGCTAACGAAGGACTGCAGGTCCGCAATCTGCGCTTTCTTCTTGGCGTTGTCCGCCAGCAGACGCTCGCGCGCCTGGGTGGCGGCGGTCATGTACTCGTCATAGTTGCCCGGATACACGCGCAGCTCGCCGTAGTCCAGATCCGCCATGTGCGTACAGACCATGTTCAGGAAGTGACGGTCGTGCGAGATGATGATCATGGTGCTGTCGCGGTCGTTGAGCGTCTGCTCCAGCCAGCGGATGGTGTCGATGTCCAGGTTGTTTGTTGGTTCGTCGAGCAGCAGGATGTCCGGGTTAGAGAACAGCGCCTGGGCCAGCAGCACGCGCAGCTTCCAGCCTGGCGCAACTTCGCTCATCGGGCCGTAATGCTGTTCAACCGGAATGCCGACGCCCAGCAGCAGCTCGCCCGCACGCGCTTCAGCAGAGTAACCGTCCATCTCGCCGTACTGCGTTTCCAGATCGGCCACCTTATAACCATCTTCTTCGCTCATTTCGGCCAGCGCGTAGATGCGATCGCGCTCCTGCTTCACTTCCCACAGCTCCGCGTGCCCCATGATCACGGTGTCCAGCACGGTGAACTCTTCGAAGGCGAACTGATCCTGACGCAGCTTACCGATACGCTCGTTAGGGTCGAGCGAGACGTTGCCGAGGGTCGGCTCCAGATCGCCGCCGAGGATCTTCATGAAGGTGGATTTTCCGCTACCGTTGGCACCAATCAGGCCGTAACGGTTGCCGCCGCCAAATTTGACGGAAATGTTTTCGAACAGCGGCTTACTGCCAAACTGCATAGTGACGTTGCTGGTAACTAACACGGGGAGATTCCTGCGAAAAGTGTGATAAACACGGCATTATGCCACAATTCCGAATTGAGATCCCGTGTTGCGGCAATCCACTAAACTTTAACAAAATCGAAAAAAATGTGATTTCGTACACATCTGAATTCCCTGTTAGCGGGAATGCACATATAATGCGCTCCCATCACAGATTCAGACTTATCAACTCATCGCCTGAATGGCTTAGATACCTCGCACAACATGAACATGAAATTAACAGCGCTTTTTGCGGCGGCGTTAGCCGTAGTAGGTTTTTGTAAGACCGCGTCTGCGGTGACGTATCCCCTGCCGACCGACGGAAGCCGTCTGGTGGGTCAAAACCAGGTGGTGACGGTGCCTGAGGGTAACTCTCAGCCGCTGGAGTATTTCGCCGCGCAGTACCAGCTGGGCCTGTCTAACATGCTGGAAGCGAACCCGGGCGTTGACCCGTACCTGCCGAAAGCAGGTACCGTGCTGAATATTCCTCAGCAGCTGATCCTGCCGGATACCGTTCATGAAGGTATCGTGATCAACAGCGCCGAAATGCGTCTGTATTACTACCCGAAAGGCACCAACACCGTTATCGTGCTGCCAATCGGTATCGGCCAGCTGGGCAAAGATACCCCGCTGAACTGGACCACCAAAGTTGAACGTAAGAAAGCGGGCCCAACCTGGACCCCAACCGCCAAAATGCACGCGGAATACATCGCTGCGGGCGAACCGCTGCCAGCCGTTGTGCCAGCCGGCCCGGATAACCCGATGGGTCTGTATGCTCTGTACATTGGTCGTCTGTATGCGATTCACGGCACCAACGCCAACTTCGGTATCGGTCTGCGCGTAAGCCACGGCTGCGTGCGTCTGCGTAACGACGATATCAAGTTCCTGTTCGAAAACGTGCCGGTCGGTACGCGCGTGCAGTTCATCAACGAACCGGTGAAAGCGACGTCTGAGCCAGACGGCAGCCGCTACATCGAAGTGCACAACCCGCTGTCCACCAGCGAAGACCAGATCAACAACAACGAGATCGTGCCGATTACGCTGAACAGCGCGGTGCAGTCCGTGACCTCTCAGCCTGACGTGGAAACCACCATCGTCGACCAGGCGATTCAGAACCGTTCCGGTATGCCGGTGCGTCTGAATTAATCACGCGCATCAAAAAAGCGGGCTTCAAGGCCCGCTTTTTTTTATCCGTTATTCACGATAACAATCCCGCCGTGGTCGTACCGATAGTGGCAGTGGGCATACTCCAGCGCGGTGCCATCTTCCAGATAAATGACCTGCTCCACCTCCAGCACCGGATCGGTTTCCTCACAGACCAGATGCTCTCTGTCCAGCGCGCTGGGCTTTAGCGCCCGCACCACCCGGTATGACCCCATAATTTTCAGCCCCAGGGTCTCCTGCACGTACTGGAACACCGAACCTTCAAGATGGCTTTTCGTCAGGCCCGGCACCAGATTCATCGGCATCACCGTGGAATCCAGCGACATGGGTTCGCCGTTTAATAAGCGCAGACGAATAAAGTCATAGACGGGCGCATCGGCGTTAATCATCAGCGACGCCTGCTCTTTTTCGTTCGGGAAGCGCAGTTCAAAATGCACCACCTGGCTCGTGACCGTGCCCAGATGTGCCCAGGTTTTGGTGGCACCGAAATAGTCGCTGCCGGAGAGATCCCACTGCGAGAGCTGGAGGAAGTTTTTGCGGATGAACGTCCCTTGCCCCTGGCGGGTATAGACCAGCCCTTCGACGATCAGCTGGCGCATCGCCTGCTGGATGGTCATCCGGCTGGTGCTGAACTCCGCCGCCAGCGCAAACTGGTCCGGGAGCGGTTCATTGGCGGCGTACTGCTGGCTGATAATGCGTTTCTTGATTTCCCGCGCTATGGTGATGTACTTCGCCGCCATCGTCCTTCCTTACAGTTAGTTTTCTATCCCGCTGTTTTTCAACGCCACTCGCTCGGCAATCTTGAGGAAAGGCAGGTAGAAGAATACACCAAATACGATGATTGCCAACTGCACTACCACCGCCCGCCAGTCCCCTGCCGTCGCCAGCCAGGCGCTGAGAATCGGCGGCGTGGTCCACGGGATCATCACCACGCAGCGCGACATGAATCCCAGCGTGGTACAGAGCCAGGCGAAGTAAATGCCGATGGCGGGCAACAGCACAAACGGGATCATCAGCGGCAGGTTAAAGACAATCGGCAGGCCGAAGATCACCGGCTCGTTGATGTTGAACAGGCCCGGCGCCAGCGACAGGCGCGCTACCTGCTTCGCCGACTGCTGGCGCGAGAAGATAAATATCGCAATCAGCAGCGAGATCGTGCTGCCGGTTCCGCCCACCATGCCAAACGTCGGCACGAAGATGTTGTTGATGATGTGCGGAATGGGCTGGCCGTTGGCGAAGGCCAGCATGTTCTCGTTGGTGTTGATCAGCAGGAACGGCTCCAGCACCACGCTGTTGACCACCGACTGATGAATACCGAGCGTGAACAGGAAGTTGCCGAAGCTGTAGATGAAAATCGTCCCCGGCAGGCTGGTGTTGATCAGCCGCAGCGGCTGCTGGATAAAGGTGGTAATGAGATGGATCAGATCCGTGTGCAGCACGTTTGCCAGCACGGCCGCCAGCACCGCGAACAGGGAGAGCGTGAGGATCGTTGGGATCAGCGCGGTAAAGGATTTGCTGACCGCTGGGGGCACATTTTCCCCGAGCGATATGTGCAGCGCCTTCAGGCGCGAAATCGCGATAAACACTTCCGTTGAGAGCAGCCCAATCAGCACCCCGGCGAAAATCCCGGTGGAGCCGATATTGGCGAAGGTCAGCACCTGCGTGACGTTCACCGCGGCGTCGCTGCCAACGGGCGTAACCTGTAAGCGCATCGGCATCATGATGATAAAACTGCTGACGGCGATAACCACTGCCGAAACCGGGTTGTCGAAATCTTTGTTGCGCGCCAGTGACCAGGCGATCATCGGGGCCAGCAGCAGCGCGGCGATGTTAAGCGTGCCGTTGATAATCGCCTCGCCCCACACTTTGAAGTGTGCCAGCGTATCGCCGTGAAAAATCCACGGAAACACCACGTTGTTCACCAGCACCGCCAGGCCGGCGAGGATGAAAATCGGCATCACCGTGGCGAAGGCGTCGCGCAGGGAGCGCAGGTGCACCTGGTTTGCCAGGCGCGCCGAGAACTCAACAAACTTATCGACAAAGGACTGCATATGCGGTGTGATTTTTGTTTCAGACATAGCGGCGTGTTCCCATCAATCAGTCACAAAAACGGCCCGGCAGCGTACGGCTTACATCTCGCGTCCGTTGGTATGGATAACCTGTTTTAACCACGCGTAGCTCTTCTTCGGCACGCGCCTGAGGTCTTTCAGGTCGTGGTTTTCCCGGTTGACGTAGACCACGCCATAGCGCTTACGCATGTCGCCCTGGGAGCTGAGAATGTCGATTAACCCCCAGCCGAGGTAGCCCATGACCTCTGCCCCATCCTCGAATATCGCCGCTTTCATCGCCTCGATGTGCGCCCGGTGGTAGTCGATGCGGTAGGTATCCTCGATGGGGTTGACGCCATCCCAGGACTCAATTACGCCAATGCCGTTTTCAATCGGGAAGACCGGCATGCGCCAGTCGTTGGCGTAGCGGGTAATGATGGTGCGAAAACCGAGCGGGTCGATCTGCCAGTTCCACTCGGTGGCTTTCAGGTAGGGGTTATTTTTCTCGCCGTGCAGCAGGTAATAGTTGACCGGCGTGCCTTCCGGGATCGCATCGCTGTCCAGCGTTTTGCTGGCGTAGTAGCTGAAGGCCATATAGTCGTTTCTGGTGCGCGCCAGTAGCGCTAAATCTTCGGCACGGTAGATATCACCAAAGCCTTCCTGCTCCACCACCGCCATCACCGCCGGGCTGTAGCCCTGCCCGGCAAAGACGCGCAGCAGGTTCTGGTTGAGGAACTCGTCATACTGCTGGGCGCAGAAGATATCGCGCGGTTTGCAGGTGGCCGGGTAAACCAGCTGGTGCGCCAGCATGCCGCCCATCAGCTGGCCCGGTTTTGTCTGGTGCAGGTATTCGGTCAACGCCATGTGCGCCACCATGGTGTGATGCTGCAGCTCGTACAGCTCGCGCAGGGTTTGATCGCCTTTCATGTAGCCGGAAATACGAAACGCTTCCGGCATATGGAAGATGTTCTGCTCATTGAAGGTCAGCCAGTACTTCACGCGGTCGCCAAAGCAGTCGATCATCTTTTTACCGTAGCGGATAAAGGCGTCCATTACGCGGCGGTCATTAAAGCCGTTGTACTCCTGCGCCAGCGCCAGCGGCATATCGAAGTGGTAGAGGCAGATCATCGGCTCAATACCGCGGGCGATGAGATCGTCAATAAAGCGGTCGTAAAACGCGATGCCCTCGTCGTTGAACGCGCCGTCACCCTGCGGACAGACGCGGCTCCAGGAGATCTGGAAGCGGTAGCAGTTCATGCCCAGATCCTGCATCAGGTCGAAATCTTCCCGGTAGCGATGGTAGGAGTCGGTCGCCACTTTCCAGTCGGAGATGTTCTCCCCAGCCTCACGAATGTCGTACACCGACATCCCCTTCCCGCCCTCGTTCCAGGCCCCTTCCGTCTGCATGCTCGATACCGAGTTGCCCCATAAAAAGTTGGCCGGCAGCTGATTGCTCATGTTTCCTCCCTATATGACTAGTCATTTAAAATTTCATGACTAGTCATATAGGCGAAGATGGCATGTCGATCAAAGCGGAGGATCGTTTTTTGTGAGATAGGTTAGAAAGAAGACGCCGGGCAGGAAAAATGAATCGCGCAAACCCTGTTATTGAGGCCGGTGCGTTAGCCTATGCAAAATCACATTTCCCGATCGTGCCGCTGGCTGGCCTCATAAAATCACTATTAACTTAATGAGCACGAACCACGGCCCAGGCCGAAAAATAAAAATCTCAACCCTATCAAATGGAAAATGACGCTCATGAAGATATCTACTAGCCGTATCGCATTCGCTCTCAGCTTAGCGTTGCCATGCTCAATGACTCACGCGGCAACGGTGTATACGGGTGATAAGGTGCAGGGAGTGCCGGTTATCTCGACTCTGGATGTATCAGACCTGACAGCAGGACAGCATCGCTTCATGTTCGAGGGGGTTGAGACAGGAACAGGACAGCGCTGGTATGTCCCCATCATGGTGGCAAAAGGGAAAACGGACGGGAAGAACGTTCTGCTGCAGGCGGGCGTTCACGGGGATGAGCTAAACGGAGTGCGCATCGTACAAAAAGTGATGGAACAACTGGACCCCGCAAAAATGAACGGCAGCGTTATTGGCATTATAGGTCCAAACCGTTCTGGACTTGAAAGGGTCTCCCGGACATGGTCCGTTTCAACCGATGGGGGTGAGACGATCGACTACAACCGCGTGCATCCAGGAAAAGAAACGGGTAACCCTGCCGAGCGTCAGGCATGGATGATGTGGAATAAGGTTTACAAAGGAAATGTCGACCTGGCGATTGACTACCACACCCAGTCTACCGGAACGGCTTATCCGCTGTTCATTTATGCCGACTACCGCAATGCGGATGCCCGGACGATTGCAGAACTTTTTCCGGCCGATCAAATTAAGAAAGATCCCGGCGAAGCCGGCTCAATGGAAACCACCTTTATTCAAAATGGTATCCCGGCGATAACGGCCGAGACGGGAGAGCCGAGGATTTACCAGCAGGATATGATTGCCCGGGGTGTAGAGGGTGCCCTCAATGTACTGATTCATTACAAGGTGATTGAAGGCAAAATCGGCGCAACCGCCAGCAGCAATAAAACGTATATTGGTAATGCGATCAGTTCAATACGAGCGACCACGGGTGGGTTTGCGGAAGTTTTCGTTAAACCCGGCGACACGGTCAAAGCAGGACAAGAGGTCGCCCTGCAGCGAAATGCATTCGGTGATGTTGTCGCGAAGTATTCAGCAGAGCGGGACGGCAAAGTACTGTCAGTTGGAACAGATGTCGTGAGAGAACCCCGAGCCCTGCTGGTAAGAATCCTTGAGCAAAACCCAGCGGCAACCTGCAAAGACGGTTGCTGATTCCCGCCACAGCCCATCGTTGAATCGGCAAAAGCGTGCTCAGTGAAATAAGCCGCTTTCGCCGATTTCTGTACCGATGGGCAAACAAATTTAAAAAATACCTGATGCGGAGAGTTACTGCTGCGCGAGCTGATTGCGGCGATACTCCCCCTGCCGCTCCAGCATCCAGCCGGGATACTCTCGCGGCAGCGCGCTCACCGCATCCAGCTGTTTGAGCTCGTCTTCGCTTAAGCGGATCCCGGTGGCGGCAATGTTGTCGTCCAGCTGTTCAACGCGTTTCGCGCCAATGATGACGCTGGTCACCGCTTTCTGGTGCAGCAGCCACGCCAGCGCGATTTGCGCGACGGAGACGCCCTTGCTTTCGGCGATAGTGCGCATCACGTCCACGCAGTCAAAGGCGCGATCTTTGTTCACCGGCGGGAAGTCAAACTCCAGACGGCGGCTACCGGCTTCGCTCTGCCCGTCGCGACCATATTTTCCGCTCAGCAGGCCGCCCGCCAGCGGGCTCCAGACCATCAGCCCGACGCCTTCGCTCTGCATCATCGGCACCAGCTCGCGCTCAAGATCGCGTCCGGCGATGGTGTAATACGCCTGGAGGGATGCGAAGCGCGCCAGCCCGAGGCGCTCGGAAATACCCAGCGCTTTGGCAATCTGCCACGCCGCCCAGTTCGAGACGCCGATATAGCGCACGTGGCCGTGCTGCACCAGGTTATCCAGCGCATACAGCGTCTCTTCAATCGGCGTGGCCGGGTCGAAGCCGTGCAGCTGATAGAGATCGATATGATCCAGCTGCAGGCGGCGCAGGCTCTCCTTCACGCTGCTGATGATGTGATAGCGCGAGCTGCCGCGCGAGTTCACTCCTGCCGTTCCCGTTTCGCCAAATACTTTAGTGGCGACGACCACGTTCTCGCGCGGAATTTTCAGGTTTTTCAGCGCCTGGCCGACGATCGCCTCCGAACGCCCTTCCGAGTAAACGTCCGCGGTGTCGATAAAGTTGATCCCGGCATCCAGCGCGCGGCCCACCAGCTGTTCTGCTTCACTTTGCTGGAGCTGACCTATCTTGCCCCACATGCCGCCTTCACCGCCGAAGGTCATGGTGCCGAGGCAGAGTTCAGAAACGAACAGTCCGGTATTGCCCAGTTTTTGATAACGCATAACGCTTTCCTCGCATGTCGATTGGGTGTCTGTTAGTTATACCCGCCCCTCAGCCATCGCGAATGTGGCGTTCCTGTCCGTTTCTTGCCCAATCCTCTGAAAATTTATCCGCGCGGGGCGTCGCCAAAGACGCTGTAGTCCGGTAATTGCACCTGCTGATACGGCTCCCAGCCGCCGCCGAGCGCCTTGTAGAGCGCCACCAGATCGAGCGCGCTTTGCACCTGCGCCTGCGCGCGCTGCTGCTCGGCCTGGCCCAGCTGCCGCTGGGCGTCCAGCACGTCAATGAAGCTGGCGATCCCCTGGCGGTAGCTGTCGCTGGCTAAATCAAAGGCGTTTTGCAAAGCGTCGATCGTTTTTGCGAGACCCGCTTCACGCTGCTGGTCGGTGCGATAGCTCACCAGCGCATTTTCGACATCGCCAAGCGCGGTGAGCACCGTCTGACGATAGTCCAGCACCGCCGCCCCCTGCTGCGCGCGCGCCACCTTCACGCTGGAGACCAGCCGACCGCCCTGGAAGATGGGAATGGAGACCTGCGGACCAAAGCTGTAGAAGTGGCTGCTCCAGTCGGTCAGCCAGTTGGTTTCGCTGTTGCGCAGGCCAAACTGCCCGGAGAGGGTAAAGCTCGGGAACAGCTCCGCCACCGAGACGCCGATTTGCGCCGTGGCGGCATGAAGGTTCGCCTCAGCTTCACGCACGTCCGGACGGCGGCGCGCCAGCGTCGACGGAATGCCGGTCTGCACGATATCCGGCAATGCGGGCATCGGCTGCACGCTTTGTAACTCCGCATCGAGCGCACCCGGCGGCTTGCCAAGGAGGATCGCCAGGCCATTCATCGCCTGCCGCGCCTGCGCCTGGTACTGCGGCAGCTGCGCCTCCAGGTTACCCAGCTGTGCCCGCGCATTCTCCACGTCCATCTGCGGCGACAGCCCGCCCCGCTGGCGGCTTTCGGTCAGATCCAGCGTCTGCTGCGCGCTTTTAATCTGGGTGTTCAGCGTGGCGATAATGCTCTGCGCCCCGCGCAGCTGGAGCCACGCGCGCGCCACTTCCGCCTCCAGCGACACCAGCGCGTCGTTACGCTGCTCGATAGCGGCTTTCTGCTGCGCTTCGGCGGCTTCCACCTGTCGGCGCACCTTGCCCCAGAGGTCAATTTCCCACTGGGCGTCGAAGCTGCCCTGGTAGAGGTTGATCGGCTGCGTCAGGGGGCCTAACGCGCCCCGCAGCTCAGGATCGACATTATCCAGCTGGTCATACACGCCGTGGGATTTCAGCTCCCCTTCCAGCCCGAGCTGCTGGCGCGTCGCCTGCAGATTGCCGTTCACCGACGGGTAAAACGCCCCGCCCGCCTGGTTAATCTGCTCGCGCGCGCCGGCGATGCGCAGCACCGTCTGCTGCAGCGTCAGGTTTCCGGCGATGGCGCGCTCAACCAGGCTGTCGAGCTGCGGCGAGCCGAAGGTCTTCCACCAGCGCGGATTGGTCGCGGCGGAGGTCGTCTGCGATTTTACCCCGCTGTCGCCCTTATCGTTCCAGTGCGTCACGGCAGGCGGCGCGGGCGGCTGATAGTCCGGCCCGACGGCGCAGCCTGCCAGCAGCATCATTATCATCAGGGGGTGTAAACGTCTGTGTATCATCAATGTGCTCCTGCACTCCCCTCGCTCTTAACCGGCGAGAGCAACAAACAAAACGGAATCAATAGCAAGGCCACGGCGCTCAGAAGGGTGAAGACGTCGATGTAGGCCAGGAAGCGCGACTGCTCAATCATGGTCTGGTACAGGCGTCCGGTGGCAATCCCGGTGGGATCCCCCACCTGGGTGGTGAAATTCTGGATCGCCTGGGCGCTCTCGCGTATCGCCTGCTGGAACTGCTCGTTAAACGGCGAGGCGTGGTACGCCAGATGCGCGCTGTGCGCCTGCGAGCGCTCGGTAATCGCCGCCGTCGACAGCGAGATCCCAACCGAGCCCGCAACGTTACGGAACATGGTAAACAGCGCCGCCGCATCGGCGTTCAGCCGTCGCGGGATCGAAATAAAGGCAATGGTGGTCAGCGGAACAAACAGGAACCCCAGCCCCAGCGACTGGGCGCTGCGAAACAGCACCAGCGTTTCGAAGTCGATATCCGGAGTGAGCGTGCGAGACCAGAAGAACGACACCGCCAGACAGGTAAAGCCAAAGGCGATAATCCAGCGCGTCTGCACCACCGGCATCAGCTTCAGCACCAGCGGGATCGTTAATACAATCAGCACCGCCCCGGGCGACAGCACCAGCCCGGACCAGGTGGCGGTATAGCCTAAATCCTGCTGCGCCAGCTGGGGGATCACCACCGAGCTGCCGTACAAAATCATCGCCATCCCCGCCATCAGCAGGCTGGAAATCGCAAAGTTGCGGTCCTTCATGCAGTGCAGATCCACCACCGGCTTTTTGGCATACACCAGCCAGTAAATGGCACCGATAATGCCGATTAGCGTTAACACCGCGAAGGTACGGATAAAGTTCGAGTAGAACCAGTCCTCATCTTCTCCCCGGTCAAGCATCACCTGCAGGCAGCCAAGCCCTAAAGCGATCAGGCCGATCCCCGTCCAGTCGATGGTCAGCTTCTCTTTAGACTTGCTCTCCCACGGCGGATCTTCCAGCAGCTGGTAAATCGCCAGCACCGTCACAATCCCCACCGGAATGTTAATAAAGAACACCCAGCGCCAGGAGTAGTTATCCGTAATCCAGCCCCCCAGCGTCGGGCCGAGGACCGGCGCAACGATGATGGCGATGGAGGAAAGCCCAAACGCTTTGCCGCGATCCTCGGGTTTGAAGTAGTCGAGCAGCACCGACTGCTGCGTAGGTTGCAGCCCGCCGCCAAAAAAGCCCTGCATCACGCGAAAGAGGATGATCTGCCACAGCTCGGTGGCGATGCCGCAGAGGAACGAGCAGACGGTGAACATGACGATGCAGATCAGGAAGAACTGCTTGCGGCCGAACACCCGGCTCAGAAACGCCGAGATGGGCAGCACGATGCCGTTCGCGACCAGGTAGCTGGTTAACACCCAGGTGGATTCGTCATAGCTGGACGAGAGCGAACCTGCAACGTGGGGCAGCGCCACGTTCACGATGGTGGTGTCCAGAATTTCCATAAACACCGCCAGGGTGACGACAATCGCCACCGCCCACGGATTGCTGGCGGGCTTCCAGCTGTCGTGGCTGTGATCCGTCATTCCACCGTCACCTTCGGCGCGACCGACAGCCCCAGCGGCAGCGGTTTGTTCGGATCGAGCCCCTTATCAATCACGATTTTCACCGGCACGCGCTGCACAATTTTGACAAAGTTACCGGTGGCATTTTCAGCCGGGAAGGCGGAGAAGCGCGAGCCGCTGCCCTGCTGGATACTGTCAACGTGGCCCTCAAGCGCCATATCCGGCCACGCGTCGACCGACACGGTGACTTTATCGCCGGGCTTCATGCGCTCAAGCTGGGACTCTTTGAAGTTCGCCACCACCCACACGTTCGGCGAAACCAGCGAGAACAGCGCCGTACCCGCCTGCACCAGCGTGCCGGGCTGCACGTTGCGTTTGGTGACAAAACCGTCGAATGGGGCGCGGACTTCGGTGTAAGAGAGGTTCAGATTGGCCGTTTCCAGCTGCGCTTTGGCCTGTTCGACCTGACGCTCGCGCGCTTCAACGTTGGTTTCCTGCTGGCGAATTTGCAGCTGTACCTGCTCTGCCACTTCCAGCTGCGCCTGAGCGCTGGCCAGACCCGCCTGGGCACTGCGCAGTTGCGCATTCGCAGAATCAATACTTTGCTGGGTGGTCGCCCGCGGATCGACGCCGCGCTGGCGGCGATACTCCGCCTGCGCGTTCGCCAGATCGGCCTGCGCTTTCAGCACCTGCGCTTTGGCTTCGTCACGCTGGGCGGGATACTGCACTTTGGAGAGTGCGAGCTGCGCCTGGGCCTGGTGCAGCTGCGCGATAGCCAGCCCAAGCTGGGCCTGGGCCTGATCGCGCTGCGCGGTGGTATCACGCGGATCGATGACCACCAGCAGATCGCCTTTTTTCACGCGCTGGTTATCGCGCACCCGCAGCTCGGTGACGTAGCCTGCCGTTTTCGGGGCAATCGTCACCACGTCGCCGTCGGTAAAGGCGTCGTCGGTCGTCTCTTCGTTACGGGTTAAAAACCACCAGACCAGCGCCACGACGACCATCACCACCACGACAATGCCGAGGATAATTAACGGTTTTTTGCCCGGGCGCTTACGCTCATTATTATTTTTGTCCTGCTCGTCAGCAGGTGGAGTTTGATCTTCAGCCATAGTTCAGCAACGGTCCTGTCAGTGAGCGGCATCACACTATGCCGTTCACTAAAGCTAGGACGTTGCTATACGTTTGCCAGGAAAAACTGACAAATTGCGCACTATATGAGAAGGAATATTCCGAAACCGATCGCCGCGGCCCAAACCAGCATCGGGATTGACCAGAGATGGAAGCGCCACCAGATGCGGCGATCGTTGGCCATGCGCAGGGCAATCAGGTTGGCCAGCGAGCCGGGCAGCAGCCCAAACCCGCCGATATTCACCGCCCAGGCCAGCAGCGTGTCCGGCGGAACATAGTTGAGCAGCAGAATGGTGGAAGGCACGTTGCTGATAAACTGCGACAGGCCAATCGCCGTCAGCCACAGTCCCGGCTGAGACAGCGTGCTGACGCTGTGGAGCACGTTTTGCAGCACCGGAAGCTGGATAAGCAGATGCACATCAATAAACATCACCATAAAGACCAGCAGCAGCGTCCAGTCCACGCTGACCAGCACGCGCCGCGCCAGGACGACAAAGCCCGCGGCGACAAGCAACACGCCCGCCACCTCATACTTCAGCTCCAGCGCGAACAGAAAGACGATATATAACCCGAGGCAGCTCCAGACCAGACGCGGCTGCCACTGCGGGCCCGTGGTGCCGCTGTGGTACTGCAGTTTTTTATCCGGAAACGCAAACCAGCAGACCGCCAGCAGCGACAGCATCATCACCAGCGCCAGCGGCGCCATCTGCCAGGTAAAAGCGGCGAACGACAGCCCGGAACGGCCCCAGAGGAGGATATTTTGCGGGTTACCGATGGGCGTTAACAGAGAACCGGCATTAACGGCGAGCGCTTCGAAGATGATCAGCCGGCTTACCGGGATCTCGCAAAGCTTACGCAGCGTGAGGGTGAGGGGCACGATGATAAACAGCGCCACGTCGTTGGTCAGAAACGTCGACAGCACCGCGGCGGAAAACACCATAAACAGGGACAACCTGCGCTCGGTGGCAAAGCGGCGCACCATTTTACGGCCCAGAACGTCAAAATAGCCGCTCAGCTCAACCCCTTTGGTGAGCATCATCAGGCCGCTCAGGGTAATGATGGTGCGCCAGTCAATGGCAGCGGGCCAGGCCTGCGGCGCAAACGGCACAAAGAGGCTTAACCCTGCGCCAGTGAGTAATAAGAGATGGAAGAAACGATCGCGTGCCAGGGCCTGCAGTCCAGGGATTTTCATTCAGCGGAGGGACCATATTTAAGGGTAAATTCGCGAAACTTCACCAGCGTCTCTTCGCTGACGTGGTGTTCCATGCCTTCCGCATCCCGGCGGGCAATCTCCGGGCTGACGCCCAGCACCAGTAAAAAATTCTCGACAAGCTGGTGGCGCTCGCGGCTCTCCTGCGCGAGTTTCTCCCCTTCCGGCGTCAGAAAGACCCCGCGCCAGGGGATCATTTCAATTAGGCCCACGGAGGCGAGACGTTTTAACATTTTTGCGACAGTTGGCTGCGATACCCCCAGCCTGGCGGCCATATCGACCTGACGCGCTTCCCCGACCTCACGAATCAGATCGGAAATGAGTTCAACATAATCATCAATCAGTTCACGCCGGTGCGCTTCACGGACCTGGCGAAAACCTTCGACATGCTCTTCAACATTCACCAGTTGCGTCGTTTTTTTAATGGTTGGCTTACCTGCGCGACGGTTCATTGTACTTCCTCAGTGGGGTGACGCTTCCAGCGCCCGGTATCGAGAGCGCACATTGTAAACCATCCCTCCACAAGCACAAAAAATTAACGAAATAGCCATAGCTATACAATATAGCTTGTGCTATATCTGTATGTAATGCAGTCACCCTTCACGGATCGAAGGGATCAAAAATCAGGAGGTCTTATGAACGAATTCAAGAGGTGCATGACCGTGTTTACCCACTCACCCTTTAAAGTGCGCTTAATGCTGCTGAACATGCTGTGCGATATGTTTAACGGCAAACCGCATCAGGATGATAAACCTTCCCACTAAGCGGCGTTGCGGTACGCCGCTTCATTTTCCCGTCACAATCTCGCTCTAAACTGGCTCCCAGCCGCCTTATTCCCGATCTTTTTTACGGATTTGCAATCCCCTTCGCAAAACATCTGCTTAGCAACTGTTGATATTATTTAGCGCTCGCACTATCTTCTTGCAGCCCTGCACAATTTGCGGCTCGCTGAAGCGGACCCTCATTCCCTCTCCACGCACTGTCAGGCAGGTTATGACCCTTGACGCCAGGGTGAGCACATGGCGTTTTCATCCATGATAGTGACCTATGAATGTAACCCTGATAGATACCGTTGTGACCCGCAGCCGGGCCTTAAGCCCGTGGACGGGTTTTTACTTTTTGCAGTCATTACTGATTAACTTTGCGCTGGGTTATCCCTTTAGTCTGCTCTACGCGGTGGCCTTCACCTGCATTCTGCATGTGCTATGGCGCGCCGCCCCGCGCGCGCAAAAAGCGTTAATCGGCATCTGTTCGCTGGTTGCGGCACTCTATTTCCCGTTTGGTCAGGCGTACGGCTCACCAAACTTTAATACCCTGCTGGCGCTGCACTCGACCAATATGGAAGAGTCGACGGAGATCCTGACGATCTTCCCGTGGTACAGCTACGTGGTCGGGCTCTTTATCTTCGCATTGGGCGTTATCGCCATTCGTCGTCAGCCGGGCGAGAAAAAATCCTGGGGTAAGATCGAAATACTCTGTCTGGTGTTCAGCATTGCCGTGGCGTTTGTCGCCCCCATCCAGAACATTCCCTGGGACGGTAAGCTAAGGCTCACCAATATCGGCTATCCGGTTTTCCGCTTCGTGAAAGACGTCGTTGTCAATAATAAAGAGGTTCTCGACGAACAGGCCCGCATGGCTGAGCTTTCCAATATGAAAGATACCTGGAACGTGCTGGCCGTGAAGCCGAAATATCACACCTATGTAGTGGTGATTGGTGAAAGCGCGCGTCGCGATGCAATGGGCGCGTTTGGCGGCCACTGGAATAACACCCCGTTTGCCAGTTCGGTCAAAGGCACCCTGTTTACCGATTATGTCGCGGCCAGCGGCTCGACGCAGAAATCACTCGGTCTGACCCTTAACCGGGTGGTGGATGGCAAACCGCAGTATCAGGATAATTTCGTCACCCTGGCAAACCGCGCGGGTTTTCAGACGTGGTGGTTCTCTAATCAGGGGCAAATTGGCGAATACGATACGGCGATTGCCAGCATCGCCAAGCGGGCTGACGAAGTGCAGTTCCTGAAAAATGGCGACTTTGAAGCTGACAAAAACACTAAAGACGAAGCGCTGCTGAAAATGACGGCGCAGGTCTTCGCCACCCCGCGCACCCAGCCGCAGCTGATCGTTCTGCACCTCATGGGGTCGCACCCACAGGCCTGCGATCGGACAGGCGGAAAGTACGCGGAGTTTGTGCAGTCCAAAGAGACCTCCTGCTATCTCTACACCATGACGCAAACCGACGACCTGCTGAGCAAGCTGTACGATCAGCTGCGCAATACGGGCGACAGCTTCTCCATGGTCTATTTCTCGGATCACGGGCTGGCGTTTAAAGAGCGCGGTAAAGAGGTGCAGTATCTGGCGCACGATGACAAGTTCCAGCAGAACTTCCAGGTGCCGTTTATGGTGCTGTCGAGTGACGATAAAACGCATCGCGTCATTAAAGCACGCCGTTCAGCAAATGATTTCCTGCAGTTTTTCTCGCAGTGGACGGGGATTACCGCCGGGCAGATAAAAAATGTTTATCCGTTTGTCTCTAACAAGAAAGCTCCCCCAGTGTACGTTACCAACTTCAAGTTACAGAAAGTTGACTACAACCATCTGGGTACGGATATTTTTGATATTAAGAATAAGTAATTGCCGTCTCGTGCGGACCGATGCCCTCTCCCACGGGGAGAGGGAACCAACACTCAAAACGGCAACCTCAGGTTGCCGTTTTGCTTTTATCTTCGACAAAAAAAATCCGCCACAGTGGGCGGATTTTTTATTTAATCACCGAAGTGATTAGAAGCGGTAACCTACGCCCGCGATCCAGGTGCCAACGTCAACGTTGCGGATACGGCTCTGCTCATAGGAGAAGTCCAGAGCAACGTCCTGGATTGGGTTGAACTGCAGGCCTGCGCCATAGGAGAAGCCGTAGTCGCTGTTGCTTGCAGTGCGGTTCAGACCTTCGTTTTCGGTCTGCTGGAATTTACCGTAGCCAACACCTACAACACCGTAGATGCTTGCCCAGTCGTTCAGACGGTAAGCTGGACCAGCAGTGATACCGTAGTACTGGCCTTTGTTGTATGCGCCGTTTTCAGAACGATCTTTCTCGGTGTAGGTGAAAGAACCGATCACGCCCAGTGGGTTGTTATCCTGCTCGTAACGATACTTCAGGTTGAAACCGTTAGCTTTGTTCATCACGCCCTGATAGTCGCTCTGAGCGTAACCACCAGTAACAGTAGAAGTAGCAGCTACAGCGGTACCTGCGGAAACAGCCAGTACAGCGGCCAGTGCTGAAAGACATGCAATTTTTTTCATAACTACCTCAAATGTGATCCAAGTAAGTCCGTAAGTTTTAAATATATCAAAAAAATTTGCGAAACTCTTTGTGATTCGTGATGTCTAATGAAGCCTTTCCTGTAACAGAACGTTTCCAGCGTAAGCTATCTCTTTCAAATCACATGCAATTTTCACTACTAAATGCGCATAGTGCGCGTCTGCGCCGTTACATTCATCCAGATTATTCCTAATCTGACAGGCGATAAATCCACCAGCGCTTATCCATTTTACGGATTTCACCTGCTTTTTTTTCAACAGCGCCTCAACCGTCGCCGCATATTTCCTTTACACTGCAACCTTTACCTCATTTGACATAAGCTGACAGGAGAAAGGATGCCTGGGTTATCCCGCACGTCGTCGGTCTGGTTGCCGGTTGCAGTCATACTCATTGCCATGTTGTCCATTCAAAGCGGCGCCTCGCTGGCAAAATCGCTTTTTCCACTGGTTGGCGCGCCCGGGGTGACCGCCCTGCGTATTGTTCTGGGCACGGCGATACTGGTGGTCATTTTCAAACCGTGGCGACTGCGCTTTAAAAAGGAGCAGCGTTTACCGCTGCTGTTTTATGGACTCTCCCTGGGGGCGATGAACTACCTGTTCTACCTCTCCATCCAGACGATACCGCTGGGTATTGCCGTCGCGCTGGAGTTTACCGGCCCGCTGGCGGTGGCGCTGTTCTCCTCCCGACGTCCGGTCGATTTTATCTGGGTCGTGTTGGCCGTACTGGGCTTATGGTTCCTGCTGCCGCTGGGCCAGAGTGTTTCTGAGATTGACCTGACGGGCGCAGCGCTGGCGCTGGGCGCAGGTGCCTGCTGGGCTGTCTATATCCTCACCGGCCAGCGCGCAGGGGAAGAGCACGGACCGGCAACGGTGGCGCTGGGTTCCCTGATTGCGGCCATCGTGTTTGTGCCCATCGGCATGGCGCAGGCGACAGAATCGATCTGGCAATGGTCCGTCATGCCCATCGGGCTGGCGGTTGCGATTCTCTCTACCGCACTCCCCTACTCTCTGGAGATGATTGCCCTTACGCGTCTGCCGACGCGCATATTTGGCACCCTGATGAGCATGGAGCCTGCGCTTGCAGCCATTTCCGGGATGGTGTTTCTCGGTGAAACCCTGACACTGACCCAGACGCTGGCGCTCTGCTCGATTATCGCGGCATCAATGGGATCGACGCTCACCATGCGCCCCGAACCTAAAGTTGAGAAAGTGGATATCAACTAAGGCCATATATTCTGCATGGCTTCCACGCCATGCAGAATAAAGGCCAAAAAGACAGTCGTTATAATTTCTTACACTCTGATTCCTGCCAGCTAAATATCCCTCTGCGCTGAGTTCCTCATTCAGCAATTAAGATTGATCTGTATCAATTTAAAAATTATTCAATATTTTCAATACATTAATTTCTCAACCTCCTTCTCGCTATTAAACCGATAGGCACAGCCAAACCGCAGAGAAAAAATCCGGTGCTATACTTAGTTCCGTAATTACCTGGGACATAAACATCAAGAGGATATGAGATTATGAGTACCGCTAAACTGGTGAAAACGAAAGCGTCTAATCTGCTTTATACCCGTAACGATGTATCGGACAGCGACAAAAAAGCGACCATTGAGTTGCTGAATCGCCAGGTGATCCAGTTCATCGATCTTTCGCTGATCACCAAACAGGCCCACTGGAATATGCGCGGTGCAAACTTTATTGCCGTTCATGAAATGCTGGATGGCTTCCGCACAGCACTGGTTACCCACCTCGATACGATGGCTGAACGTGCCGTTCAGTTAGGCGGCGTGGCGCTGGGTACCACACAGGTGATCAACAGCAAAACCCCGCTGAAAAGCTATCCGCTGGATATCCATACCGTTCAGGATCACCTGAAAGAGCTGGCGGACCGCTACGCGATTGTGGCGAACGATGTGCGCAAAGCGATTAGCGAAGCGAAAGACGAAGATACCGCAGATATCTTCACCGCCGCGTCCCGCGATCTGGATCAGTTCCTGTGGTTCATCGAATCTAACATCGAATAATTCATACGAATTTTCTATCAAACCCTCGCCTTCCGGTGAGGGTTTTGCACATCTATGGTGCACGTTTTTTGCCTGAGAACGTGCAAAAGTGAAGAAATTGTAATAATCACCTCACACAACCGTTAACGGAAGATTGTTTTTTCGTCAGAATTTACGCTAAATATCTCCCCGTCAGTTGAGCCAAACGAGGCGCACCAAAACAGTGCTCCACTTTGGTGCAATAAAACCTCATTGCCCCATTTATTGTGCAATGCATGACATCATCCCCTTTGCAAAACAACAGCTTGTAAAGTTGGCACGATTTTTTCATTGTGCCACCTGTTCTCGCAGGGGATCGCCCCGTGGATATAAAAGGAAATGCTATGAAGTCTGTATTAAAAGTTTCACTGGCTGCACTTACCCTCGCTTTTGCGGTGTCCTCTCAGGCTGCCGACAAACTGGTTGTGGCGACCGACACGGCGTTCGTTCCGTTTGAATTCAAACAGGGTGATAAATACGTTGGTTTTGATGTGGATCTGTGGGCCGCAGTCGCAAAAGAACTCAAGCTGGATTATACCCTGAAGCCGATGGACTTCAGCGGCATCATCCCGGCACTGCAAACCAAGAACGTTGATCTGGCGCTGGCGGGTATCACCATTACCGACGAGCGTAAAAAAGCGATCGACTTCTCTGACGGCTACTACAAAAGCGGCCTGCTGGTGATGGTCAAAGCCGATAATAACGACGTAAAAAGCGTGAAAGATCTCGACGGCAAAGTGGTGGCAGTGAAGAGCGGCACCGGGTCAGTTGATTACGCGAAAGCGAATATCAAAACCAAAGACCTGCGCCAGTTCCCGAACATCGACAATGCGTACATGGAGCTGGGTACCGGCCGCGCTGACGCAGTGCTGCACGACACGCCAAACATCCTGTACTTCATCAAAACCGCGGGCAACGGCAAGTTCAAATCTGTGGGCGAATCTCTGGAAGCTCAGCAGTACGGTATCGCCTTCCCGAAAGGCAGCGACGACCTGCGCACGAAAGTTAACGGCGCGCTGAAAACGCTGAAAGAGAACGGCACCTATAACGAAATCTACAAAAAATGGTTCGGTACCGAGCCTAAATAATTTCACCTGAATTCAGGTTTGTAACGCCCGGTGGCGCTGCCGCTTACCGGGCCTACGTTTTTCGTTTTTCACCACGGTATACAGGAATACATCATGCAGTTTGACTGGAGCGCCATCTGGCCTGCCATTCCACTCTTGCTTGAAGGCGCTAAAATGACCCTGTGGATTTCGGTCCTGGGTCTGGTTGGCGGGTTGATTATCGGTCTTGTCGCCGGTTTCGCCCGCACCTACGGTGGCTGGATTGCAAACCACATCGCACTGGTTTTCATCGAAGTGATCCGCGGAACCCCCATTGTCGTGCAGGTCATGTTCATCTACTTCGCCCTGCCTATGGCATTCACCGACCTGCGCATCGACCCGTTCAGCGCCGCCGTCGTCACCATTATGATTAACTCGGGCGCCTACATTGCGGAAATTACCCGCGGTGCGGTGCTGTCGATTCATAAAGGGTTCAGTGAAGCCGGTCTGGCATTAGGCCTTTCACGTCGCGAAACGATCCGCCACGTTATTCTGCCGCTGGCGCTGCGTCGCATGCTGCCACCGCTGGGTAACCAGTGGATCATCAGCATTAAAGATACGTCGCTGTTCATTGTTATCGGCGTGGCCGAACTGACCCGTCAGGGGCAGGAGATCATTGCTGGCAACTTCCGCGCGCTGGAAATCTGGAGTGCGGTGGCCGTTGTCTACCTGATCATTACTCTGGTTCTGAGCTTCGTTCTGCGTCGTCTTGAAAGAAGGATGAAAATCCTGTGATTGAATTTAAAAACGTTTCCAAGCACTTTGGCCCAACCCAGGTGCTGCACAATATCGATCTGAACATCAAACAGGGTGAAGTGGTGGTGATTATCGGGCCATCCGGCTCCGGTAAGTCTACCCTGCTGCGCTGCATCAACAAGCTGGAAGAGATCACCAGCGGCGACCTGATTGTCGACGGTCTGAAGGTGAATGACCCGAAAGTGGATGACCGTCTGATTCGTCAGGAAGCGGGCATGGTGTTCCAGCAGTTCTACCTTTTCCCGCACCTGACGGCGCTGGAGAACGTGATGTTTGGCCCGCTGCGCGTGCGCGGTGCCAACAAAGCGGCGGCAGAAGCGCTGGCCAAAGATCTGCTGGCGAAAGTCGGCCTGGCTGAACGCGCGCACCACTACCCTTCCGAGCTGTCCGGTGGTCAACAGCAGCGCGTGGCGATTGCCCGTGCGCTGGCGGTCAAGCCGAAGTTAATGCTGTTTGATGAACCTACGTCCGCACTCGACCCGGAGCTGCGTCACGAGGTGCTGAAGGTCATGCAGGATCTGGCGGAAGAAGGGATGACGATGGTTATCGTGACCCACGAAATCGGCTTCGCGGAGAAAGTGGCGTCCCGCCTGATCTTTATTGATAAAGGCCGTATCGCGGAAGACGGTAACCCGCAGGAATTGATTGCGAACCCGCCGAGCCCGCGTTTGCAGGAGTTCCTGCAGCACGTCTCCTGATCCCTCGCGTTACGCTAAGCCGGGCCTGCCCGGCTTTTTTACGCCAGATTGTTCCCAAAAATCCCCCTCCGCGTCCCGACTTCTATACTTATCATTTTGTTCGACATTTTCACCGGAGGACGCCGTGCCGTGGATCCTGTTGCTGTTGATTAGCCTGTTTAGTGCGCCATCGTTCGCCGTCGCGATCCCCGGTGTGACCACCGGAACAACCGCCAGCCAGCAAAGTACCCCCCCTCCGGAACCGGATGTTGAACAGAAGAAAGCGGCTTACGGCGCGCTTGCCGACGTTCTTGAGAACGACACCTCCCGAAAGGAATTAATCGAGCAGTTGCGCAAAGCCGCCGCCACGCCGCCCCAGGAAACCGTTCCGACCCTCACCCCTCCGCAGGTGGAGGAGCAAAAAACGGTGCTGGAAAATGTCACCGACGTGAGCCGCCACTATGGGGAAGCGCTCTCCTCGCGCTTTGCCCAGCTTTACCGCAACCTGATTGGCTCACCGCATAAGCCGTTTAACCCACAAACGTTTACCGCCGCCGCCATGCAGTTCCTGATGCTGGCCGGTGCAGTCTTCTTTTTTTACTGGCTGGTGCGCCTGTGCGCGTGGCCGCTGTACCGCAAAATGGGGCATTGGGGACGCAGAAAGAATCAGCAGAAAAGCAGCTGGCTGCACCTGCCGCTGATGATCGCCTCAGCGTTTATCATCGATTTACTGCTGCTGGCGCTGACGCTGTTCTTAGGCCAGATGCTGGCCGACAGGCTGAACGCGGGCAACAAAACCATCGCCTTCCAGCAGTCGCTTTTCCTGAATGCCTTTGCCCTGATTGAGTTCTTCAAGGCGCTGCTGCGGTTACTCTTTTGCCCTCACGTGCCGGCGCTGCGTCCCTTCTCCATTCGGGACGAGAGCGCAACATACTGGGCGCTGCGCCTGAGCGTGCTCAGCGGGCTGATTGGCTACGGTCTGCTGGTTGCCGTGCCGATCATCTCCAACCAGGTGAACGTCCAGTTTGGCGCGCTGGCAAACGTCATTATCATGCTCTGCATTACCGTCTGGTCGCTGTACCTTATCTTCCACAATAAAAAGACCATCACCGAGAGCCTGCTGCATCTGGCCGATCGTTCCCTCTCGTTCTTCAGCCTGTTTATTCGCGCATTCGCCCTGGTGTGGCACTGGCTGGCAAGCGCCTACTTCATCGTATTGTGCTTCTTCTCGCTGTTCGACCCGGGAAACAGCCTGAAATTTATGATGGGGGCGACGTTCAAAAGCCTGGCGATTATCGGCATTGCGGCGTTTGTGTCGGGGCTGTTGTCGCGCTGGATCTCGAAAACCATCACCCTGTCGCCGCAGGTACAGCGTAATTACCCGGAACTGCAAAAACGGGTGAACGGCTGGATGTCGGTATCCCTCAAGGTGGCGCGCATTCTCACCGTCTGCGTGGCGATCATGCTGCTCCTTAACGCGTGGAGCCTGTTTGATTTCTGGAACTGGCTGCATAACGGCGCAGGTGAAAAAACGGTCGACATTCTGATTCGCATCGCGCTGATTTTGTTCTTCTCTGCCGTCGGATGGACGCTGCTGGCGAGCCTCATCGAGAACCGTCTGGTGTCGGATATTCACGGCAGGCCCCTGCCCAGCGCGCGGGCCCGCACCTTGCTGACGCTGTTCCGCAACGCGCTGGCGGTCATCATCAGTACCATCACCATCATGATTGTGCTGTCAGAAATCGGGGTGAATATCGCCCCGCTGCTGGCCGGTGCAGGTGCCCTGGGGCTGGCGATCTCCTTCGGGTCGCAAACGCTGGTGAAGGATATTATTACCGGCATCTTTATCCAGTTTGAGAACGGGATGAACACGGGCGATCTGGTGACCATCGGGCCGCTGACCGGCACGGTGGAGCGGATGTCGATTCGCTCGGTGGGCGTGCGTCAGGATACCGGGGCGTACCACATCATCCCCTGGTCCTCGATCACCACCTTTGCCAACTTTGTGCGCGGCATTGGTTCCGTGGTGGCGAACTACGATGTGGACCGTCATGAGGATGCCGATAAAGCGAAGCAGGCGCTGCGCGATGCGGTAGAAGAGCTGATGCAGATGGAAGATATTCGCGGGCTGGTGATTGGCGAGCCGTCATTTGCCGGCATTGTCGGGCTGACGAACACGGCCTTTACCCTGCGCGTGTCGTTCACCACCCAGCCGCTGAAGCAGTGGACGGTGCGCTTTGCGCTCGACAGCATGGTGAAAAAGCACTTCGATCTGGCGAACGTGCGGATGCCGGTACAGACGTATCAGGTCCTGCCGCCGCCCGCAGCGCCGCTCCCTCCGCAGGAGCCGACGCTGTAGCCGGATTGCCGGGTGGCGGCTTCGCCTGACCCGGCCTGCGACGCAGCGCTATTTGCGACGTTTGTTATCGTCCATAAATGACCAGGCGATAAAGCGGCTTTGCTTCTGGCCCTGCGCCATCTCTTTTTTCACTACTTTCACCGCGCCCGCTTCGGTGAGCGCGCGGTAAAGTGGCGGCAGGTTATCTCCGCGGGAAACCAGCGTCGTAAACCACTTCACCTGACGGCCAAACTGTTTGCTTTCCGCAATCATGCGCAGGATAAAGGCCACCTCGCCGCCTTCACACCACAGCTCCTGCTGCTGACCGCCGAAGTTCAGCGCGGCGTCTTCAGCCTGACCCAGGTTGCGGCGCTTGCGCTCGCTGCCCGCGCGGGCCGCTGCCGCCGAATCGTGGAACGGCGGGTTGCACATCGTGGCGTCATAGGTTTCATTTTTATGAATAATGCCGTTGAAGATTGAGGCGGCCTCTTTCTGACGACGCAGGCGAATGGCGCGGCTTAATCCCGGGTTCGCGTTGATAATCGCCTGGGCGCTGGCGAAGGCCTCGGCACCGATCTCGCTTCCGGTAAAGCGCCAGTGATACTCATGCGCGCCGATCAGCGGGTAAATCAGGTTCGCCCCGGTGCCGATATCCAGCACGGTCGCCTGCTGAGGAATAATGCCATCACGGTCTTCAGCCAGAAGATCGGCAAGGTGATGAAGGTAATCCGCGCGGCCCGGAACGGGTGGACAGAGAAAGCCTTCCGGAATATCCCAGTTCGCCACACCGTAGTAATGTGCGAGCAGCGCTTTGTTCAACATTTTAACCGCCTGGGGGTCAGCAAAGTTGACCGAAGGTTCACCCGCGGGGGTCTGGACAATATAGTCCTTTAACGGCGGGCAGCTCAGGCATAACGCATTCATGTCGTAGCGGCTGCGGTGGCGGTTTCGTGGGTGCAATCCCGGCTTTTGGGAAGTCATGGCGTTCTCCTTTAAACAGCGGCGTAAGATACCCTTTGCTGGCCCAACGGTAAATCTTTCTCTGCGGCGCTTAAAAAGCCGCCATAAATCAAACACCTTTATGTCTATGATCTGTCAGCGCAATGTCAATTATTATCGTTCAAAAAATAAGCAGATCATCATCAAATATTTGCGCTAAGTCACACTCGTCAGGCTTCTAAACTTAATGGGAATCACCTGTTGTTTCCTCATGAGGATGTGATTATGAAAAAGTACCTGACCCTTGTTGTTATCGCTACCGCCCTGACGACCGCGTCATTTTCTGCGATGGCCGTTCAGTCGCTGACCCAGAGTACCGACACCAGCCAGCTTCAGCCTGCAGGCACCGTCTCCGTAAGCCGCGCAAGTAACCTGGACGATCTGCAGAATAAACTGGCGGAAAAAGCCCGCCAGGAAGGTGCAAAAGGCTTCGTGGTGAATTCCGCTGGCGGAGATAACCATATGTACGGCACAGCGACCATCTATAAATAATCTGCCCCACCCCATGACTGCATCTGCCTGCCAGATGCAGTTTGCTCTCTTCCTCGCCTTGATTGTTCATTTTTTAACCCCATATTAAAAGCAGGGCATAACACCATTTCAGGAGGATGCTATGGCTTCCGGTTGGGCGAATGATGACGCCGTAAACGAACAGATCAACAGTACGATTGAAGATGCGGTTGCGCGCGCTCGCGGTGAAATCCCGCGCGGCGAAAGCCTGGAGGAGTGCGAAGAGTGTGGAGAACCGATCCCGGAGGCGCGGCGAAAAGCCATGCCAGGCGTAAGGTTATGCATTACGTGTCAGCAGAATAAAGATTCAAAAAATGCTTCACATCCAGGTTATAATCGCAGAGGTTCGAAAGACAGCCAGTTACGTTGACTTTCCTTTACCTAAGTTAACCGCCGGGGCGCTTACCTTTACGCTCACGATTTTTAGCGAACCGCGTAGCAAAATGTGCCCTTCATTTTTGTTCTGTAAAGCGCATCCACAAGAAGTGTAAAGCGCCACTTTGAATTTATTAGTAATCAATAAGTTATTTGTCATTCAATTTTTTTGATTGACCACGTCAATTCTCTTCGATTTTATCTCTCAAGAAAAAACGTGATACTCATCACATCGACGGAACATCGTCCCCTTAACAGAAACACCTGCGAGAGATTACTTATGAAAACCATCAAATATGCTGTAGCTGCTGTTGCCCTGTCCGCTCTGTCTTTCGGCGCTTTCGCCGTAGAGCCAGTCTCTTCTGCTCAGGCACAGAACATGAACAAAGTCGGTGTGGTGAGTGCTGATGGCGCGACCACCCTGGACGGTCTGGAAGCCAAACTGGCTGAGAAAGCGGCTGCTGCCGGTGCAAGCGGATACACCATTACCTCCGCTAACGGCAATAACAAGCTGAGCGGTACCGCGGTTATCTACAAATAATCGCCTGAATGAATGCTGTCCCCTCGCCAAACCCTCTGGTGAGCTGCTCCAACCCTCATTGACCCTGTTGTTTGTTACCCTTGCTTGCCCGTCCGCCACTGGACGGGCTTTTTTTTGCCTAAAACGACTGCGCGACGCGCTGCAGTCCGGCATCCACTGAGTCCACCTCACCAGTCGCCAGCAAACAGCAGGCCATTTGCAGCCTGATGGCGTGCGGAACGGGGACATTGCCCGCCAGACACTCAACGATCCAATGCGCGGTGGTGTGCGGATCTTTTGCCTGCGGCAGGGCCACATCCCTGCTCTCTTCCCCTCGTTCAAGCACTGCACGCGAGCCGGCGGAATCAATCAACATGATTTGCGGGCAGCGCAGTGGGTTGGCATACACCTCCCCTTCCGTTCCGTGCATCAATAACGCCCGTCCGCCAATGTCCTCAAAGAACTTGCCAACACGCGTCACGTACTCCGGGTGCGATACGCTGGAAAGACGCAGGGCGGCGTCTTCATCAAACGGCGTGGCCAGTTTCGCCAGCGTGTGGGCACTGTTGCGCACCCCCATACGCCAGCGCATTTCAAGCTGTTTTTCCAGCGGCGGGCAGAGCGCGCGTACCGGTATATAGACTGGCTGATGCCCGTCCAGCTTCGCCTGCGCCTGACCCGCATGCAGGGTCGGTTCGATACCCAGCAGCGCAAAGATCGTTTCCGTCAGCACGCGCGTTGGATCGTCGCTGACGCCGTGTACGACAACCGGGAACCCAAGCTTGTTAAGCAAAATGGCCAGCAGCGGCGTCAGGTTCGCCTGCTTACGTGCCCCGTTATAGCTGGGAATTACAATCGGCATCGGCTTCGTAACGGGCGGCGTTAAGCGCATCGTTTTCGCCTGCACCGCGTCATAAAAACCGCGCATCTCGGCTTCACCTTCACCTTTAATACGCAGCGCGATCAGGATGCCGCCCAGCTCAAGTTCTGGCACATCGCCGTTCAGCATATGGGTGTACAGCGCATGGGCCGTTTCCTGGTCCAGATCACGGGCGTGATTTTTTCCTCGCCCTACCTCTTTGATAATTTTGCGATAATCCACAACTTCTCTCCTGACAGCATCATCTTATTAACAATATAGCCCTGAAGAACGCCTTGCCGTTAGTCTTTTATCAACGACATCAACCTGCTGTTTTTATGACAAAAAATAAACTCAAGCACTTTTTCAATTATTTGTGATTTCTATAGAAGAATCTTGAACATATATTTTTTGATTAAATAACCACCGGAAAGTCATTAAAGGTCAACGGTGAAAACGTCCAGGCAACGTTCGCGCCAGAAACATAGCAGGATTTATTATGAACAAGGTTGCTTTAGGTTTATTGATCGCCGCAGCGGTGGGATGTTCCGCATCGGCATTTGCGGCAACAAATGGTGAAGGGCAGATTAACTTCACCGGTGAAATTATCGATTCGGCTTGTCAGGTTGTTAATGGGTTAAGCAACCCGTTAAACGTGCAGTTAGGTAAAGTCTCTAAAACGGTATTTACCGGTACAGGATCTACCAGCACATTAACCAAGTTTGATATTCAGTTAACTAATTGCCCGGAAACGGTCACCTCCGCAGCGATTAACTTCGGCGGTACCCCGGATTCAAATAACAATGCTGCGCTGGCGTTAACCCCTGATGTCGATGCGGCAACGGGTGTCGCTATTCAGCTGGTTGATTCCTCAGAACAACCGGTCAGCTTGTATACCCCTTCTCAGCAATATCCATTAACCTCCGGCACGGCGGTTAACGATCTGGAGTTTGGCGCACGCTATATTCAAACGGGATCCGCGATCACCGCAGGCCCGGCTAACTCTGTATCGACCTTCACCGTTATTTATAACTGATCTTATCAATCCTGAGATATTAATGCTTTTGCGAGCATTAATATCTCTTCTATTTATTGAGAAATCTTTATGCGTCATGGTTATTTACTGAGCACACTTTTACTGGTAGCCGCCACTGCACATGCCGGTGTCATTATTAATGGCACACGACTGGTTTACCAGGGAGATAAAAAGGAATCCTCTCTTGGTCTTTCAAATCCAGATGCGACGGATTATCTGGTGCAGTCCTGGGTTGATTCCGGCGGTAAAAACCTGGCAAAAGCCCCGTTCCTGATTACCCCACCGCTTTTCCGCCTTGACGCAAAAGAAGATAACGTGCTGCGCGTGGTGCGCACCGGCGGTAATTTACCGGAAGATCGTGAATCCTTGTACTGGCTGAATATCAAAGCCATTCCTTCCTCAAAGCACGTTGAAGGAATCAACACGCTACAAATTGCGATTAATACGCGCATTAAATTGCTGTATCGCCCCTCTGCGGTTAAAGGCAGACCTGAAGAGGTCGCCGATAAGCTTGAATGGCATCGTGAAGGCAACGATCTGGTTGTCAATAACCCAACGCCTTTTTATATGAACTTCCAGAAGGTGACGCTGAACGGCCATAAAGTAGAAAAAGCCACCTGGGCCACTCCTAAAACTGAAACGCACTTTGCATTGCCCGGCAATGTGAGTGGCTCAACCGTCACGTATTCCATTATTACGGATTACGGCAGCATCAGCCAGACATTGTCAAAAGCAGTTAATTAATCACCTGTTCAGATAAAAGAAATCATCATGTACAGCCATAAAAAGCCGTTCACCTGTCGATTTTCTTCGTTGCTGGTCATTTTATGTGGCCTGGCAATGACGATCTTTGCGCAGCAGGCTATGGCTGACGATTATTTCAACCCGGCGTTGCTGGATATTGATAATCCGCAGCAGGGTAAGACTGACCTCTCCGTATACGAAAAAGGGCCCGGGCAAGCGCCGGGTAAATATCAGGTCGCTATTTTTATTAATAATAATAAAATTGATACCCGCGATGTCACATTTAAATTAGAAAAAGACGCCCACGGGGATAATTCACTCCAGCCCTGCTTCTCGTCAGAGGATTTAAAAAGCCTCGGCATTAAAACCCAAAAATACCCGCAGCTGATGGCAAAAGGCCAGTGCGCCGATTTAAACGCCATCCCTGCGGCATCCGCTACGTTTCACGTTCGCAATCAGCAGCTGCTGCTCAGTATTCCACAGCTGGCCCTGAGCAAGGTTCCACGCGGCTATATCGACCCAAAAGAGTTCGACGAAGGGATCACCGCAGGGCTGCTCAATTACAGCGCGACCGCCAGCCAGAGCCACGCACGCCAGCAGGGTGAACAGGATAACAGCAGCCAGTACGTCAACCTGCGCCCTGGCTTTAACATCGGTGCCTGGCGCGTGCGTAATTATTCCACATGGAACCGCAGCACCCAGGGCAAGGAAGAGCAGCAAAAATTCTTCTCCGTTTATACCTATGCCCAGCGCGATATCGTGGCGATGAAAAGCGACCTCACCGTCGGGCAAAGCTCATCGCCTTCCGATGTTTTTGACAGCGTGCCTTATACCGGCGTGGAGCTTAAATCCGACAGCGACATGCTGCCGGACAGCGAAAAAGGCTTTGCGCCGATTATACGCGGCACTGCCCACAGCAACGCGCTGGTGATGGTCCGCCAGAACGGCTATGTCATTTACCAGAACACGGTCGCGCCCGGCGCGTTTGAAATTAACGATCTCTACCCTACCGGCAGCAGCGGCGACCTGCAGGTCACCGTGAAAGAGACCGACGGCAGCGAAAGTCATTTCGTGGTGCCGTATGCCTCCGTACCGGTATTGCAGCGCGAAAAAAACCTGCGCTACAGCGTCACCGCCGGACGTTATCGCTCTTACGACAACGATGTTGAAAAGACCCCGTTTGCCCAGGGCAGCGCGATCTATGGCTTACCTTATGGTGTCACCGTTTATGGTGGCGTTCAGCAAAGCAGCCATTATCAATCCCAGGCGTTCGGTGCCGGGAAAAACATGGGCGATTTAGGCGCGTTCTCCATCGACGTCACCCGTGCGAAAGCCCTGCTAAAGAAGCAGCAGTCGAGCAAAGGCCAGTCCTGGCGCGTGCGCTATAGCAAAGATTTTGCCGGTTCGGGCACCAACTTCTCGCTCGCGGGCTATCGCTACAACAGCAAAGGGTTCTACACCCTGGAAGACACCATGGAGTCTTATACCCGCTCTGACGACTGGTCTGCTCCCCAGCAGCGCCGCGTCCGAACCGAGGCCACCATCGACCAGACGCTGCCAGAAGGCTGGGGCTCCGTCACCCTTAGCATGGTGAAAGAGACTTACTGGAGCCAGAACCAGGACATGAGCTCCATGAGCGTCAGCTACAACAACAGCTGGCACGGGGTGAGCTACAGCCTGAGCTACAGCATGAACAAGAACACCCAGGACAGCGATGAAAACGGCGACGAAGTGACGAACGACAACCAGTTCTCGCTGAGCGTTTCCGTGCCGCTGGACCACTGGATGCATAACACCTGGGCCACCTACAACCTGAACAATACCAAAGACGGTACCACGCAGAATATCGGCCTGAACGGCACGGCGCTGAAGGAAGACAACCTGAACTGGAATATCCAGCAGGGGCTGAGCAGCACCGGCAGCGGGAACTCCACCAGCATGAACGCCGATTACAAAGCGACCTACGGCGAGGTGAGCGCAGGCGTGAGTCAGGATAAATATCAGCAGACCGTGAACGTCGGTTTGCAGGGCGGCGTGGTTGCCCATGCGAACGGCATCACCCTGAGCCAGCCGTTGGGTGAGACCATCGCGCTGGTGAAGGCACCGGGAACGCACGGGACGCATATCGCTAACCAGACGGGCGTTGAGACCGATTTCCGCGGCTACACCGTCGTGCCGTTTGTGACCGCGTATCGCCATAACACCATTGCGCTGGATACCGAAACGCTGCCGGACGATGCCGACGTAACGCACGCGGCGCAGGTCGTCACCCCAACGCGGGGAGCGGTGGTGCGCGCCAGCTTTAACACCCGCGTGGGCAATCGCGTGCTGATGACGCTCACGCACAACGGTAAACCGCTGCCCTTCGGCGCGACGGTGACTACTGAGGATAAGGACAGCGAATTTATCGTTGGCTCCGATGGCCAAACGTATCTCTCCGGTCTTCCCGCACGCGGAAAACTCTCCGTTGCGTGGGGTGACAATGCCAGCGAACAATGCATCGCGCAGTACGCGCTGGCTGAAGAGAGAGATAAATCCGGCATTATTACCGCTGCCGCACCATGTCAGTAATGCACTGGCTGAGACGAAAGATGATGCAAATCGTTAAACAGAGTTTTTTATTGTTAGTGCTGGGAATATCCGCATTTTTCATGCCGCACGCGAAAGCGTCATGCACGTCACCGGATATGCCAAAGATGATTGATGTGGCCTCCATCTCTGTTCCCACCTCGCTGGCCGTTGGCGCGACCATTCCGGGTTCAGAGCAGACGGTGCACGTTGCCGGGAATTGCTCCAGCACCTACAGCCCGGGGATGGAAATAGTGGCCTGCTATTATGGTTCCGGTTCAGAAATACCGGGCCTGCCGGGCGTGTACGACTCTGGTGTCGCCGGGATTGGTATCGCCCTGATGAACGATCAGGGGCAACGCATCCAGGGGGCCGGTGGCGTCCACTGTGATTCCCGCAATACGCCGGTGGGGTATCTCTCTTCAGATGGACAGCTCTCGTTCAATTTTGACGTGACTCTGGAGCTGGTGAAAACCAGCTCCACGGTGTCCTCAGGCTCGCTTTCTCAGGCTCAGACGGAGTTTGGGCTTGGCGTTTACAATCAGGAGGGCATAGGCAGTCCGAACACCATTTCCTATTCAGGTAACGTCACGTTCAACGAAGTCACCTGCTCCGTTTCGCCGAAAAGCCTTACCGTAACGCTGGGCGATTTCCCGGTCAGCGACTTCACCGGGACAGGAACCCTGACGTCGCCTCAGACGTTCGACGTTACCGTCAACTGCAACGACACCGTGCAGCCCGAAGTCATGGTTTCCAGCGCAAACGGTTATGAAACAGATTTTCCCGGCGTCATCAAACTCACTCAGGAGAGCGGCGTGGCAACCGGTGTAGGGGTACGCATGTTGTTCGATGGCGAAGTCGCCGACTTTGATACCTACAAAAATACGGCAGCCATCGCACAAGCGAACGTTCCGCTGGCGATCCCGTTTGAGGTCGCATATCAACAAACGGCAGCCAGCGTCACCCCCGGCACAGCAAACAGCATTGCCACGATTACGTTGGGATATAAATGAAAAAAATCACCTTACTGCTACTGGCAGGCCTTCTCACGCAGGCGCATGCCGATGAGATCGCGATCCAGATGAGAGGCAATATCATCGCCAATACCTGCTCGGTAGACAGCGCCAGTCAGAATTTGACCATAGATCTGGGACAAGCCGCCTCCAGCGATTTTAAGGATGTGGGGGATACCGGGGAGTGGAAGAATTTTGACCTTACGCTGTCAAAATGCCCGTCCACCACCACGCTCGCCACCGCGACCTTTAACGGCCAGGCAGACAGCGCACACCCGACGAAATTTGCCAGCACGGGCAGCTCCGGCGGGCTGGCGCTGGAGCTGGCAGACCGCCTGGATAGCATTACGATTGCCCCGCAGGCTAGCTTCAGCGCCCTGGTTAATCAAAGCGATCATACCGTCGATTTCCCACTCGCCGCACGCTACTACGCCACCTCCATGCCGGTGAGCGCAGGGACGTTCAGCAGCGTGGTGCAGGTGACCTTCACTTACCAGTAGGACCGCGCCCCTTAGCACGGATGCTTTTCCTGCGCCCGGCGGTCAGTGTTGCCGGGCGTTTTTTTACCTCGGGGACCTCTGGCTGTTCAATCGGAAAGATCGGCAGCGCGTTTAACAACCGTTGGCCGTAATTTTTAGTGAGCAGACGCTTGTCATAAATCACCACCTCCCCCCAGCAGCCGTGGCTACGGATCAGACGCCCGACCTGCTGAATAAGGTTAAACGACGCCGCAGGTAAACTCTGCACCTCAAACGGATAACGGTTGAGGCTCTTCAGCCACTCGCCCTCGGTGATAACGACCGGGCTGTCGATGGGCGGGAAGGCAATTTTATGAATATGCACCTGCGTCAGGTAATCGCCCTTCAAATCCAGACCTTCCGCGAAGGACTGCAATCCCACCAGCACGCTGCGCTCGCCGTTATCGATGCGCTTGCGATGGGTTTCCACCAGCCGGTAACGGGGCTGGTCGCCCTGGACCAGCAGAAGCAGGCGCAGGTCGGTCACATGTTCCAGAAAACGCTGCATCGCCCGTCCGCTGGCAAACAGCACCAGCATGCCGGGGTACTTTCTGCTCTCAACCTGTTCGCGGAAGTAGGCCGCCATTTCCGCAATGTGCTGCTCTTCGTTGTCGATCAGCGGCTCATACTTCATGCGCGGGATCACCAGCTTCCCCTGCTCGCAGTGGTTAAACGGCGAATCCAGCGCGACAAAACGATCGCCCGCTTTCTCTTTCAGGCCGCTCATCTCCTGCAGCCGCGAGAAGCTGTTCAGGGAGCGCAGCGTGGCGGAGGTCACGACCACGTGCGGCACGCTGCGCCAGATGAGTTTTTCCAGCTGATCGGCCACGCGGATGCCCACGCAGTGGAAAAACAGGTGGACCTGGCCGTCGCGCACTTCACGCGTGGCCCATTTGGTGACCGGCGCGCCCGACGCCTGCGCCATCGAGGCCAGCCGCCAGAGCTTGCTCTGCGCTTCGAACATGCCGAGCGCACGGTTCATTTGCAAAAGAATACGGTGCAGGCGAACAACGTCATGGGTGCCGGTTTTCTCGCTGAGATCGTTTAAGAACATCTCCGCCAGCCCGCGCAGCTTTTCCAGATGCTTCGCCAGCTGCTGGCAAATCTCCATCACCTCGTCCGGCAGTTCGCCCATCGCAAAGCGGTGTTCCGCCTCCTGGGCTGCGGGAAGATAAAGATTCAGGATGTTGTTCAGAGACGAGATAAGGCTGTAAACCTCTTCGCAGTGGTCGCTTAGACGCTCCGGCACCGCCAGCGGCTGCGTGGTTTTCGGGCGAAACTGCTCCATGCAGGTGGCGACAAGCTTGCAGAAGAGATCCAGCTGCAGGCGGAACCAGGGCGCGGTAATTTCTGCGCTCATCTCCAGCGCGTCGCGCGCCACGTCGGGCAGATGGTGGCCTTCGTCGAGCACCAGCAGCAGGTTTTTCGGCTCCGGCAGCACCGCTTCGCTCTCCAGCGCCGCCATCACCAGCGCGTGGTTAGCCACCACCACTTCGGCTTCCTGAATTTCGCGCCGCGCGACGAAGAACGGGCATTCGCGGTAGTAGTGACAGTTGCGGTTCAGACAGCTGGCCTTGTCGGTGCTGAGCCTGCGCCACAGATCGTCGCTGATGGCTTTATCGGTGTGATCGCGCAGGCCATCCCATTTATAGCCATCAAGATCGCCTTTCAGCGTTGCGCAGAGCTCCTGCTCGGCTTTGCTGCTGGGCGTGAGATCGTCGTCGAGGAACGCCAGCAGATCCTGTTGCGACGCCTCGCTGCTGGCAAGCCCTGCCAGGTTACGCGGGCAGACGTAGCGCCCGCGGCCAAAGGCGGCCGTAAACCGCAGGTCGGGGATGATTTTGCGCAGCAGGGGCAAATCTTTGCTGAAGATCTGGTCCTGCAAGGCCACGTTGGCAGTGCTGACCACCAGCGTTTTGTCCTCCTCCCGCGCGATGGCGATGCCGGGAATGAGATACGACAGGGTTTTCCCGACGCCTGTCGGGGCTTCAATCGCCAGATGTCGCCCGTCGTCCCCGGCGAGCGTTTTTGCCACGTCGGCAATCATCTGCCGCTGCGGCGCTCGGGGGATAAAATCGGGGATCTGCTGTTGTAGCGCCTTATACCAGGCGCCTATTTGCGCTTTCAGCGCCGCGGTTAAAGCCATTGGAAAACCTGAAATACTGTATAAACAGCCACTATTGTGGCACTTTCTCTTCGCTGCCGCAAAAAGAAAAGCCCGGCTTTACGACCGGGCTTCCAGATTACTGCGGGTTAGCAGGCTTGCGCGGGCGGCGTCGGCGCTGCCCTTCCCCTGCCGGCTTGCCTTCGCCGCTGCGCCACGGATTGTCACCGGCCGGTTTGCTGTCGTTGCTACGACGCGGCGGTTTGCCCGCTGACTTCGGCGCGCCACCTTCAGCACGGCGCGGCTGCTGGCCGCGACCACCGCCGCCCTGACCGCGACCGCCCTGACGACCGTTCTGAATCGGCTCGGCTTTGATCGACGGATCCACTTCATAGCCCGGGGTTTCGATGCGCGGGATCTCTTTCTTCAGCAGGCGTTCGATGTCGCGCAGGAGCTTGTGCTCGTCCACGCAAACCAGAGAGAGCGCTTCACCGGTGGCCGCCGCACGACCGGTACGGCCGATACGGTGCACGTAGTCTTCCGGCACGTTTGGCAGCTCGTAGTTCACCACGTGCGGCAGCTCTTCAATGTCGAGGCCACGGGCGGCGATGTCGGTCGCCACCAGCACGCGGATGTCGCCAGACTTGAAGTCCGCCAGCGCACGGGTACGCGCGCCCTGGCTCTTGTTGCCGTGGATCGCCGCGCTGCGGATGCCGTCTTTGTTCAGCTGTTCCGCCAGGTGGTTCGCGCCGTGCTTGGTGCGGGTAAAGACCAGCACCTGCTGCCAGTTACCCTGACCGATCATCTGGGAGAGCAGTTCGCGCTTGCGCTTTTTATCCACAAAGTGAACGTGCTGCGTCACCTGCTCAGAGGCAGTGTTACGGCGCGCCACTTCCACTTCCAGCGGGTTATGCAGCAGCTTTTCCGCCAGCGCCTTGATCTCGTCGGAGAAGGTCGCGGAGAAGAGCAGATTCTGACGACGCGGCGGCAGCTTGGCCAGCACGCGGCGAATGTCGTGAATAAAGCCCATATCGAGCATGCGGTCGGCTTCGTCCAGCACCAGAATTTCGATGTTATCCAGCTTCACCGCGTTCTGGTGTTCCAGATCCAGCAGACGGCCCGGCGTTGCCACCAGCACGTCCACGCCGCCGCGCAGCTTCATCATCTGCGGGTTGATGCTGACCCCGCCAAACACCACCAGCGAGCGAATGTTGAGATAGCGGCTGTAGTCACGCACGTTCTCGCCAATCTGCGCGGCCAGCTCGCGGGTTGGGGTGAGGATCAGGGCACGAACCGGACGACGGCCTTTGGCGTGCGGCTGGTTTTTTACCAGCAGCTCTAACAGCGGCAGCGTAAAGCCCGCGGTTTTACCGGTGCCGGTCTGGGCGCTGGCCATCAGGTCACGGCCCTGAAGAACGGCAGGAATAGCCTGCTGCTGGATTGGGGTTGGCTCAACGTAGCCCTGCTCTGCGATCGCGCGCAGAATTTCCGGGTTCAGGCCAAGGGAATCAAAAGACATAAAAACTCCGAACCGCCCCGACCATCACAGGTGTAGTTTTCAGGGAGATCTAACAATTGAGAGGACAAAAACCACAATGTCGCGAAGGGGCGGAGTGTAGCAGCTTTTGTGACGTGGCGCATAAAATATCCCTCCGAGTTCCCTCGACGGGGATGCGAATCAGGCATAATCTTAATCAATCGATTGATTAATTTTTAATGCCGCCATGAATACAACACCCACAACAACCAAAGGTGAACAGGCCAAAAACCAGCTTATTGCCGCCGCGCTGGCGCAGTTTGGCGAGTACGGGCTGCACGCGACCACGCGCGATATCGCCGCGCTGGCCGGGCAAAACATTGCGGCGATTACCTACTATTTTGGCTCAAAAGAGGATTTATATCTCGCCTGCGCCGAGTGGATCGCCGATTTTATCGGCACGCAGTTTCACCCGCACGTTGAGGAGGCCACCGCGCTGCTCGGCCAGCCGTCGCCCGATCGCGAGGCCATCCGCCAGCTGATCCTGAGTGCCTGCCACAACATGATCCGCGTGCTGACGCACGACGATACGCTCAACCTGAGCAAGTTTATCTCCCGCGAGCAGCTCTCCCCCACTGCCGCCTATCAGCGGGTACACGATCGGGTCATTGCCCCGATGCATACCCACCTGACCCGGCTGATCGCCGCCTATACCGGGCGGGATGCCAACGATACCGAGACAATTTTGCATACCCACGCCCTGCTGGGTGAAATCCTGGCCTTCCGTCTGGGCCGGGAAACCATCCTGTTACGCACCGGCTGGACACAATTTGATGAGGATAAAGCCGCGCAGATCGGTGAGGTGATCGCCTGTCATCTCGATCTGATCCTGCAAGGCTTAACGCAAAGGAGCCTGAAGTCATGAAAAAACCTGTCGCCATCATTCTGGTGGTCGTTGTGTTGCTTGCCGCGGGCGTCGGTGGATGGCTGTGGTACCAGAGCCATCAGGATAAAGGCCTGACGCTGTACGGTAACGTGGATATTCGCACGGTGAACATGAGCTTCCGCGTGGGCGGACGTCTCGCCTCGCTGAACGTGGACGAAGGCGATGCCATTAAAAGCGGGCAGACGCTGGGGATGCTGGACAAAGCGCCCTATGAGAACGCGCTGTTGCAGGCCAAAGCGGGCGTCTCCGTTGCGCAGGCGCAGTATGACCTGATGCTGGCCGGCTATCGCGACGAAGAGATCGCTCAGGCCGCAGCGGCCGTCAAACAGGCGCAGGCGGCCTATGACTACGCGCAGAACTTCTACGCTCGCCAGCAGGGGCTGTGGAAAAGCCGTACCATTTCCGCGAATGACCTGGAAAATGCACGTTCCTCCCGCGACCAGGCGCAGGCAACGCTGAAATCCGCGCAGGATAAGTTAAGCCAGTACCACACCGGTAACCGCCCGCAGGATATCGCCCAGGCGAAAGCCAGCCTTGAACAGGCGCAGGCCCAGCTGGCGCAGGCAGAGCTGGATCTGCACGACACCACGCTCATCGCACCGTCTGACGGCACGCTGATGACCCGCGCCGTCGAGCCGGGCAGCATGCTCAGCGCGGGCAGCACCGTGTTAACCCTCTCCCTGACCCGCCCGGTCTGGGTACGTGCCTACATTGATGAGCCCAATCTCGGCCAGATGCAGCCGGGCCGCGAGCTGCTGCTCTATACCGACGGTCGCCCGGACAAGCCGTATCACGGCAAGGTGGGCTTTGTCTCCCCTACCGCCGAATTCACGCCGAAAACGGTAGAAACGCCGGACCTGCGTACCGACCTGGTGTATCGCCTGCGCATCATCGTGACCGATGCGGACGACGCCCTGCGCCAAGGCATGCCCGTCACCGTAAAAGTGAACAGCGGGGAACGACATGAATGACGCGGTTATTCAGCTCAACAGTCTGGTTAAACGCTTTAAGGGGATGGATAAGCCTGCGGTCGCGCCGCTGAACTGCACCATCCGGAAAGGCTATGTGACCGGGCTGGTTGGTCCGGACGGCGCGGGGAAAACCACGCTGATGCGGATGCTGGCGGGGTTGCTGAAGCCGGATGAAGGATCGGCCCGCGTGCTGGGCCTGGATCCGATAAAAGACGACGGCCCGCTCCACGCCATGCTCGGCTATATGCCGCAGAAGTTTGGCCTGTATGAAGACCTGACGGTGATGGAAAACCTGAACCTGTACGCCGACCTGCGCAGCGTCACCGGCGAAACCCGGGAGAAAACCTTCGCCCGCCTGCTGGAATTTACCTCGCTCGGCCCGTTCACCGACCGGCTGGCGGGCAAGCTCTCCGGCGGGATGAAGCAGAAGCTGGGGCTGGCCTGCACGCTGGTGGGCGAGCCGAAGGTGCTGCTGCTGGACGAGCCCGGCGTCGGCGTAGACCCGATTTCCCGCCGCGAGCTGTGGCAGATGGTGCACGAGCTGGCGGGCGACGGGATGCTGATCCTCTGGAGCACCTCCTACCTCGACGAAGCGGAGCAGTGCCGGGACGTGCTGCTGATGAACGAAGGCGAACTGCTCTATCAGGGCGAGCCGACGACGCTGACGCAGAGCATGGCCGGGCGCAGCTTCCTGCTGCACAGCCCGCAGGCGTCCAACCGCTCGCTGCTGCAGCGGGTGCTCAGGCTGCCGCAGGTCAGCGACGGGATGATTCAGGGCCGCTCGGTGCGGGTCATCCTCAAAAAAGAGGCCACCGTCGACGATATTCGCCGGGCGCCTGGAATGCCGACGATTGAGACGGAAGAGACGGCGCCGCGTTTTGAAGATGCGTTCATCGACCTGCTGGGCGGCGCGGGGACCTCCGAGTCGCCGCTTGGGGCGATCCTGCACACGGTGGAAGGCACGCCGGGCGAAACGGTGATCGAAGCCAAATCCCTCACTAAAAAATTCGGGGATTTCGCCGCCACCGACAACGTCAATTTCGCGGTGAAGCGCGGCGAGATTTTTGGCCTGCTCGGACCAAACGGCGCGGGCAAATCAACCACCTTTAAGATGATGTGCGGCCTGCTGGTGCCGACGTCCGGCAAGGCGCTGGTGCTGGATATGGATCTCAAGGTCAGCTCCGGCAAGGCGCGCCAGCACCTGGGCTACATGGCGCAGAAATTCTCCCTGTACGGCAACCTGACGGTCGAGCAGAATCTGCGCTTTTTCTCCGGCGTGTACGGCCTGCGCGGGCGGGCGCAGAACGAGAAAATCCGCCGCATGAGCGACGCCTTCGGGTTAACGACGATTGCTTCCCACGCCACCGACGAACTGCCGCTCGGCTTTAAGCAGCGGCTGGCGCTGGCCTGCTCGCTGATGCACGAGCCGGATATTCTGTTTCTGGATGAGCCCACGTCTGGCGTTGATCCCATTACCCGCCGCGAGTTCTGGCTGCATATCAACAGCATGGTGGAAAAAGGGGTAACCGTCATGGTGACCACCCACTTTATGGACGAGGCGGAGTACTGCGACCGCATCGGGCTGGTGTATCGCGGCAAGCTGATTGCCCACGGCACGCCGGACGACCTGAAAAACCAGGCCGCCGACGACGCGGTGCCGGACCCGACCATGGAGCAGGCGTTTATCACCCTCATCCACGACTGGGATAAGGAGAATGCCCATGCGCAGTAACGCCCTTTCCTGGCGCCGGGTGCGCGCGCTGTGCGTTAAAGAGACGCGGCAGATCGTGCGCGATCCCAGCAGCTGGCTGATTGCGGTGGTGATCCCCCTGCTGCTGCTGTTTATCTTTGGCTACGGCATTAACCTGGACTCCAGCAAGCTGCGGGTCGGGATTTTACTCGAACAGCAGAGCGAAGAGGCGCTGGACTTTACCCACGCCATGACCGGTTCGCCCTACATTGACGCCACCATCAGCGACAATCGTCAGGAGCTGATCCAGAAGATGCAGGCCGGGAAGATTCGCGGTCTGATCGTCATTCCGGTGGATTTTGCCGCCAACATGGCGCGGGCGAATACCGATGCGCCGATCCAGGTCATCACTGACGGCAGCGAGCCAAACACCGCGAACTTCGTGCAGGGCTACGCGGAGGGGATCTGGCAGCTCTGGCAGATGCAGCGCGCCGAAGACCGGGGTGAAGAATTTAAGCCGCTTATCGACGTGCAGACGCGCTACTGGTTTAACCCCGCCGCCATCAGCCAGCACTTTATTATTCCGGGCGCGGTAACGATTATTATGACGGTGATCGGCGCGATTCTGACCTCGCTGGTCATCGCCCGCGAGTGGGAGCGCGGCACTATGGAGGCGCTGCTTTCCACCGAAGTGACGCGCGTCGAGCTGCTGCTGTGCAAGCTTATTCCCTACTACTTCCTAGGCATGCTGGCGATGCTGCTCTGCATGCTGGTGTCCGTCTTTATCCTCGGCGTGCCGTACCGCGGCTCGCTGATCGTGCTGTTCTTTATCACCAGCCTGTTTTTACTCAGCACGCTGGGGATGGGGCTGCTCATCTCCACCATCACCCGCAACCAGTTTAACGCCGCGCAGGTGGCGCTGAACGCCGCTTTCCTGCCGTCGATAATGCTCTCAGGGTTTATCTTCCAGATAGACAGCATGCCTGCCGTCATCCGCGCCGTGACCTACGTAATTCCGGCGCGCTACTTCGTGAGCACGCTGCAAAGCCTGTTCCTGGCGGGGAATATTCCGGTAGTGCTGATTATCAACACGCTGTTTTTAATGGCGTCGGCGGTGATGTTTATCGGGTTGACGTGGATGAAAACCAAACGGCGGTTAGATTAAGGAGCGCGCATGTTTCACCGTTTATGGACGTTAATACGCAAAGAGCTGCAATCCCTGCTGCGCGAGCCGCAAACCCGCGCCATTCTGGTGTTGCCGGTGCTGATCCAGGTTTTACTGTTCCCGTTTGCCGCCACCCTTGAGGTGACCAACGCCACCATTGCCATTTACAACGAAGACAACGGCAAACATTCCGTCGAGCTGACGCAGCGCTTTGCGCGTGCGAAAGCCTTTACCCACATCCTGCTGCTGAAAAGCCCGCAGGACATTCAGCCCACCATCGACACGCAAAAAGCGCTGCTGCTGGTGCGCTTCCCGGCGGATTTCTCCCGCAATCTGGATACCTTCCAGACCGCGCCGATGCAGCTGATCCTCGACGGGCGCAACTCCAACAGCGCCCAGATCGCAGCCAACTACCTCCAGCAGGTGGTGAAGGATTACCAGCAGGAGCTGATGGACGGCAAACCGAAGCCCAACAACAGCGAACTGGTGGTGCGCAACTGGTATAACCCGAATCTGGACTACAAGTGGTTTGTGGTGCCGTCGCTGATCGCCATGATCACCACCATCGGGGTGATGATTGTGACCTCTCTCTCCGTCGCCCGCGAGCGCGAACAGGGCACGCTGGATCAGCTGCTGGTCTCCCCGCTCGCCACCTGGCAAATTTTCGTCGGCAAAGCGGTGCCGGCGCTAATTGTCGCCACCTTCCAGGCCACCATCGTGCTGGGGGTGGGAATTTGGGCCTACCAGATCCCGTTCGCCGGATCGCTGGCGCTGTTTTACTTCACGATGGTGATTTACGGGCTGTCGCTGGTGGGGTTTGGGCTGCTGATTTCCGCACTCTGCTCGACGCAGCAGCAGGCGTTTATCGGGGTATTCGTCTTTATGATGCCCGCGATCCTGCTCTCCGGGTACGTCTCGCCGGTTGAGAATATGCCGGTGTGGCTCCAGGATCTGACGTGGATAAACCCGATACGGCACTTTACGGATATCACCAAGCAAATCTATCTGAAGGATGCGAGTCTGGATATTGTCTGGGGAAGTTTGTGGCCGCTACTGGTCATCGCGGCCACGACAGGCTCAGTGGCCTATGCGATGTTTAGACGCAACATCGCGTAGCTTTTTCTCTTTGGTCAGCAACGAGACCACCGCAGGCCCTGCGAGGATGGCCAGACCCGCCAGGGCCAGCAGCAGGTTGTTTTGCAGCACACGTGACAGCAGCCACAGAACAATCATCGCCGCACCAAAGTACCAGGTGGTGGTGAGCTCTTCGAGCACGTCACCCACCTCGCGCCAGCGCGCGTCATGGTGGCGCTGTAAAAACAGCATCGACAGCACGGTGACGCCGTAAAGGACGCATAGCCCCAGGCCAACACGTACCAGCGTGCCGCTCATCCAGCCCATCACCAGTACGGCCACGACCAGTAAATGCAACATTATCTGCCAGCAACTCAGGCCAGTTGCGACACGAACACGTTGTTGCCACTTCATGGCTTCTCTCCTGAAGGATTTTTCTCTGCTTAATCAGACTACCGCACTTTACGGAAAATTCCGTAACGCCGCATCTTTTTGTGACGACGACTACACTTTATTTTCATCGGGATAGTCACTCAGGAAGGAGCTTATGACGAAAAAAATGCAGCATTTCTCGCTTAAAGTGCTGACGATAAACATTCATAAGGGCTTCACAGCATTTAACCGCCGCTTCATTTTACCGGAGCTGCGCGACGCGGTGCGCACCGTCAGCGCGGATATTGTCTGCCTGCAGGAGGTGATGGGCGCACACGAAGTACATCCGCTTCACTTTGAGAACTGGCCCGACACGCCGCACTATGAATTTCTGGCCGACACCATGTGGAGCGATTACGCCTACGGCCGCAACGCGGTCTATCCTGAAGGTCATCACGGCAACGCGGTGCTGTCGCGTTATCCCATTGAACATTATGAAAACCGCGACGTTTCCGTCGGGGAGAGCGAAAAACGCGGCCTGCTCTACTGCCGCATTACCCCGCCCGACCTTGAGCTGCCCATCCACGTCGGCTGCGTTCATCTGGGCCTGCGCGAAGCCCATCGTCAGGCGCAGCTGAAAATGCTGGCCGAATGGGCCAACGCGCTGCCTGACGGTGAACCTGTTGTCGTGGCAGGCGATTTCAACGACTGGCGCCAGCGGGCAAACCATCCGTTGAAGGTGGATGCCGGGCTGGAGGAGATCTTCACCCGGGCGAACGGCAGGCCTGCGCGCACGTTCCCGGTCCGTTTCCCGCTGCTGCGGCTTGACCGCATCTACGTGAAAAATGCCCACGCCAGCAGCCCGACCGCCCTGGCGCTTCTCAACTGGCGGCATCTTTCCGACCATGCCCCGCTCAGCGCGGAGATCCACTTATGAAATGTTCCTGGCAGGAAGGCAACCGGATTACGCTGCTGGTCAACGGGGACGAGTATTACCCGGCCGTGTTTAAGGCAATTGATAACGCCCAGCAGAAAGTGATCCTCGAAACCTTTATCTGGTTCGAAGACAACGTCGGCAAGCAGCTGCACAGCGTGCTCCTGCGCGCCGCACAGCGCGGCGTCAAAATTGAAGTACTGCTGGATGGCTACGGCTCGCCGGACCTCAGCGATGCGTTCGTCAATGAACTGACCGCCGCAGGCGTGGTATTCCGCTACTACGATCCCGGCCCTCGCCTGTTCGGCATGCGGACCAACCTTTTCCGCCGAATGCACCGCAAAATTGTGGTAGTGGATGAGACGGTAGCGTTTGTCGGCGGCATTAACTACTCGGCGGAACATATGTCCGACTACGGTCCGGAAGCGAAGCAGGATTACGCCATTCGCATCGAAGGCCCGGTGGTGCAGGACATCTTGCTGTTTGAGCTGGAGAACCTGCCGGGGAAAGAGGCCGTACGCCGCTGGTGGCGACGCCGCCATCGCCCGGAAGAGAACCGGAAGCCCGGCGAAGCGCAGGCGCTTTTCGTCTGGCGCGACAACGGCGAGCACCGGGACGACATTGAACGCCACTATCTTAAAATGCTGGCCAACGCTAAGCGCGAAGTGATCATCGCCAACGCCTACTTTTTCCCGGGCTATCGCCTGCTGCATGCCATGCGCAATGCTGCAAGACGCGGCGTGCGCGTGAAGCTGATTGTCCAGGGCGAGCCGGATATGCCAATCGTCAAAGTCGGGGCGCGGCTGCTGTACAACTACCTGGTGAAGGGCGGCGTCCAGATCTACGAATATCGTCGTCGACCGCTGCACGGCAAAGTCGCGCTGATGGACGATCACTGGGCCACCGTAGGCTCCAGCAACCTCGATCCGCTGAGCCTGTCGCTTAACCTTGAAGCCAACCTGATCATTCACGACCGCCAGTTTAACCAGACCCTGCGGGATAACCTGCAGGCGTTGATCGTTAACGACTGCGTGCGCGTGGATGAGTCTATGGTTCCCAAACGCACCTGGTGGAACCTGGGCATCAGCGTGGTGGTGTTCCACTTCCTGCGGCATTTCCCGGCGATGGTCGGCTGGCTGCCGGCGCATACGCCGAAGCTGGCGCAGGTGGACCCGCCGGTACAACCCGAAATGGAAACCCAGGACCGCGTAGAAGCGGAAGACGGAGGCAAACCCTGATGTCAAAATCGCATCCACGCTGGCGACTGGCAAAAAAGATCCTCACCTGGGTGTTTTTTATTGCCGTCGCGGTGCTGCTGGTGGTCTACGCGCAGAAAGTGGACTGGGAAGAGGTGTGGAAGGTCATCCGCAACTATAACCGGATGGTGCTGCTGGGCGCGACGGGGCTGGTTATCGTAAGCTACCTGATGTACGGCTGCTATGACCTGCTGGGTCGCGCCTACTGCGGCCACAAGCTGGCCAAACGTCAGGTGATGCTGGTGTCGTTTATCTGCTACGCCTTTAACCTGACGTTGAGCACCTGGGTCGGGGGCATTGGCATGCGCTATCGCCTCTACTCGCGGCTCGGCCTGCCGGGCGGGACCATCACGCGCATTTTTTCCCTGAGCATTACCACCAACTGGCTGGGCTATATTCTGCTCGGCGGGGTGATCTTCACCATCGGCGTGGTGCAGCTGCCCGCGCACTGGTATATCGACGAGGCCACGCTGCGCATTCTGGGCATCGTGCTGCTGCTGATTATCGCCGTTTATCTCTGGGCCTGCGCGTTTGCAAAGCGCCGCCATATGACCATCAAAGGGCAAAAGCTGGTCCTGCCCTCGTGGAAGTTTGCGGTGCTGCAGATGGCGGTCTCCAGCGCCAACTGGATGGCCATGGGGGCGATTATCTGGCTGCTGATTGGCGAGGACGTCAATTACTTCTTCGTGCTGGGCGTGCTGCTGGTGAGCAGCATTGCCGGGGTGATTGTGCACATTCCGGCGGGGATCGGCGTGCTGGAGGCGGTGTTTATTGCCCTGCTGGCCGGGGAGCATGTTTCTCAGGGAACGATTATCGCCGCCCTGCTGGCGTACCGCATGCTGTATTACTTCCTGCCGCTGGCGCTGGCAACGGTCTGCTATCTGGTGCTGGAAAGTCGGGCGAAGAAGCTGCGGGCGAAGAATGAGAGGATGCTAGCGAAGTGAATAAGTCGGGTGGCGGCTTCGCCTTACCCGACCTACGGTTCGCGCTTCGCAGGACGGGCAAGGCGAAGCCGCCACCCGGCAAAACAACCTTAGCGACGGTTGCCTAAAATCCGCAGCAGCATCAGGAACAGGTTGATGAAGTCAAGATAGAGCGTCAGCGCGCCCAGAATCGAGTACTTGCGCAGGTTCGAACTGTCGCGTACGTCGATCTGCTCGCCGATGTTTTTCAGCTTCTGGGTGTCATAGGCCGTCAACCCGACGAAGAGCACCACCCCGATATAGGTCACGGCCCACATCAGCGCGTCGCTCTTGAGCCACAGGTTCACCAGCGACGCCAGCACAATCCCGATCAGCCCCATAAACAGCATGCTGCCGAAACCGCTCAGATCGCGCTTCGTGGTGTAGCCGTACAGGCTCATCGCACCAAACATCCCGCCGGTGACCACGAAGGTGCTGGCGATGGAGGAGTAGGTGTAAACGATGAAAATACTGGAAAGCGTCAGCCCCGTTAGCGCCGAATAGAGCATAAACAGGGTCGTTGCCATGCCGGCACTCAGCTTGTGCACCAGACCCGAAAGCACAAACACCAGCGCCAGCTGCGCAATAATCAGCCCAAAGAAGGTGATTTTGCTGGAGAAGATAAACATCATCAGCTCCGGCGTATTCGCCGCATACCACGCGATAAACGCGGTAAGCAGCAGGCCAACCGTCATCCAGCCGTACACCTGAGCCATATACGTCTGCAGGCCGCTACGGGTCTGCTGCACTATTGAATCGGAACGCGGAAATCGGTCCATGATTCACTCCTGATTAAGATTAAGTAGACACACTCGTTAAGAGTAACACATCCACGTAAACCGACTACCAACGGCTGGCGGCCTGTTTATCGCTGTCGCGAGATTCCACCCAGCGGTCCCCTTCCGGCGTGGCTTCGCGCTTCCAGAACGGCGCTTTGGTTTTGAGGTAATCCATAATGAACTCCCCTGCCGCAAACGCGCTGCCGCGGTGCGCGCTGGTCACCCCGACAAAGACAATCTCCTCGCCGGGCCACATCTCGCCGATGCGGTGAATCACCGTGACGCGTCCGAGCGGCCAGCGGCCTCGCGCCTCATCCACTATCTCCGCCAGCGATTTCTCGGTCATGCCGGGATAGTGCTCCAGCGTCAGCGCCTTCACGCTGTCACCGAGGTTGTGATTGCGCACTTTGCCGGTAAAGGTCACGACCGCACCGTCTTCGTCGCGTTCCGCCAGCCAGCTGTATTCCGTCCCTACGTTAAAGCGCTCAGGGCCAACCAGAATGCGGGTTTCACTCATATTAGCCCCCTGTGACCGGCGGGAAGAAGGCCACTTCATCCCCGGCCTTCAGCGGATGGGTAAGCTCCACCAGCGTCTGGTTAACGGCGGCCAGCAGCTTGCCTTCGTCGAGCGCCAGCGCCCAGCGGTCGCTCTGTGCCGCCAGATGCGCACGCAGGGCCGCAACGTTGTCAAAAGACGCATCCAGCGTCAGGCTGTCGGTATTCACCAGCTCGCGCACCTGCGCAAAAAAGAGCACCTTAATCATGGCTGTCCACCTTAAAATCTCTGGATTTGCCGCCGCTTTTTGCCAGCAGGCGAACCGGGCCAATCACCATGTCTTTCTGCACCGCTTTGCACATGTCGTAGATGGTCAGCGCGGCCACGGACGCTGCCGTCAGCGCCTCCATCTCCACGCCGGTTTTGCCGGTTAAGCGGCACAGCGATTCAATGCGCACGCGGCTCTGCTCCGGCTGCGCCTGCAGGTTCACTTCCACCTTGCTCAGCATCAGCGGATGGCACAGCGGAATTAAGTCCCAGGTGCGCTTGGCGGCCTGAATACCGGCGATGCGGGCAGTGGCAAAGACATCACCCTTGTGATGGCTGCCGTCGATGATCATCGCCAGCGTTTCCGGCAGCATGGTGACGTACGCTTCGGCGCGCGCCTCGCGTACCGTTTCCGCTTTGGCGGAGACGTCCACCATATGCGCTTCGCCAGCGGCGTTAATGTGGGTCAGTTGTGACATAGCTTATTTCTTTAAATGGGGATGGAAATTACACGGACGGGTACGGGCATCCAACTGCGGGGCGATGATGTTTTCCCACGCGGTGCGGCAGGCTTTGGTCGAGCCCGGCATGGCGAAAATCAGGGTGTTGTTCGCCACCCCGGCAACGGCGCGCGACTGCAGCGTGGAGGTGCCAATCTCTTCAAAGGAGAGCATGCGGAACACCTCGCCAAAGCCTTCCACCTCGCGGTCGAACAGCGGGAGCAGCGCTTCAGGCGCCTGATCGCCCGCGGTAAAGCCGGTGCCGCCGGTGATCAGCACCACCTGCACCTCATCGCTGGCGATCCACTGAGAGACCTGCGCGCGAATGGCGTAGCGGTTCTCCTTCACGATCGCTTTATCGACGATGTGATGCCCCGCGTCATGGGCCGCCTCGCGCAGCCAGTGGCCGGAGGTATCATCCTCTTCGCCACGGCGATCGGAAACGGTAAGGATAGCAATGCGTGTCGGGATAAATTCTGCGCTTACCTGACTCATCTTCTGATTCCTTCTTAAGCCTGATTACCCGCCGATGTAAGACAGGTTCTGAGTAATGCCGGTATTGCCCTGATGCAGGAAGTGGGTCTGTTTTTTATGCGTCAGCGCTTCAGAAATGCGCGCTTCAAGCGCCTCCTGCTGGGCATCGTCTGCCAGCAGATCGCGCAGGTCTACGCCGCCGTCCCCGAACAGGCACAGGTGCAGCTTGCCTACGGAAGAGACGCGCAGGCGGTTGCAGCTGGCGCAGAAGTCTTTCTCGTAAGGCATGATAAGCCCAATTTCGCCTTCGTAATCAGGATGGCAGAAGACCTGCGCCGGACCGTCGCTGCGCTGGCGGATCTGGTGGATCCAGCCGCGTTTCAGCAGCGCGTCGCGCAGGACCATGCCGGAGATGTGATGACGGCGGAACAGCTCGCTGCCCTCGCCGGTTTCCATCAGCTCAATAAAGCGCAGCTGAATGGGGCGGGATTTGATCCAGGCGAGGAAGGTGTCCAGCTGATGGTGGTTGACGTCGCGCATCAGCACCGTATTGACTTTGACCTTCTCGAACCCGGCGCTGAACGCCGCGTCGATGCCGTCCATCACCTGGCGGAATTTATCCTGGCCGGTAATGGCGTGAAACTGGCGGGCGTCGAGACTGTCCACGCTGACGTTAATGGCGGTTAAGCCCGCATCGCGCCAGGTGGCCACGTCGCGCGCCATGCGGTAACCGTTGGTGGTCACGGCAATCTGGCGAATGCGGTCGTTTTCACGCACGGCAGCAATGATGTCCGGGAAATCACGGCGCAGAGAGGGTTCACCGCCGGTCAGACGCACTTTTTCGGTGCCGAGCTCAGAGAAGGCGCGCGTGACGCGGCGCACTTCATCCACGGAGAGAAAGCCGTTATTGGTGACGCTGCCCGGTTTGTAGCCGTCGGGCAGGCAGTAGGTGCAACGGAAGTTGCACACATCGGTAATCGACAGACGCAAGTAATAAAACTTACGCGCGAAAGCATCAGTAAGTTGTGAAGCCATGTACACCTTTCCAGATACGGGAGGCACAGTCATTTCTTTCTGTACCCTGGTGGCAAATTCGCCACGGCCAGAGCGCCATATCTTTCGACACAGGCACAAGGGCTAGAGTGTATGTTTTCAGTGTTGAAAACGTGGTTAAGGCGATAGTAGCGCGGAAAGTCTGACAGCGCCATTATCGCTTTTCGCTATATAATTGCGTATATAGCGAATCAATCCTGCATTTTCGCTACAGAATACCTAAAAACTGCACTTTCACATTGATATACGTCATTTTGCTTCGGGTGAGGCATCGTCTTTTAGGGGTAGTTAGGTTACTGTTACGCGATCGAACGTGATAAGGAATACGTATGCGCAATCGCACTTTTGCGGATCTTGACCGAGTGGTCGCTCTTGGCGGAGGCCACGGCCTGGGCCGCGTTATGTCCTCTTTGTCGTCACTCGGCTCAAGGCTGACAGGGATAGTGACCACCACCGATAACGGCGGCTCAACCGGGCGGATCAGACGTGCCGAAGGCGGTATTGCCTGGGGCGATATGCGCAACTGCCTGAACCAGTTAATTACCGAGCCGAGCGTCGCGTCGGCGATGTTTGAGTACCGTTTTGGCGGCAATGGCGAACTTTCCGGACATAACCTCGGAAATCTGATGTTAAAGGCGCTGGATCACCTGAGCGTAAGGCCTCTCGAAGCCATCAATCTGATCCGTAACCTGCTCAAAGTGGACGCATTCCTGATCCCGATGTCTGAACAACCGGTCGATTTGATGGCCATCGACGCCGAAGGGCATGAAGTGTACGGCGAGGTGAATATTGACCAGCTTCTGCTGCCGCCCAAAGAGCTGATGACTTACCCGAGCGTGCCGGCGACGCGTGAAGCCGTAGAAGCAATTGGCGATGCGGATTTAATTCTGATCGGCCCGGGCAGCTTTTACACCAGCCTGATGCCGATCCTGCTGGTGAAAGAGCTGGCGCAGGCGCTGCGCCGCACCCCGGCGCCGATGGTCTACATCGGCAATTTAGGGCGTGAGCTGAGTCCGGCCGCGGCGAGCCTGTCGCTGGCGGACAAGCTGGACCTGATGGAGCAGTACGTCGGTAAGAAAATTATCGACGGTGTCGTGGTTGGGCCAAAAGTGGATGTGACAGGGATTGGCGATCGCGTGGTGGTGCAGGAGCCGCTGGAGGCCTCAGACATCAAGTACCGTCACGACCGCCACCTGCTGCGCGAGGCGCTGGAGAAAGCGATTCAGGCGTTGGGTTAACAAAAACCCCGGTGGCGCTGCGCTTACCGGGGTGACAAAAGACGCTAAACCTGTAGGCCCGGTAAGCGCAGCGCCACCGGGCAAAAAACTCACGATGCCGCGATAAACAGATCCCGCAGCTGATGAAGCTGGTCGCGGATCTGCGCCGCCTCTTCGAACTCCAGGTTCTGCGCGTGCTGCATCATCTGCCCTTCCAGCTCGTGGATCTTCTGCTGCAGCGCTTTTGGCGTCAGCACGACGGTATCTTCTTCCACCACTGAACGCGCCTTGCCGCGGCCTTTCGCTTTGGTTTTGGCAATGTTCTGGCCCAGCGCCAGAATATCCACCACCTTCTTGTTCAGCCCCTGCGGCGTAATGCCGTGTTCTTCGTTGTAGCGCTGCTGTTTCTCGCGGCGGCGCTCCGTCTCACCGATCGCTTTCGCCATCGACGGGGTAATTTTGTCACCGTACAGAATCGCTTTACCGTTGACGTTACGCGCGGCGCGGCCAATGGTCTGAATCAGCGAACGCTCGGAACGCAGGAAGCCCTCTTTATCCGCGTCCAGAATCGCCACCAGCGAAACCTCCGGCATATCCAGACCTTCCCGCAGAAGGTTAATCCCTACCAGCACGTCAAACTCGCCCAGGCGCAGGTCGCGGATAATCTCCATGCGCTCCACGGTATCGATATCCGAGTGCAGATAACGCACCTTCTCGCCGTGCTCTTCGAGATACTCGGTCAGGTCTTCCGCCATACGCTTGGTGAGCGTGGTCACCAGCACGCGCTCGTTAATGGCGGAACGGGCGCGGATCTCAGAGAGCAGGTCGTCTACCTGCGTCGCCACCGGACGCACCTCGATAATCGGGTCCAGCAGCCCGGTCGGACGCACTACCTGGTCAACCACCTCATCGCCCGATTTTTCCAGCTCGTAGTTGCCCGGCGTGGCAGAGACGTAGATGGTTTGCGGCGCCAGCGCCTCAAACTCTTCAAACTTCATCGGACGGTTATCCAGCGCTGACGGCAGGCGGAATCCGTACTCCACCAGCGTTTCTTTACGCGCCCGGTCGCCGCGGTACATTCCGCCGATCTGCGGGATCGTGACGTGGGATTCGTCGATCACCAGCAAACCGTCTGCTGGCAGGTAATCAAACAGCGTCGGCGGCGGCTCGCCCGGCCCGCGCCCGGAGAGGAAGCGGGAGTAGTTTTCGATGCCGGAGCAGTAGCCCAGCTCGTTCATCATCTCCAGGTCGAACTGAGTACGCTGGCTGAGGCGCTGCTCTTCCAGCAGCTTATTGTTCGCCAGCAGCACCTTGCGGCGCTCGGCCAGCTCCACTTTGATCTCTTCCATCGCCTGCACGATACGCTCGCGCGGCGTCACGTAGTGCGTTTTCGGGTAGATGGTGAAGCGCTGGATCACCGACTCAACGTGTCCTGTCAGCGGGTCGAAGAGCGACAGGCGTTCGACCTCCTCGTCAAACAGCTCAACGCGCAGCGCCATATCGTCCGATTCCGCCGGGAAGATGTCGATCACTTCGCCGCGCACGCGGAACGTACCACGCTGGAAGGCCTGGTCGTTGCGGGTGTACTGCAGCTCCGCCAGGCGGCGCAAAATCGCGCGCTGGTCGATAATCATCCCCTGCGTCAGGTGCAGCATCATCTTGAGATAGAGATCCGGATCGCCCAGGCCGTAAATCGCCGAAACAGAGGCCACCACAACCACATCGCGACGCTCCAGCAGCGCCTTAGTGGCCGACAGTCGCATCTGCTCAATGTGTTCGTTCACCGACGCATCTTTCTCGATGAAGGTATCAGAGCTCGGCACATAGGCTTCTGGCTGGTAGTAATCGTAGTAGGAGACGAAATACTCAACGGCGTTTTCCGGGAAGAACTCTTTCATCTCGCCGTAAAGCTGCGCCGCCAGGGTTTTGTTGGGCGCCAGCACCATCGTAGGGCGCTGGAGATCCGCAATCACGTTGGCAATGGTAAAGGTTTTACCCGAGCCGGTAACCCCGAGCAGCGTCTGGTGCGCCAGCCCATCCTCCAGCCCCTCTTCCAGACGACGGATCGCTTCAGGCTGATCGCCAGACGGACGGAAAGCAGAATTCAATTTGAACGGTTTACTCATGGGCGACAACCTGATGACGTTATAAGCGGCAGGTGAATAATTTTACTCCTTGTTGCCAGGAATGCCAGTAAAAAACACTGGATGAAAAACCAGTAGCATGTCAGGATATTTAGCATAGCGCCTGAATGATTAGCGCGATAGCGGCCAAAATTTGGACAGTGGCAACATAAAACACCAGTCAGGTCAGGTTATCCCCAGAACTTTTTCTTTTTTAACATTTGTCAAGCCAGGTAATGATAGTTTTATGGCAACGGGTGACACTTTCATGACGGGAATTGATTTTATCTAACCAATTAAAAAATAAACGATATTTTCTAAAGCCGCGTTTCGCGTCAATTTGGGCGTAAGCCGCGTCTTCTCTCGCTTATCGCGTGTTTTCTAACTCTAATGCACATGGTTATCCACAGGAATAGTGGATAACTGCTTCCAGCCCATACAGACTGGCGCTCTGCAAATTCCCGGATTTTCCCACGAGGCGGCAGCAAAAAATTTTTATAGCTCTTTTTTGCTGATTAACAGTCGCGTCATTCATAACCAACTGACGAGATCTTGCTCACATTTCCATCATTTCTGGCTCTGCACCACAACTCACCACCGTCGGCACCGTCGATGTGCAATCCCCCTTTTTATCCCCCGCGCTTCTGTGACTTATTCCTAAAAAAGACGCTTTTTTAATCACTTTCCGCTTTATGGCAGGGGTTTTGCAGTTTAACAACGAGCCACACCTACACACATTTTTAAGGAGAGAAAGATGTTGAGCCTGCGTGCAGTGAATCAGTTTTACGGAAGTCAACATACGCTATGGAATGTGGATTTAGATTTTCCGCAAGGGATGTGTACAGGCGTCGTTGGCCTGCCGGGGATGGGAAAAACCACCCTCATGAATTGCATCGCCGGGAAAGTGCCCGTCGAAAGCGGCAGCATCATCTGGTATGAGGCGGGCGCGCCGCCGCGCGATTTGCTCAACCCGCCGCCAGAACAGCGTTCCGGGCCGGGGATAGGCTATGTCTCGCAGGACAGGCGGATCTTCTCCCAGCTCACGATTGAGGAGAACCTGCATATCGCCATGCGGGCGACGGGGAAACCGAACCCGGAGGCGAAAAATGACGTTTACGACCTGTTCCCGGCGCTCTATGCCTTGCGACGAACCCGCGCCAACACGCTCTCTCCGGACGACCAGTATCAGCTGGCGCTGGCTAATGCGCTGGTGAACCGCCCTCACCTGCTGATCCTGGATGAACCGCTGCACGGCGCGGGGCACAGCGTTGCCCAGAAGCTGGTGCAGCTGCTGGGGCGCTTAAACCGGGAGTTAGGGATGACGGTGCTGTTAGCGGAGCAGCAGCTGTCGTTTATCCGCCGGGTGGCGGACCGTTTCTGTCTGCTCTATCGCGGGCGTAACGTGGCGCAGGGCCACGTTAACGAACTGGATGACGAGCTTATCGCTCACTGGATGTCGCGGGAAGCAAAACGCTGAGATCGAGATAACGTCCGATTTCGGCATTTTCCGCGCCGTCAGCCAGCCAGGGAATTTCCCCGAGGCACGGCGCGGGAAGGACGCGCCTGAGCGTCGCCAGATACGCCTGATGGCGTTTACCCGGCGCAACCACGTCGTTGGCTATCCAGCCCGCAAGACGCAGCCCTGCCTGCTGTACGGCCTGTGCGGTCAACATGGCGTGATTGATGCAGCCCAGCTTGACGCCGACGACAAGAATGACCGGAAGCTGCTCGGCCTGCACCCAGTCAGCAAACGTCTGCGTGTCTGAAAGCGGCGTAAACCAGCCGCCGGCCCCTTCCACCAGCACCCAGTCGGCCTGATTTTCCAGCGTCCGCAGTCCGGCAGACAGCACGGCGAAATCAATCGGACGGCCTTCATCGGCGCTGATAATGTGCGGCGAGGTCGGTTCGGCAAAGGTGTACGGATTCACTGCAGAATAGGCGAGTTCACGCGTGCTGTTACGCTGGAGCGCCAGCGCGTCGGTGTTGCGTAACCCTTCCGCCGTCATCTCGCTGCCGGACGCCACGGGCTTATACCCGGCGGTGTTTTTCCCGAGCAGCCGTGCCGCCTGCAGCAATGCCGTGCTGGCAACCGTTTTGCCCACTTCTGTGTCCGTGCCGGTGACAAAATAACGTTCAGTCACGTTCGATAACCCCATGAAAAAGTTGATAGGAGAGCGGGAAATGCCCCCGCTGCTGCGGCCAGGCCAGCTCAAGGCGCTGCAGCTGACCCCGGGTAAGCGGTTTTTTCTCGCGTCCGGTATGCAGGTGCGTGGCGCCAATACCCTTCAGCGAACGCATGGCGCTGAACGCATCGCTAAAATTGAGCGTGATGGTCTGCACCGTGCTGCGATAGCGCCAGCCTGCCAGCGCCTGCGTCACCTGCTCATGCGATAAAAACCGGTTAGCGTGCGGCTGTTCATCCACCGCTTTCCAGGCCTGATTCAGCTCCGGCAGCGAACTTTCCAGCAAGGTAGTAAAGGCCACCTTCCCGCCCGGCCGCGCCACGCGATAAAGCTCGCGCAGGGCCTGCGGCAGGCTACTGCACCACTGAACCGCCAGATGGCTCCAGACCAGATCAAACTGCGCGTCCGCCAGCGGGATCGCCTCGATATCGGCCAGCAGATAACGATCTGCCGCCTGCCGCTGGCGTGCCTCTTCCAGCATCCGGGCTGAGAGATCGATAGCCGTCACCTGGCTTCCCGCCCCGCGCCAGTAGCGGCTGTTGCTGCCGGGACCACAGCCTGCGTCCAGCACCTGTGGAAAACCGTTCTCGCCAAGGGCGGCCAGAAGCCCCTGCGCGCTCAGACGCTGCAGCTCGTCATGCTGCGAATAGCTCTGCGCGGCGCGGCCAAATGCCGCCGCGATGGCCTGCTTATTCACCGGCATCATGGAGCGCCTCCAGCAACGTCTCAATATCCTGTGCTTCATGCGCCGCCGTCAGGGTTAAGCGCAGCCGCGCCGTGCCCGGTGGGACGGTGGGCGGGCGGATGGCCGTGACCCACATGCCCCGCTGGCGCAGCGCCTGTGCCAGTGCCAGCGCGCGGGCATTTTCACCGACAATCACCGGCTGGATAGCGCTCTGCGAATCGGGACTGTGGAAAGGCAGCGCCGCGAGTCCCTGACGAAAGCGCGCAATATGCTCTGCCAGCCGCTGGCGACGCTCCTCCCCTTCTGCGCTGCGGATGACAGCCAGCGACGCCGACAGCGCCACGGCCTGCGCCGGAGGCATGCTGGTGCTGTAAATCAGGTGGCGGGCAAACTGCAGCAGATAGTCGGCGACGGATTCGCTGCACAGCACGGCGGCGCCGCTGACGCCAAAGCCTTTGCCGAAGGTGACAATCAGCAGTTCCGGCTTCACGTTTTGCTGGTATGCGCTCCCGCGCCCTTCGTCGCCCATCACGCCAGCGCCGTGGGCATCGTCGACCAGCAGCCAGGCCTGCTGCCGCTTTGCGGCCTCGTGCAGCGCGGCAAGCGGCGCGCTGTCGCCGTCCATGCTGAACACCCCTTCCGTGACCGCCAGCTGTTGTCCGTCGCAGGGTTTATCCAGCAGCGCAGCAAGCTGCCCCGCATCGTTATGGGCAAAACGCCGCAGCTGCGCCGGGCTTAAATTTGCCGCCTCCAGCAGGGAGGCGTGGCTCAGGCGGTCGGCGACAATGCGATCGTCCTTGCCCATCAGGGCCGTGATGACCGCCTGGTTGGCGGCAAAGCCGGAGATAAACAGCAGCGCGCGCGGGTAGCCCAGCCAGTCGGCAAGCGCCTCTTCCAGCGCCTGATGCGCCGTGGTGTATCCGCTGACGTGTCCCGATCCGCCGCTGCCCACGCCAAACCGCTCCGCGCCCTGCTGCCAGGCGCGGATAATGGCCGGATGCTGGCTCAGCCCGAGATAGTCGTTGCTGGAGAAATTGCAGAACTGCTGGCCTTCACGGGTAAGAAAACGGCCCGCGCCGTTTTCCACCACCCTGCGAACGCGAAATGCCTCTGCCGCCCGACGCTCGTCGAGCGCAGAGTTGATACGTGCCTGCCAGGTCATACGGCTGCCGCGTTGTAGAACTGGTCGGTGTCGGCGTTAAAAATCTGCTGCTCCAGCTGCTGCTGTTGCTCGTTATCGCCCGTCAGCACCTCGGTCTGGTGCGGGTTCAGCCCCAGCTTGCGGAACAGCTGAACGTCTTTGTCCTCTTCCGGGTTCGGCGTGGTCAGCAGCTTGCAGCCGTAGAAGATGGAGTTGGCCCCGGCCATAAAGCACATCGCCTGAGTCTGCTCGTTCATCTGCTCGCGGCCCGCAGAGAGGCGAACGTAAGACGTTGGCATCATGATGCGCGCCACCGCGATGGTGCGGATAAAATCAAACGCATCCACGTCCTCGTTATCCGCCAGCGGCGTGCCCTTGACCTTCACCAGCATGTTGATCGGCACGCTTTCCGGCGGGGTCGGCAGGTTCGCCAGCTGCAGCAGCAGGCCCGCGCGGTCTTTCACCGTCTCGCCTAAGCCCACGATGCCGCCGGAGCAGACCTTGATCCCCGCGTCACGCACCTTATCCAGCGTATCCAGACGCTCCTGGTAGGTACGCGTGGTGATGATATTGCCGTAAAATTCCGGCGAGGTGTCGAGGTTGTGGTTGTAGTAGTCCAGCCCCGCCGCCGAGAGGCGCTGCGCCTGCTCCTCGTTGAGCGTGCCGAGGGTCATGCAGGCTTCGAGGCCCATCTCCTTCACGCCCTTCACCATCTGCTCCAGGTACGGCATGTCGCGATCGTGCGGGTTCTTCCACGCCGCGCCCATGCAGAAGCGGGTTGAACCGGCGTTTTTGGCCTTGCGCGCGGAGTCGAGGACCTGCTCGACCTCCATCAGGCGCTCTGACTCCAGGCCGGTTTTGTAGCGCGCGCTCTGCGGGCAATATTTGCAGTCTTCGGGGCAGGCGCCGGTCTTGATCGACAGCAGCGTGCTGACCTGAACATGGCGGGGATCGAAGTGCTGACGATGCACCTGTTGGGCTTCGAACATCAGCTCAAGGAAAGGTTTGTTGAATAATTCAGTAACTTGCGACATCGTCCAGCGTGCGTGGTGAGCCATCGGGCTTCTCCAAAGGGTTTTGTTAATTTTCGGTTCGGTTTATACTCGTAAACCTAAAACTTTTCAAAATGGTTTACAAGTCGATTATGACCCAGGACGATCTCGCCTTCGACAAGCAGCATATCTGGCACCCTTACACCTCCACCACCCGCCCCCTTCCCGTCTATCCGGTGGCCTCGGCCCACGGCTGCGAGCTACATCTCGCCAGCGGCGAACAGCTCGTTGACGGGATGTCCTCCTGGTGGGCGGCCATTCACGGGTATAACCACCCGCGCCTGAACGCGGCGATGAAGGCGCAAATTGACCAGATGTCGCACGTGATGTTTGGCGGGCTCACCCATCAGCCCGCGGTGGATTTATGCCGTCGCCTGGTGGCGATGACGCCTGCATCGCTGGAGTGCGTCTTCCTGGCCGATTCCGGCTCCGTGGCGGTGGAAGTGGCGATGAAAATGGCGCTGCAGTACTGGCACGCCAAAGGCGAAACGCGCCAGCGTTTCCTCACCTTCCGCAACGGCTATCACGGGGATACCTTCGGAGCGATGTCGGTGTGCGATCCGGACAACTCCATGCACAGCCTGTGGAAGGGGTATCTGCCGGAAAACCTGTTCGCCCCGGCGCCGCAGAGCCGCTTCGACGGCGAGTGGAACGAGATGGACATGGTCGGCTTCGCCCGGCTGATGGCGGCACATCGTCACGAGATTGCTGCCGTCATTCTTGAACCGATCGTGCAGGGCGCGGGCGGGATGCGGATGTACCACCCGGAATGGCTGAAGCGTATTCGCAGGATGTGCGACCGCGAGGGCATTCTGCTGATTGCCGATGAGATCGCCACCGGCTTTGGCCGCACCGGCAAGCTGTTTGCCTGCGAACATGCGGGTATTGCGCCGGATATTCTGTGCCTCGGTAAAGCGCTGACGGGCGGCACCATGACGCTCTCCGCCACGCTCACGACCCGCCAGGTGGCCGACACCATCAGCGACGGTGAAGCCGGCTGCTTTATGCACGGCCCGACGTTTATGGGTAACCCGCTGGCCTGCGCCGTGGCGAGTGAAAGCCTTGCGATTCTGGAGAGCGGCGAGTGGCAGACGCAGGTTGCGGCGATAGAAGCGCGGCTGAAAGCGGAACTGAGCGCCGCCTCGGGCGCGAATTTCGTGGCGGACATGCGCGTGCTGGGCGCCATTGGGGTGATTGAAACCACCCATCCGGTGAATATGGCGGCGCTGCAGCGCTTCTTCGTGGACCAGGGCGTGTGGGTCCGGCCTTTCGGCAAGCTTATCTATCTGATGCCGCCGTACAGCATCACGCCAGAGCAGCTTCGAAAATTAACCGACGCGGTTGTAACAGCCGTTAACATTCCCGCGCATTTCACGATTTAACCCAATGCATTACACTTGCTGAACGAGCGATCAACGAGGGTAAACCGTATGAAAATCATCAGTAAAGATCTGCGCGACGGTGAAAAGCTGCCGGAACGGCACGTTTTCAACGGCATGGGGTATCAGGGCGATAACATCTCTCCGCACCTGGCGTGGGACGAGGTTCCGGCAGGCACCAAAAGCTTTGTCGTGACCTGCTATGACCCGGATGCGCCAACCGGTTCCGGATGGTGGCACTGGATCGTGGCGAACCTGCCTGCCGACACGCGCGTGCTGCCGCAGGGTTCCGGTTCAGACCTGGTTGCCCTGCCTGAAGGTGCCATTCAGACGCGTACTGACTTCGGTAAAGCGGGCTACGGCGGCGCGGCGCCGCCAAAAGGGGAAACCCACCGCTATATCTTCACGGTGCACGCGCTGGACGTGGAGAGAATTGAGGTCGATGAAGGCGCGAGCGGCGCGATGGTCGGGTTTAACGTGCATTTCCATTCCCTGGGGAGCGCGTCGATTACGACGATGTATTCGTAAAAAAAGCCGGGTGGCGGCTACGCCTTACCCGGCCTGGATTTCGTACTCGTAGGCCCGGTAAGCGCAGCGCCACCGGGCAAAAAAATCACAGCACCGAAGGTAACAGCCCCACCAGCCGCCCTTCTTCCAGAAGCTGCATCGCCTTATCAATATCCGGGGCAAAGAAGCGGTCGTCGTCGTAATGCGATACGTGCTCGCGCAGCACCTGGCGCGCCTGCTCCAGCAGCGGGCTGGATTTGAGCCCTTCACGCAGATCGATACCCTGACTTGCCGCCAGCCATTCCACTGCCAGCACGCCGCGGGTGTTAGAGGCCATCTCCCACAGACGACGCCCGGCAGCCGGTGCCATCGAAACGTGATCTTCCTGGTTTGCAGACGTTGGCAGGCTGTCCACGCTGTGCGGGTGCGACAGCGCCTTGTTCTCGCTTGCCAGCGCTGCGGCCGTCACCTGAGCAATCATAAAGCCCGAGTTGACCCCGCCGTTACGCACCAGGAACGGTGGCAGCTGGGACATGTGTTTATCCATCATCAGCGCGATGCGGCGCTCGGACAACGCGCCGACTTCGGCAATCGCCAGCGCGATATTATCCGCCGCCATTGCCACAGGCTCGGCGTGGAAATTACCGCCGGAGACCACCTCGTTTTCCTGGGCGAACACCAGCGGGTTATCGGACACCGCGTTGGCCTCCACCAGCAGCACCTCCGCCGCCTGGCGCAGCTGCGTCAGGCACGCCCCCATCACCTGCGGCTGGCAGCGCAGGGAATACGGATCCTGCACCTTCTCACAGTTGTGGTGTGAATCGGCAATTTCGCTGGTGTCGGTAAGCACGTGACGGTACATCGCGGCGGCATCAATCTGTCCCCGCTGACCGCGCACCTCGTGGATGCGGGCATCGAACGGGCGACGCGAGCCCAGCACCGCTTCGGTGGTCAGCGCACCGCACACCACCGCCGAGGCAAACAGATCTTCCGCTTCAAACAGGCCGCGCAGCGCGAAGGCGGTCGATGCCTGGGTACCGTTCAGCAACGCCAGCCCCTCTTTCGCCGCCAGCGTGATCGGCGTTAAGCCGGCTTTTTTCAGCGCCTCTTTCGCAGGCAGCCACTCGCCCTGCCAGCGCGCTTTGCCTTCGCCCAGCAGCAGCAGCGACATGTGCGCCAGCGGCGCGAGATCGCCGGAGGCACCGACGGAGCCCTTCGCCGGGATCCACGGATAGACCTCCGCATTAACCAGCGCCATCAGCGCCTGAATCACGCTCAGGCGAATGCCGGAGAAACCGCGCGCCAGGCTGTTGATTTTGAGCACCATCATCAGACGGACAATCTCATCGTCAAGCGGCTGACCGACGCCCGCCGCGTGCGACAGCACCAGCGAACGCTGCAGGTTTTCCAGATCGTGCGTCGCGATGCGGGTCTGCGCCAGCAGCCCAAAGCCGGTATTAATCCCGTAAGCCGTGCGCCCTTCGGCAACGATGGCTTCAACGCAGGCCACGCTGTCGTTAATGGCGGCGTGGGCGCTTTCATCAAGCGACAGGGTGACCGGCTGACGCCAGACGTTACGCAGCTGCTTGAGCGTCAGTGAGCCGGGAGTGAGTGTTAACGCGTTCATTCATGCTTTCCTTGTGTGGCAGGGATCATCGGCAGGTTAAGGCCCTGCTCTTTGGCACAGTCAATGGCAATCTCGTAACCCGCATCCGCGTGACGCATCACGCCGGTGGCCGGGTCGTTGTGGAGCACGCGAGCGATACGCGCGGCGGCTTCATCGGTACCGTCGCAGACGATGACCATCCCGGAATGCTGGGAGAAGCCCATTCCCACGCCGCCGCCGTGGTGCAGCGACACCCAGGTCGCGCCGCTGGCGGTGTTGAGCAGGGCGTTCAGCAATGGCCAGTCGGAGACCGCGTCCGAGCCGTCGCGCATGGCTTCGGTTTCGCGGTTCGGGCTGGCGACGGAGCCGGAGTCCAGGTGGTCGCGGCCGATGACGATCGGCGCGGAAACTTCACCGCTGCGCACCATTTCGTTAAAGGCGAGGCCCAGTTTTTGACGCCACTCCAGCCCTACCCAGCAGATACGCGCCGGCAGGCCCTGGAAGTTAATGCGCTCGCGGGCCATGTCCAGCCAGTGGTGCAGGTGTTCGTCATCGGCGACGATCTCCTTCACTTTGGCGTCGGTCTTGTAGATGTCCTCCGGGTCGCCGGACAGGGCAACCCAGCGGAACGGTCCGATGCCGCGGCAGAAAAGCGGGCGGATATAGGCCGGGACGAAGCCGGGGAAGTCGAAGGCGTTACTCACGCCCATCTCTTTCGCCATCTGGCGAATGTTGTTGCCGTAGTCAAAGGTCGGAATGCCCATCTGGCTGAAGGCCAGCATCGCAGAGACGTGTTCCGCCATGGCGCGTTTCGCGGCAAGCACCGTGCCTTCCGGGTCGGTCGCCGCTTTTTGCTGATAGTCTTCCCACGACCAGCCTTTTGGCAGGTAGCCGTGCAGCGGATCGTGGGCGCTGGTCTGGTCGGTGACCAGATCCGGGCGCACGCCGCGGGCGACGAGTTCAGGAAGAATGTCCGCCGCGTTGCCGCACAGGGCAATCGACACCGCTTTGCCTTCGGATGTGTATTTTTTGATGCGCGCCAGCGCGTCATCGAGATTCTCGGCCTGTTCGTCGACGTAACGGGTGCGCAGTCGGAAATCAATGCGGCTCTGCTGGCACTCAATGTTCAGCGAGCACGCGCCGGCCAGCGTGGCGGCCAGCGGCTGCGCGCCGCCCATCCCGCCAAGACCGGCGGTCAATACCCAGCGGCCTTTCAGCGAGCCGTTGTAGTGCTGGCGACCGGCCTCCACGAAGGTTTCGTAGGTGCCCTGCACGATCCCCTGGCTGCCGATGTAGATCCAGCTCCCGGCGGTCATCTGGCCATACATCGCCAGCCCTTTCGCGTCGAGTTCGTTGAAGTGTTCCCAGGTGGCCCAGTGCGGCACGAGGTTAGAGTTGGCGATCAGCACGCGCGGGGCATTTTTGTGGGTTTTAAACACGCCAACCGGCTTGCCGGACTGCACCAGCAGGGTTTCGTCGTTTTCGAGTTCGGTCAGTGCCTTAACAATGGCGTCATAGCATTCCCAGTTGCGCGCGGCGCGGCCTATGCCGCCGTAGACCACCAGCTCGTGGGGGTTTTCCGCCACCTCAGGATCAAGGTTGTTCATCAACATGCGCAGCGGGGCTTCGGTGAGCCAGCTTTTGGCGGTAAGGGTGGTGCCGCGCGCGGCGCGGACGTCCTGCTGGCGGTATTTACCTGACGACATTGTGTGCTCCTATACGGGACAGATGATGCATTTAGATATACTTGTATAGACAAGCACACACAAGGTCAGATTTAACAAAAAAGATACAATTTTGTTATATTGCGTTAGCGATCACGCTTATAAAACTTATGACATAAAGTGGCCCTGCAGCCGGTAACGGTTCCCCGGGAAAAGCAGCCGGGCATGTGACACGATGTGCGACGAGGACCAGGTTCGACGGCGGATCAGCAGGCACGGGTCGTGCTCTTTAATGCGCAGCCGTTCGCACTCCTGCGGCGTGGCGCGCACGGCTTCCACAATGTGCTCTCCTTCCGTCAGCGGTGCGACGAGCGAGAGATAGGCGTGCGGCGTGGTCTGGGTGTAATCCTGGTTCAGATAGTCCGGTATCCGTTCAGCGTTCACGCAGCGATCCTCAATCTGCACCGGAATGTCGTTTTCGAAATGCACCATCACGGAGTGGAAGATGCGGCTGCCTTCTTTGACGTTCAGCTCTACCGCCTGCTCGGCGCTGGCCTGGGTCTCTTCGAGCACCAGCACCTCACAGCGGTGCTGATGATTACGCGCGGCAATCTCGTCCGCAATGCTGCGGATTTCAAACAGGGCGGACTGCCCTTTTGGTTCCGCCACAAACGTCCCGACGCCCTGCAGGCGCACCAGAAGCCCTTCGTCGGTCAGCTCGCGCAGCGCCCGGTTGATGGTCATCCGGCTAAAGCCAAACTGCGCCACCAGATCGGCCTCCGAGGGAATGCGGTCGTGCGGCCGCCAGACGCCGGTGGCGATTTTTTCGCTGATCGCCTGCTTCACCTTTTCGTAGAAAGGCGCGGGAGGGCTCGACGGCGGCAGGGGTGAGCGTGAAAACATCGTGACTCCTTGAATAGTGTTATGCCCACCAGTGAGCAATTTGCCAGGCCAGACGGGCGGCAAGCTTTGCGCCCTGCCCGTCCCGATCGAACTGCGGGTTAAACTCTACCAGATCGGCGGCCTGTAGCTTACCGCTACGGCAGATTTGTTCGATAACGGGGAGGAGATCCAGTGCCGGTATGCCTAACGCAGCCGGAGCGGAAACGGCAGGCATTTCGCTGGCGGGCAGGACGTCCAGATCGATTGTCAGGTAGACGCGATCGGCCTGGGCCAGCACCTTTTCCAGCGCCGATAGCGCATCGCGCCTGAAATGGAGATCCTCCACCAGCGTGACGTTCAGGCGTTCAGCCTCATCCCACAGCGCCTGCGTGTTCGCCGCCCGGCTCACGCCGAAGCAGGCGTACTGAAATGCCCGCCCGCGCTCAGCGCAGTAGTGCGCCAGCTGGCGAAACGGCGTGCCGGACGTCGCCCGGTCGGCCTTGCGCAGATCGAGATGGGCATCCAGGTTGATAATGACCACCCGCTCGTTCGGGAAGGCGTCCAGCACGCCGCGACCGTGCGCCCACGCGGTTTCGTGTCCGCCGCCAAAGACCAGCGTGCGCATCCCGGACCGCTGGCATGACGTCACGGCATCGCTTAACGCCTGCTGTGCCGCTTCCAGCTCGTCACCTTCAACGTAAACCGACCCCATATCCGCCAGCCGCTCGTGTCCCAGATGGCTTGCCATATTTGCCAGCGCCTTACGCAGCACATCAGGCGCCTGCACGGCGCCGGGCCTGCCCTGATTACGTTTTACCCCTGCATCACATTCAAAGCCTATCATCGCAATGCCGGATGCCAGCGGCGTGAACGCCCCCTGCTGCCGTATCGTCTGGAAAATGCGCGTTGCGTTGCTGGCCTCGGCGCTGTCGTCGCGCCCCTGCCAGACCGTTTCGGCGACGGGCCGCCATAACCTCATACTGCCTCCCCACGGAATATACGTTGATACAGCGGATTGCGTCCCGGCTCGTAGACCATCTCTACCGGATGGTGTGCATCCCAGACGATGAAATCGGCGACAAACCCGGCCCGCAGCTGTCCGTGGGTTTCACCGCGGCCCAGCGCCTGCGCGGCATGGCGCGTGACGCCAGCCCAGGCTTCCTCGGGCGTCAGGCCAAACTGGACGCAGGCCATGTTCATCGCCAGGTGCAGGCTGGCAAACGGGCTGGTGCCGGGGTTATAGTCGGTGGCGACCGCCATCGGCACGCCCTGTTTTCTGAGCTGTTCCACCGGCGGACGCTGGCGCTCCTGCAGAAAATAGAACGCGCCGGGCAGCAGAACCGCCACCGTGCCGCTTTGCGCCATCGCCTGAACGCCTGCGTCGTCAAGATATTCGATATGATCGGCTGAGCGTCCTTTATACCGGCTGACCAATGCCGCACCGCCCTGATTCGACAGCTGCTCGACGTGCCCTTTCACCGGAATACCGAGCGCGGTCGCCGCCTTGAAGAGGCGCTCGGTTTGCGACGGGGTAAAGCCGACGTTTTCACAGAACACGTCGACCGCTTCAAACAACTCTTTTTGCCACAGCGTGGGCAATATCTGATCGCAGACCAGCGTGAGGTAGGCATCCGGATCCTGTCGGTATTCCGGCGGAACGGCATGGGCCGCCAGCAGCGTTGGGCTGATATCGATCGGATTATTGAGGCTCAGCTGGCGTGCGACCTGCAGCATTTTCTCTTCGGCCTCGGCGTTGAGGCCGTATCCCGATTTGATTTCAACCGTGGTGACGCCTTCATTTATCAGACGCTGAAGCCGCTGCTGTGCCAGCTTAAGCAGGGTTTCGGGTGAACTGCTGCGCGTCGCCGTCACGGTCGCGTTAATCCCGCCCCCCTGGGCGCTGATGGTTTGATAAGAGACACCGTTCAGACGCTTCTCCCACTCCGCCGCGCGATCGCCGCCAAACACCAGGTGGGTATGGCAGTCAATCAGGCCCGGGGTGACCAGACGACCCTGAAGATCGACACAGTGAGTGTGTCCGGCCGGAATGTCAGATTCAGGGATCACGGCCAGGATAGTTTGACCCCGTATAACCAGGGCGTGTTGATCTTTCAGTCCATAGGGCGCACGGACGTCCGGCGCCATCGTAGCCAGTCGCGCATTTCGCCATATCACATCGTCAGGATGAATCTGCTGCATGGGCTTTCCACTTGTCATGGGTTGTATAGACATTTATTTTCATCTGTTGTCTGCTGTCAACCGACTTTGCGGAAAATGTTATTTATTTGTGATCACTTACCCGCCGCTCCAGGGCTAAAAATGCAACTTTTACCCTTTTTATCTTCCCGTTTCGCTCAACTTAGTATAAAAAAGCAGGCTATTTCGTCTATCCCATAAAGACTTGCATACCCAGGAGCTTCACCTTGAACATTTCCAGGATTTCCCGTCTGGCGTTAGCGCTCGCCTTTGGCGTGACCTTATCCGCATGCAGTTCAACCCCACCGGATCAGCGCCCTTCTGAGCAGGTCGCGCCCGGTACCGCCTCCCGCCCGATTTTGTCCGCTGATGAAGCGAAGAACTTCGACCGTGCGCACTACTTCTCGTCGATGGATCCTAACGCTGCGCCGTGGACCCCGTCTTCGATTAACCTGCCGAAACAGCCTGACTTCGTGGTTGGCCCGGCAGGTGCGCAGGGCGTAACGCATACCTCTATTCAGGCTGCGGTAGATGCTGCCATCACTAAACACAGCGCGTCTCGCCAGTACATCGCGATCCTGCCAGGCGAATATGAAGGCACCGTCTATGTTCCGGCGGCACCGGGCAGCATTACGCTTTACGGTCTGGGCGAAAAAGCAATCGACGTAAAAATTGGCCTGGCGATTGATTCTGAAATCGACAGCAACACCTGGCGTCACCTGGTGAACCCGGCCGGTAAATATATGCCGGGCAAACCGGCGTGGTACATGTTTGATAACTGCCAGAGCAAGCGTTCCGCCACGGTTGGCGTGATGTGCTCTGCGGTGTTCTGGTCCCAGAATAACGGTCTGCAGCTGCAGAACCTGACCATTCAGAATACCCTGGGCGACAGCGTTGACGCCGGTAACCACCAGGCCGTCGCGCTGCGCAGCGATGGCGATAAGGTGCAGATTAACAACGTCAACATTCTGGGTCGTCAGAACACCTTCTTCGTGACCAACAGCGGCGTGCAGAACACCCTGCAGAATAACCGTCTGACCCGTACGCTGGTGACCAACAGCTACGTTGAAGGTGACGTGGATCTGGTGTCCGGCCGCGGCGCGGTGGTATTTGATAACACCGATTTCCGCGTGGTGAACTCACGCACTCAGCAGGAAGGTTACGTGTTTGCTCCGGCAACCCCGTCGAACCTCTTCTTCGGCTTCCTGGCCGTGAACAGCCGCTTTAACGCTGCCGGTGACGGCGTGGCGCAGCTGGGACGCTCCCTGGACGTGGACGCGGCCACCAACGGTCAGGTTGTGATCCGCGACAGCGTTATCAACGAAGGCTTCAACATGGCGAAGCCGTGGGCGGATGCGGCGATCTCTAAACGTCCGTTCTCAGGCAATACCGGTGCGGTGGACGATAAAGGGAACGTGCAGCGCAACCTGAACGACGCTAGCTTCAACCGCATGTGGGAGTACAACAACCGCGGTCTGGGTAGCAAAGTGGTTGCTGAGCCGAAGCAGTAAGCTGTCCTTTTGCCGGGTGGCGGCTTTGCCTTACCCGGCCTACAGGTTATGTAAGCCCGGTAAACGCACTGCCACCGGGCATAAAAAAACCTCGCATTCGCGAGGTTTTTTGTTTTAAGCCGCTTAGTGAGCGTTAACCACCACCCACATCGGCCCCTGGCCTACGGCGTAGCGCCCTTTCTCTTCCAGCAGCCCCTGCTCGCCTTTAATTTCATACAGCGCGATGTGGTGGGATTTCTGCCCCGCCGCAATCAGGTATTTGCCGCTGTGATCGATATTAAAGCCGCGCGGCTGGGTTTCCGTCGGCTGGAAGCCTTCAATCGCCAGCACGCTGCCGTCTTCAGAAACGCTAAACACGGTGATCAGGCTGGAGGTGCGGTCACAGGCGTACAGATGACGGCCATTTGGCGTAATGTGAATATCCGCCGCCCAGCGGGTGTCGGAGAAATCAGACGGCATCATATCCAGCGTCTGCACGCACTCAATCTGACCGTTTGGATCTTTCAGCTCCCATACGTCCACGGAGCTGTTCAGCTCATTGACCACGTAGGCGTACTGCTGGTTCGGATGGAAGACCATATGGCGCGGACCGGCGCCTTCAACGGTAGTCACTTCGGCAGGATTCTGCGCCACCAGGTGACCATCGTCGCTCAGGGTGAACAGGCAGATACGATCCTGCTTCAGGGCAGGCACCCACAGCGTGCGGTTATCCGGAGAGATATTCGCCGAGTGGCAGCCTTCCAGCCCTTCCACCACATCCACGGTTTCGACCGGAATGCCATCTTCCAGACGCGTTACGCTGACGCAGCCCGCATTATACGAGCCGCTGAAGACAAAGTTGCCTTTACGATCGGTTGAGATATGGGTTGGACTGCCCGGCAGCGGCGCTTCGGCAGTGTAAGTTAGCGCGCCGTCGTCCGGAGAGATGCGATAGGCCAGCACGCGAAACTCCGGGCGCACACCCACGTACAAGAAACGTTTATCCGGGCTGATGACCATCGGCTGTACCTGGCCTGGCACATCAACAACCTGAACCAGCGTGAGTGTCCCTTCGGTATTTAAGCGCCAGACGTGGATCTGCTGGCTTTCAGGACTGGCGGTATAAACGGTTTGTTTCATGAATATTCACTCCTCACTGCGCATGAAAGTAATTAACTTTTGACGGTGAATGCTGAATTGTCGACAGGAATTTTGAAGCATTCGCCTCTCGGTGTACCATCCCATCAAAACGTAAATTCAATATTAACCCGGGAAAACAGATGACCTCGCGTGTGATTGCTCTGGATTTAGACGGTACCTTACTGACGCCGCAAAAAACCCTTCTCCCCTCTTCTCTGGAAGCGCTTAAACGCGCGCAGGAAGCGGGATATCAACTCCTTATCGTAACGGGTCGACATCACGTAGCCATTCACCCTTTTTATCAGGCACTGGCGTTAGATACACCTGCAATTTGTTGTAATGGCACTTATTTGAGTGTGTGACGCTTATTACAACATTTTCACCAATCCAGGGCAATACGCCAGTATCCAACGTTGTTCCAGTGCTCAACAAGACTCTCTTCACCTTGTTTCGTCGTAGCCGCAAAGCGGTGTACTATCGGAAAAACTACATACCAAAATCAGGTGAATCACTACATGGACTATCAGGTAATCGCCCTTGATCTGGACGGCACTTTATTGACGCCAGAAAAAACTATTTTACCAGCCTCATTAACTGCCCTACAGAATGCCCGTAAATCAGGGGCAAAGGTTGTCATAGTTACCGGACGGCACTTTGTAGCCATCCATCCTTTTTATCAGGCATTAGCACTGAATACACCAGCTATATGTTGTAACGGTGCTTTATTGTACGATTACGCCGAAAAAAGAGTTATTGCCTCAGACCCATTACAACCAGAACAAGCTACTCAATTAGTAAACCTACTTGATAGTTACAATGTTCATAGTCTGATGTATGCCGATGATGCCATGTTTTATCAAAATCCAACGGGGCATATTATCCGTACAGAAAATTGGGCTAAATCTCTTCCAGAGTCACAACGTCCAGTATTCAAACAAGTACCCTCTCTGAGTGAAGCCTCTCAAAATGTTGATGCTATATGGAAATTCGCCCTTACTGATTCTGATACTGAAAAACTACATCGCTTTGGTCAGATCGTAGAGCGTGAGCTTGGCCTTGCTTGTGAATGGTCTTGGCACGACCAAGTAGACATAGCACAAGCCGGAAACAGTAAGGGTAAACGCCTGGCACAATGGGTAGAATCACAAGGTTTATCTATGAGCCAGGTAATAGCCTTTGGCGATAATTTCAACGATCTAAGTATGTTGGAGACTGCTGGCTTGGGTGTTGCTATGGGTAACGCTGTTGATGAAGTGAAAGCGTGTGCTGATTTAGTAATAGGTAACAATACGGAAAATGGAATTGCTGATGTAGTAAACCAGTACTTTTCAGTAGAAAAAATTACAGCGTGAAACTGAAACAGAGATGTTCGATATGATAAAATTCACACCTGAAAATGGAATGAGAACTTATATTGATGAACAGTTAGCTCAGTTTAGTTTTCAATATGATGATAGCTTAACAACAATTGAAAATTTAAAAGCTGTTTTCGCCTTACAAAGAAGAATACCAAGCGATAAAAGAAGATTAGTAATCGAACTACCAGGAATTCAAGTACCTGAAGGAACAGAAAAGGCATATGAATCCATCAAGAGGAAACTTACCCTTGGGTTAACAATAAATCCGCATCTTTCATTGAGTACAACAAAATATATTTACAACGACCTACTATTAAACTCTTGGAATATTCATCACATACATCTTTCTGAAGAACCTTTTAAAAATGGATTCTTTAAGCGAACAGGTCCTGTTTTATTTTGTATGTTTTTTGAAAACGCCGTCATTTTCATAGACATTATGCCTCATGGAAGAGGATATTCTGATGTTTGGGTAAATGAAAATCTGATAAAAAAAATTCATAAGTATCTTCCTGAATCTATAGAGCACTTTAGAGTGAAAGGTATCACAGGACATAATTTAGATACTAAACAACGCATGGCATTACGAAATGCTCATTGTAACTATGCTATGCAAATGGAAGATGGAACTGTTTATCAACTATTTGGAACTATGACTAATGGTGATAGTTTCCATGACGTAAGTAGATTAATGTATATTCAAAGAATGGTAGACTATTACTCTGAGATAGTCCAAACCAATCAGAAAGAAATCAGGCAGTCATTAAATTTAAAAGAAACAGAAAGTTTAGAATTGACGATAGCTTTTCATGATAACGATATAAAACTTTATGCTAATCAGCAAAACGTCATGATTAATATAAATACTCCCAAATGAAAATGGCCTCGGTTAAGAGGCCTACATAATCACTTCCCTAAATCAAGAAAAGACTTTGGAGGCTTACTGATAATCATTTGTACACCATCTTTCGTAGACTTAAGTGATTTCATTAACTTTCTAGCCGCATCAGGTAGTTTACTATGCTTGACAACCAGATAACCTCCCCTAACTTTTTTAATGACACCATCTCTTTCAAGTTGTTCAAAGTCGATCGCTGCGTACTCTTTTGCTTGTGCCACTATTGTACTTAATATCTCTTCTTTGGATACATCATTTTCATTTTTCATAATAGCCTCGAAGCTCATTTATACTTTTTTAGATTATCAGCATAGTCTATGTGTTATCAAGAGACATACTGAAAAATGGCAATATACATATCAAAAGCATTACCGACTATCAATGTTTAATAATTAGATTGTAATCATTATGAATTTTACTCCACTTAATTTAAAAAAAAGCCCCATAAAGGGCTTTCTAATTAGTTACCACTAAGTAACAAAATGATGATTCTGATAATGTCAGATAGTGGGAATGAGAATAAAACGATACCAAAGTAATCTAAGATAGGTACTAAGATATAGTTATAAACAAGAATAACAGTACACGCATAACCTAAAAATGATCTCCAGCCTTTTCCAGCCTTGATCTCTTCACGGTTTGTTTCCTGTGCTTCACTTGTTTTTTCTGTTTCAAGTTCGTCTTTTGACTTAGCAACTTCGGTTTTGTTCTTACTGATAAGACTTATACCGCTTTTGATAAGGTCAATGATAATACTTAACATATGTTATCCTTGTATTTGGCAAACACAAGAAACTACGCGATGACCTTTAAAGATGTGGTTGTAAGATAATAGTACCTTTACTTCTACTTGTTCTTTCATTAGTTCAACCATCAATACATCATCCTCATTTACTTTAGGTGTTGTATGATGATGAAAACTATATACGACTAAATCACCTTTTGTTTTATCTACTTTCTTTTTTATGAGCTTACTACCAGATAGTGCTTTATCATATGGTAATGTTACACTTACTGGTTGGATTGTCTGAAAAGAAAAATCTGTTAGTACAGAATGATCATAACATGGGAAATTTTCTAAGTTATCCATCTTACTTCCTCCAACGGTAATCAAACGTACCGCGTAATGTTCTTAATTGTTCTATTACTTGCTTCTCGGTTTCATCATAGAAATCAAACAATGGTTTTCTACCAACGGAACCATAATAACCAATCACCCTTTGTTCACGTGCCAGTTTAGGATTACGTGATCTTGACCCGCCATTTCCGGACAGCTTTTGTATCTTAAGTTAACGATGCCCGCTGCCGCCGGTATTCTCTCGGAGAGTGATATCCCAGCGCACTATGCGGGTGATTTTCAT
>NZ_VDAS01000017.1:0-99111 GCF_019584165.1 Enterobacter sp. EC_64
GTTACGCACCACGCCTTCAGTAGCTGAACAGGAGGGACAGCTGATAGAAACAGAAGCCACTGGAGCACCTCAAAAACACCATCATACACTAAATCAGTAAGTTGGCACCATTACCTGTAAGGTTAAGCCTATTATTATTCAGGATATATTTTGACACGCTTATAAACTTGCATGGAGATATTATAAAAACTCATACTCCCCGGCTCGGAAATAGTAAGCACATCCCCGTGTTTATAAAAAAATTAATTAGGTTGCGTACCGTTTTATTAATTTAATGAGTTGACGTTGTTTAAGTGAGGAGAATATGTTTCTCAACTATTTTGCGCTGGGCGTATTGATTTTTGTATTTCTGGTTCTCTTTTACGGAATCATCGCCATCCATGATATTCCTTATAATATGGCCAAAAAGCGTAACCATCCGCATGCCGATGCCATTCATACGGCAGGCTGGATTAGCCTGTTTACACTCCATGCCATCTGGCCATTCCTGTGGATTTGGGCCACGCTGTACCGCGAAGATCGCGGCTGGGGCATGCAAAACCACATCACAAAGCCTGATGAAGTTCCGGGCATGGATGCGCTGGCCAAACGCGTGGCGGAACTCGAACAAAAGCTGGCTGCAGTACAGCCCACTGCTGATAAGAACACGCTGGAGCGCTAATCATGGATCTGTTGATTATTTTGACCTACGTGGCATTTGCCTGGGCCATTTTTAAAATATTCCGAATTCCGGTCAACCAGTGGACGCTTGCCACCGCAACATTAGGCGGCGTATTTATTGTTGCCGGACTTATTCTGTTAATGAACTATAACCATCCGTATACCTTTACGGCGCAAAAAGCGGTTATTTCTATTCCAATCACGCCGCAGGTGACCGGTGTGGTCAGTGAAGTCACGGATAAAAATAACCAGCTTATTAAAAAAGGCGAAGTGTTATTTAAACTGGATCCTGGCCGCTACCAGGCGCGCGTCGACAGACTTCAGGCCGACCTGGTGACCGCGACGCACAATATCGATAACCTGAAAGCGCAGCTGTCGGAAGCGGTTGCCAATACCACACGCGTCTCCGCTGAGCGCGATCGCCTCTATAAAGATTATCAGCGCTACCTGAAAGGCAGTCAGGCGAAGGTGAATCCTTTCTCTGAAAGCGATATTGATAACGCGCGGCAAAACTATCTGGCACAGGATGCCATGGTGAAAGGCTCCGTGGCTGAGCAGGTGCAGATTCAAAGCCAGTTAGACAGCATGGTGAACGGCGAGCAGTCGCAGATTGCTTCGTTACGTGCCCAGCTTGCCGAAGCCAAATATAACCTGGACCAGACCGTGGTGCGTGCGCCGAGCGATGGTTACATCACCCAGGTGCTGATCCGTCCGGGGACCTATGCCGCCGCGCTGCCTCTGCGTCCGGTAATGGTCTTCATTCCTGAACAGAAGCGTCAGATTGTGGCCCAGTTCCGCCAGAACTCGCTGCTGCGTCTGAAACCGGGCGATGAAGCGGAAGTGGTGTTTAACGCCCTGCCGGGCCAGGTATTCTCCGGGAAGCTCACCGCAATTCTGCCGGTGGTGCCGGGGGGAACCTATCAGGCGCAGGGTGCGCTCCAGTCTCTGACGGTCACGCCGGGCACGGATGGCGTGCAGGCCATCATCGAGCTGAGCCCTGACGCTGAAGTCGATGCCCTGCCGGACGGTATCTATGCCCAGGTGGCGGTCTATTCGGACCACTTCGCCCACGTCTCGGTCATGCGTAAAGTACTGCTGCGTATGACCAGCTGGATGCACTACCTCTACCTCGATCACTAATCCTTCCAGGGCAGGAATGCGACATGCAGACCTGCCCTTTTTTCATCGCTTGATCCATACTGACTTTTTTCCGGCATTAAGGATCAGGCAATGAAACTCATCGGCAGCTACACCAGTCCCTTCGTGCGAAAAATCTCGATTCTCCTGCTGGAGAAGGGGATTGAATTTGAATTCGTGAATGAACAGCCCTACAACGCGGAAAACGGCGTTGCGCAGTACAACCCGCTGGGAAAAGTCCCGGCGCTGGTTACGGACGAGGGCGAGTACTGGTTCGATTCCCCAATAATTGCCGAGTACATTGAGCTGCTGGGCGTTGCCCCGGCTATGCTGCCTGCTGACCCAAAAGCGGCGCTGGCGGTGAAGCAGGTCGAAGCCCTGGCCGACGGTATTATGGATGCGGCATTAACCTCCGTACGGGAACAGGCAAGGCCCGCTGCCCAGCAGTCGGAAACGGAACTGTTACGCCAGCGGGAAAAAATCAGCCGCAGCCTGGACAGGTGTGAACAGCTTATCCGGGAGGGAAAGATCGACACCGACAGCCTGAACCTGGGGACCATCGCCATCGCCTGCGCGATTGGTTATCTCAACTTCCGCCACGTCTCCCCGGGCTGGTGCGTCGACCGTCCGCTGCTGGTGAAGCTTGCAGACACGCTGTTTAGCCGCGAGAGCTTTGCCCGTACCGAACCACCAAAGGCTTGACGCGGGTTATAACACTTCGCCGTCGGAGGCGGTACAATCCCCCCACATGTTAACTCCCTCTCCCGTCGGGAGGGGGGAAGATATTTACTCGCCAGGCGCCTTCATGACTACTCATCATTCGCTCTACAGCCAGATCCCCGCTACCGACCGTCTTCTTCGCGAACCCCGCATTCATGCTGTTGCTGAGCGTTTCGGCCATACCGCGACGGTGGAAATGTTACGCCTGCTTCAGGACGAAGCCCGATGCGCGATTCAGGCAGAAAACGCCTTGCCCGCCTGGTGTAGCGCGTGGGAGCAGGAAGTTGAACAGCGGCTGGATGAGAAGGCGCAAAGCGCATTACGCCCGGTGATAAACCTGACCGGAACCGTGCTGCATACCAATCTGGGGCGCGCGCAGCAGGCGGAAGAGGCCGTTGCCGCGGTCGTGCAGGCCATGCAAGCGCCCGTAACGCTGGAGTACGATCTGGACGGCGCCGGACGCGGGCACCGCGACCGCGCGCTGGCGGAGCTGCTGTGCCAGCTGACCGGCGCGGAAGATGCCTGCATTGTGAATAATAACGCCGCAGCGGTGCTGCTGATGCTGGCGGCCACCGCCAGCGGCAAAGAGGTGGTGGTGTCCCGCGGCGAGCTGGTGGAGATTGGCGGGGCGTTTCGTATTCCTGACGTGATGCGCCAGGCGGGCTGTACGCTGCATGAGGTGGGTACCACTAACCGTACCCATGCGAAAGACTATCGCGCGGCGGTGAATGAAAATACCGCCCTGCTGATGAAGGTCCACACCAGCAATTACCATATTGAAGGCTTCACCAAAACGGTTGAAGAGGCGGAGCTGGCGGCGATTGGGCGCGAATTGAATATACCGGTGATTGCCGATCTCGGCAGCGGCTCGCTGGTGGATCTGAGCCTGTACGGGCTGCCAAAAGAGCCGATGCCGCAAGAGATGATTGCGGCGGGCGTTAGCCTGGTCAGCTTTTCCGGCGACAAACTGCTGGGCGGGCCGCAGGCCGGGATTATCGTCGGCAAGCGCGAGCTGATTGCGCAGCTGCAGCAGCATCCGCTCAAGCGCGCCCTGCGCGCCGATAAAATGACGCTTGCCGCGCTGGAGGCGACGCTGCGGCTCTATCTCCATCCGGAAAAACTGGCTGAGCGCCTGCCCACGCTGCGCCTGTTAAGCCGCGATGCCGCCTCGATTCGAGCCCAGGCCGAATTACTGCTGCCGCGCGTCGCTCCTCACTACCCCGATTTTGACGTTCGCATTGAGTCCTGCCAGTCGCAGATTGGCAGCGGTTCGCTGCCGGTGGACAGGCTGCCGAGTGAGGCGCTGACGTTTACGCCGCGTGACGGGCGCGGTAGCCATCTTGACGCCCTGTCGTCACGCTGGCGTGGCCTGCCGACGCCGGTTATCGGGCGGATTTACGACGGCCGAATGTGGCTGGATCTGCGCTGCCTTGAAGATGAAGAGCGATTTCTGGAGATGTTGTTGAAATGATTATTGCCACCGCCGGTCACGTTGACCACGGAAAAACCACGTTACTGCAGGCGATTACCGGCGTAAACGCCGACCGCCTGCCGGAAGAGAAAAAGCGCGGCATGACCATCGATCTGGGCTATGCCTACTGGCCCCAGCCTGATGGCCGCGTGCTGGGCTTTATTGATGTGCCGGGGCATGAAAAGTTTCTGTCTAACATGCTGGCGGGCGTGGGCGGCATCGATCATGCCCTGCTGGTGGTGGCCTGCGATGACGGCGTGATGGCGCAAACCCGCGAGCACCTGGCGATCCTGCAGCTAACCGGCAACCCGCAGCTGACCGTGGCGCTGACCAAAGCCGATCGCGTGGATGACGCGCGCGTCAGCGAGGTGCGCGAAACGGTCCAGGCGACCCTGCGGGAGTATGGTTTTGCCGACGCATCGCTTTTTGTCACCGTGGCGACAGAAGGGCATGGTATCGACGAACTTCGCCACCATTTGCAGCACCTTTCATCACGCGACCACGCCAGCCATCATCGTTTCCGTCTGGCGATCGACCGGGCGTTTACCGTAAAAGGTGCGGGGCTGGTCGTAACCGGCACCGCGCTGAGCGGTGAAGTCAGCGTGGGAGATACCCTCTGGCTGACGGGCGTGAATAAACCGATGCGCGTGCGCGGACTGCACGCACAAAACCAGCCCGCTGACCGCGCTCATGCCGGGCAGCGTATCGCGCTGAACATTGCCGGGGATGCGGAAAAAGAGCAGCTGAACCGCGGAGACTGGCTGCTGGCCGATGCTCCGCCGGAACCGTCTGAACGCGTGATTGTCTCCCTGCAGACACACATACCGTTGACCCAATGGCAGCCGCTGCATATTCACCACGCGGCCAGCCATATCACCGGGCGCGTGTCGCTGCTGGAAAACGAGCTTGCCGAGCTGGTATTCGATTCGCCGCTCTGGCTGGCAGACAACGATCGTCTGGTACTGCGTGACATTTCTGCAAGGGAAACGCTGGCGGGGGCGCGCGTGGTGGCGCTTAACCCACCTCGACGCGGCAAGCGTAAGCCGGAATATCTGCAGTGGCTGGCCGCGCTGGCGCAGGCCAGAGAGGATAACGCCGCGCTGCGGGTGCATCTCGATCGCGGGGCGGTGAGTCTGCGTGATTTTGCATGGGCACGCCAGCTGAGCGGGGAAGGCTTACGCCAGCTGACCCAGGAGCCGGGCTTTATACAGGCCGGAGACAGCCTGCTCAATGCCCCGGTTGCTGCGCAATGGCAGCGTAAGATACTGAACACGCTTGCGATTTACCACGAACAGCATCAGGACGAGCCAGGCCCGGGCCGTGAGCGTCTGCGACGCATGGCGCTGCCGATGGAAGACGATGCGCTGGTGCTGCTGCTGATCGAAAACATGCGCGAAAGCGGGGTGATTAAAAGCCACCACGGCTGGCTGCACCTGCCGGATCACAAGGCCGGGTTCACCGCAGATCAGGAGGCGATATGGCAAAAAGTAGCCCCGCTGTTTGGCGATGAGCCGTGGTGGGTTCGGGATCTGGCTCGCGAAACGAATACCGAAGAGCAGCTGATGCGGCAGGTGTTGCGCCATGCGGCGCAGCAGGGGCTAATCGTCGCGATCGTGAAAGATCGTTACTACCGTAACGATCGCATTGTGGCGTTTGCCAACCTGATCCGCGAGCTGGATCAGGCGCGCGGCTCGACCTGCGCAGCGGATTTCCGCGATCGGTTGAACGTGGGCCGTAAGCTGGCGATCCAGATCCTGGAGTATTTCAACCGCATCGGCTTTACCCGCCGCCGCGGTAACGATCATCTGTTGCGCGATTCGTTATTATTTCCTGAAACTCCGTGACCTCCGTCGTAAACACCGTTACCGGTTGGCGAGAAAATCGCCAGCCGGAACTACCCTTGTTGTACACCAACAGCAAGGAGACGGACATGACAAACAATCCTCCCTCATCGCGTATCCAGCCCGGCGAGTATGGTTTTCCCCTCAAGCTGAAGCCCCGTTATGACAACTTTATTGGCGGCGACTGGGTCGCGCCCGTCGACGGCGAATACTATTCCAACCTGACCCCGGTTACCGGCCAGCCGCTGTGCGAGATTGCCAGCTCCGGTAAGCGTGATATCGACCTGGCGCTGGATGCGGCCCACAAAGCGAAAGAGAAATGGGCTCACACCTCCGTGCAGGACCGGGCGGCGATCCTGTTCAAAATCGCCGACCGGATGGAGCAAAATCTGGAGCTGCTGGCGACGGCGGAAACCTGGGATAACGGCAAGCCGATCCGGGAAACGATGGCGGCTGACGTGCCGCTGGCTATCGACCACTTCCGCTATTTTGCCTCCTGTATTCGCGCGCAGGAGGGCGGGATCAGCGAAGTTGACAGCGACACCGTGGCGTATCACTTCCACGAACCGCTGGGGGTAGTAGGCCAAATTATTCCGTGGAACTTCCCGCTGCTGATGGCGAGCTGGAAAATGGCGCCCGCGCTGGCGGCCGGAAACTGTATTGTGCTCAAACCGGCGCGTCTGACACCGCTCTCGGTCCTGCTGCTGATGGAAATCGTTGGCGATCTGCTGCCGCCGGGCGTGATTAACGTGGTCAACGGTGCGGGCGGTGAGATAGGGGAATATCTGGCCACCTCAAAACGGATTGCCAAAGTGGCGTTTACCGGGTCGACGGAGGTGGGCCAGCAGATCATGCAGTACGCCACGCAAAACATCATTCCGGTGACCCTCGAGCTGGGCGGGAAATCCCCGAACATCTTCTTCGAGGACGTGATGGAGGAAGAGGATGCCTTCTTCGATAAAGCCCTGGAAGGGTTTGCGCTGTTTGCGTTTAACCAGGGCGAAGTCTGCACCTGCCCAAGCCGCGCGCTGGTGCAGGAATCCATCTACGAGCGCTTTATGGAGCGGGCCATTCGCCGCGTCGAGTCTATCCGCAGCGGTAACCCGCTCGATAATGTCACCCAGATGGGGGCGCAGGTCTCGCATGGACAGCTGGAAACGATCCTCAACTACATCGACATCGGCAAGAAGGAGGGGGCGGATATTCTCACCGGCGGACGCCGTAAGGTGCTCGGAGGGGATCTGCAGGACGGGTATTACCTTGAGCCGACGATCCTGTTCGGGCAGAACACCATGCGCGTTTTCCAGGAGGAAATCTTCGGACCGGTGCTGGCCGTGACCACCTTTAAAACGATGGAGGAGGCGCTGGCGATTGCCAACGACACGCCGTATGGCCTGGGGGCAGGCGTCTGGAGCCGCAACGGTAATCTGGCCTATAAAATGGGCCGCGGCATTCAGGCCGGGCGCGTCTGGACCAACTGCTATCACGCCTACCCGGCGCACGCGGCATTTGGCGGTTATAAGCAGTCGGGCATCGGGCGTGAAACCCACAAGATGATGCTGGAGCATTATCAGCAGACCAAATGTCTGCTGGTCAGCTATTCCGATAAGCCCCTGGGGCTATTCTAATCGCCCAGCTCAGGCCGTCCGTGGGCGGCCTGAGCGATTTGCTGGCGCAGGCAGTTCAGTACGCCATCCAGAACGTATTGCACGCGCCAGGGCTGGTATTCGCGTTTGCGGAAGATGGCGGTCAGGTCGAGCCACCACTCTTCCTGATGCGGGAAGCAGGGGACCAGCATGCCTTTCGTTAATTCTTTTTTCAGGCTCTCTTTTGGCGCAAAAACAATCCCAAGATTATTTCTTGCCAGCTCCAGGGCCGTCTGCGTATTGTCGCAAATATAATTACCGGTCACCCGGTAGTCATGCACGTCATCGCTGCCGTGCACGCGGAAACGCCAGATGTTGGCTTCATCGACCAGCATGGAGTCAATGAGAATACAGGAGTGATTAATTAAATCTTCAGGTCCGGTTAAGGGATGTTTATTTAAATATTCTACGGTTGCGAAGGCCGTAACGGAATATTGTGTCAACACGCTGGCAACCAGGCTTTCGTCTTTCGGCTGAGCATAGGTAATTAAAATGTCGCAGTCATCCGGAAAGGTAACGCCTTCTGAAAATTCATTCCGGTCCAGATTGTAGGTTTTCAGGGAGATGCGGATGTCGCCGATGTCTTCTATCTGATGGATCACGTGTCGCGCGAGGTAGGTCACGATACCTGTTGGGGCATAGATCGTCACTTTTCCGCGCTTTTCATGCTTATAATCAGCAATGAAATTAACAAGCTGGCTGTTCTTATCCAGCGTGGCATTCACGTAGGGGAGTAACGCTTCACCAAACTGGGTCAGGGCCAGCTGCCGCGTGGTGCGCTCAAAAACCTTGAGCCCAACCCGCGTTTCAAAATCAGACAGATATTTACTGACGTTGGCCTGCGCCATACCCAGCAGGGCGGCGGCATCACCAATGCTGTGGGTGGCTGCAATGACGGAGATAATTTTTAATTCGCGTGGTTTTAGCTGTAATGTACTCATTATGCACACCCATCTATATGATTTTATATATAATATTATATAAACCGCAGCGTTGCATTGGCAATTTTGTAACCATTATTATGCGCCTCGCTTGTTTGGCATATATATGGATTACATGGAATGACTATTAAATACAATTTACTGATCGCTGCCACGTTATTTGCATCAACGTCTGCCATGGCCGGTGAATTTTCACTTGGTGCGGGGGCTGTATTTAATGAGTCTCCTTACAAAGGCTATAACGAAAATACGACCGCAGTACCGTTGATTAGCTACGAAGGCGATCGTTTCTACGTTCGTCAGACCACGGGCGGATGGATCCTGTGGAAAGATGCAAAAAATGAATTGAGCCTGACCGCAACGTGGATGCCGCTGCATTTCGACCCTGACGATAACGACGATCATCAGATGAAGCAGCTGGATGAGCGTAAAGCGTCCGCCTTCCTCGGTGGGGCGTACTACCGCCACGAAAGCTGGGGGTCGCTGAAAGTGGCGGTCTCTGGTGATGCCACGGATGAAAGCGGCGGCGTGATCGGCGAAGTATCGTACTTCCGTCCGATCAAAATGGAGCGCCTGACCCTGACGCCTTCCGTAGGTGTGTTCTACACCGACGAAAGCTATAACGACTACTACTACGGCGTATCCGGCAGCGAGTCTCGCCGCTCCGGACTGGATCAATACACCGCCGGCGACAGCTGGACGCCATACGTTGGTCTGGCGGCTAAATATCAGTTAACCCAGAAGCTGTATCTCAACGCCAGCGCGGTCTACACCGTGTTGCCTGACGACGTGAAGAACAGCCCGATGATCGACCGCGACGACAGCTTCGCGCTGATGACCGGCCTGACCTGGCGTTTCTGATGCGGTAAAGCCGGGTGGCGGCGTTGCCTTACCCGGCCTACGATCGTGCCTGCATTTTGATCTGCAATATAACGTATTCCTTTTTCATTTCTCGATGCTTCTTCCTGTTCCGCCAAAACACGGCTGCACTGATGTTCCTTATGCGCTAATGTGATTCGACCCGATAGCAATAGTGTGTATCATGTGTATAATCATGGAAGGATTGGGATGTGAAAAGTGCGGATGTCATTACTGTTCTGATCAGCCATGGCTGGAAATGTGTCAGAACGAAAGGAAGCCATCATCAGTTTCGCCATCCCGAACAGAAAGGGCTGGTTACTGTCCCACATCCCAAGAAGGATATTAAACCGGGCACTCTCGCCCAGATCTGGCGACAGGCGGGTATTAAACACTGATATCAGGAGTAGTTATGTTTTATCCGGCTTACATTCATTCTGACTCCGACGGTAGCGCCAGCGGCTTTTTCCCTGACGTTCCAGGCTGTTTTTTTGCAGGTGATTCCCTGGACGACGCTTTTCAGGATGCGCGTGATGCGCTCACAGCACACTTCGAAGCGCTATTTGAAATGGATAATGCACTGCCTCTTCCGGGTAATGTGGAAGCGCATCTGGAAAGTCGTCCTGAGGATTTCACTGGCGGGCAATGGCTGTTGGTAGATATTAATATGAAACAGTTCGACGGTAGGGCCGAGCGTATCAACATCACGATGCCTCGACGTTTGCTGGTAAAAATTGATTCCTTTGTCAGCGAGCATCCTCAGTTCGGTAATCGAAGCGCATTTCTGGCTGAGGCAGCACGTCGCGTGCTGCCTGGGTAAAGATTAACTATAGAGAGCTGCGGTTGCTTTCAGAATATCGGCAAAGGAATAAATATCATCTACTGTCGCTATGGGGTGGCGCGTTTCGTTTTTTTCTATATCGAAAAGACCGATGTATTTTTGTGAGCGATTAAAATGCAATCGGCAAAGGGGTTTGCGGTTGTTATCGTCTACAAGGATTCCACAATAACTCTTTGTGTCTCTATGGGTAATGCGAGGAGCCTCAAGTACAGTCCGAGTAATTGCTTTTACAATATGAAAACCTTCTAACTCTTCTAAAGTTGTAACAATATCATTTTCATCTTTATGATCATCTTCTTCGAGAGGCTGTGTTTCGATTGGAGGTTCGATGGGGGTTGGAGCAATACCAGTAATAGCTGATTTAAGCCTCTCATTAACTTGATCATTTATGTACTGGCTTGCGGCCTTTTTCGTAAGATTTAGAAAAGATTCTCTTACTTTTTGGGTTAGCATCCCGTCATAAACTCTGGATGCAAAGAATTTAACGAAGTCGTCCTCAGGATTGTTAAGTTGTGAATGTAGTATTCTTTTAATCTGACTGACGTATTTCAATTCTCCAGCAGCATTAATAATTGACTCAAGATCAAATGATGATTTTGTCAATTTTTTTAATTCAGGGACAACATTTTCATCAATATCAAGTAGGTCGACTTCCAAAAATGGTTTCTCATCCATCTTATTAGGTGCATCAAGATCGGTATAAAATCTATATATTTGCCCGTTTGTTAAGATTGATATCCGTGCGTTTGTAACGTGAAAGTATCTAAAAAGCTGCGATGCATGGTTTATATTTAACGGCTCACCAATTTTTTTACATTCAATAAGTATCTGTACATCATTGTTTTTCATTATTGCATAGTCAATTTTCTCGCCCTTTTTAGTGCCTATATCACATACAAATTCGGGTGTGACTTCAGAGGGATCAAAAACATCGTAACCTAAAACATTATGAATAAAAGGCATCACAAACGCAGTTTTTGTTGCTTCTTCGGTATTGATTACTTCAATTTGTTGTCTGATTTTAGTAGATAATGCATTTAATCTTTCTGTAAATTCCATTGGATACCCTTATTTTTCTACTGTGTGTCTTGATGGAATAGCATTAAAATGCATGTCATTCAATGCTAGCCAGAATTAATTAGCAGCAAAAAAATATTTCCGAGGTTTAGATCACAGACTCGTTAAACTGAAAACAGATAAATAAGGCCGATGCTGTCGAGATTATTAAGTATATTATATATATCGTTATGTTTTATTTTTCTTGTTTATGCTTTATTTCCACCAGGTCCACATTGCCTCTTCTCCACGATTTGCCCAACTCCGGTAGGCCTTTTCAAACAAACGTGGCTAACACCCGCCGTCTGGAAACGGCGGTACTGTAAAAAGCATATCAACTCCGGCCGATCACTGCCCGTAGTAGGCATTCGCCCCGTGCTTGCGCAGATAATGCTTGTCGAGCAGCTCCTGCTGCATAACCGGTAGCTGCGGTGCGAGCTGGCGTGAGAACAGGCCCATATAGGCGCACTCTTCCAGCACCACGGCATTGTGAACCGCATCGGCCGCGTCTTTACCCCAGGCGAACGGGCCGTGGGAGTGGACCAGCACCGCCGGGATCTGCATCGGGCTGAGATCGCGCTCCTCGAAAGTTTTGATGATCACTTCACCCGTCTGGTATTCGTATTCCCCGGCAATTTCTGCCGAGGTCATCAGGCGCGTGCAGGGAATGGTTCCGTAGAAATAGTCCGCGTGCGTGGTACCCCAGGCCGGTAAATCCAGCCCCGCCTGGGACCAGATAGTGGCGTGGCGCGAATGGGTATGCACGATGCCGCCAATCTCCGGGTAACGACGATACAGCGCAAGATGGGTAGGCGTGTCTGAAGAGGGTTTTTTATTACCCTCGACGGCCTGACCCGTGGCGATATCCACCACCACCATATCCTCCGCCGTCATCACGTCGTATTCCACACCGGACGGTTTAATGATCATCATGCCGCTTTCGCGGTCAACCGCGCTGACGTTGCCCCAGGTAAAGGTCACCAGCTGGTGGGCGGGCAACGCCAGGTTTGCTGCCAGTACCTCGGCTTTAAGTTCGTCTAGCATGTCATGCCTCCTTCCTGCATACGGGCTTCAATCCAGCGGCGCGCCTGGATAATCTCCAGCACCGGCTCTTTTGCTTTTTCGGTCCACATTTCAATCAGAAATGCGCCGCGATAGTTCAGTTGATGCAGCGTGTTAAACACGCCAACGAAATCGACGCAGCCCTCGCCAAACGGCACGTCGCGGAACTGTCCGGGGCTTTGTGCGGTGACGGGTTGGGTATCTTTCAGGTGAATAGCCGCAATGCGGTCAATGCCCAGCGTCAGCTCGGCGGCGACGTCGTTACCCCATGCGCTCAGGTTGCCGACGTCCGGATAAACGCTGAACCACGGTGAGGCGAGCATGTCGTCCCACTTTTTCCATTTGCTGATGGAGTTCATAAACGCGGTGTCCATGATTTCCACCGCCAGCATCACCTGTGCGGCGGCGGCCTGCTCCACTGCCCACGCCAGCCCGTCGGCAAAGCGCTGCTGCGTCCCCTCGTCATGCGCTTCGTAATAGACGTCATACCCGGCAAGCTGGATGGTGCGAATGCCTAAGTCACGCGCCAGCCTGATGGCTTTGCTCATGATCTCACGGGCGCGTTCGCGTACGGTTTCATCGCGGCTGCCAAACGGGAAGCGACGGTGTGCAGACAAGCACATAGAGGGGATCGCCACGCCGGTTTCCAGCATCGCTTCCACCAGAGAGGCGCGCTGCGTGGTGCTCCAGTGGAGGCGTGATAATCGCTCGTCGGTTTCATCGACAGACATCTCGACAAAATCGAACCCGCAGCTTTTCGCCAGTACCAGCCGCTCGGGCCAGGAGAGATCTTTTGGCAGCGCTTTTTCGTAAATACCTAACGGATGCTGACGCATGGTTACGCTCCCCAGATGTCGCGAATGTGCGAATGGAATGCCTGTGCCACCTGCGGCGGATTGGCGGCGCCTGCCAGCGCGCGTCCGGCAATAAAGGCTTTGACGTTGATTTGCTTAAACAGCGGCAGGTCGGCGGGGGTGATACCGCCGGTAATAGAAAGCTGCAAACCGATATCGGAGAGCGCTTTCATTTTTGCGAGATCCTCCTCACCCCACTGCTGGCCGCTCGCCTGTGCGTCACGTCCGCGGTGATAAATGGCCTGCTTCACGCCGATGCGATGCCATGCGCGAGCATCGTCCAGCGTCCAGTGACCAAAGAGCTCCATCTGGATTTCTCCCCCGCGGCGCAGGGCCACCTCGTGGCCGCGTTCAACGGTGGCCAGCGGGGCGGCGCAGATGATGGTCATCCAGTTTGCACCCGCGCCAAATGCCTGCTCTGCCAGGGTTTCTCCGGCATCGGCCACTTTCCAGTCCGCAACGATGATTTTATCCGGGCACTGCTCGCGCAGGGCGCGCACGGCGTTTAGCCCTTCGGTCAGGCATAAAATGGTGCCCGCTTCGACGATATCAACGTGATCGGCAAGCAACGCGACATCACGCTGCGCGGCCTGAAGAGAGGTATGGTCGAGCGCCAGCTGCAGTAATGGTCGGCTCATAGGTTGTTCTCCTTAACTCGGGCGTGATAGCCCTGTAGTGCTGAAATCAGTAGCTGATAGCGCTGATACTTGCGCTGATAGGCCTCATGGGCGCGCATGTCAGGCTCAATGACACGAATGTCGTGTCGGAGGGCGCATTGCACCGCATGGAAATCGGGATACACGCCGGTGCCGACCAGGGCGGCCAGCGCCGCGCCGGAACAGCCGGTCTCTTCCAATTGCGGCAGTTCAATCGCCAGTCCGCTGACGTCCGCGAGCATTTGCATCCATACGTCCGAATGGGTTGGGCCACCCGTCACGCGCAGGGCATGCACGTGGGTAAAGCGCTCGAGCATGCGGTTGAGGTGGGTCATGTGGCAGAACACCACGCCCTCATAAACCGCCTGCAGCAGGTGCGCGCGTGTGTGTAGCGCCTGCATCCCGTAGAAACCGCTGGTCATCTCCAGCCCGGCGTTGCTGCCATAGAGGAACGGCAGGAAATACACATCGCTTTCGGCTTTCGGCAGGCTGGCGACGGCGTGGTTGATCTCGCTGAACGACATGTCGCCCCACTGCGCGGTGAGCCACTCAAGGTTGCCGGACGAGGTCGGGCTGGCTTCGTGAACGATGTACTGCTGCGGATGCACGTAGCGGCCATAAACGTAGGGGAAGGGTTCGTTGCTGCGAAGCGCACTGGCGATCCCGCTGGTGACGGCCCAGGTGCCCATCACGGCATTAAGCGTGTGCTCGTCCTGTAGTCCGGCGCAGAGCGCGGTGGAAACCACATCAAACAGTCCCCCCACGACGGGCGTGCCCGCCGCGAGACCGGTCAGGGCGGCTGCCTGAGCGGTGATTTCCCCGCAGATTTCTGCTGAACCGACAATCGGCGGTAGGGCGCCGTCAATCTCGCTGATCCCGAGCCAGCGCGTAAGCTGCGGGTCATACTGCCCGGTATTCATGTTGTAGAGATTGGACTCGGAGATGTTGCTCTCTTCACCGCCCTTCATGCCGGTCAGGCACCAGCGCAGATAGTCGTGCGCCATCATCACGCAGCCAATTTGCTGATACCGCTGCGGCTCGTTCTCTTTGACCCAGCGCAGAAGCGAGGCCGGATGCCCGGTCCACAGCGTCTGGCGCGTATGCGGGTAGAGTTTTTCGGGAATGCCGTCCTGCTGCCAGCGCTGCACAATCTCCAGTGCCCGGCGATCGGAGGAGAGGATGGCGTTGCCCAACGGTTGGTCTTGTTTATCGAGCAGAAACAGCCCCTTACCCTGCGCAGAAATGCCGACCCCTTTGATTTGGTTGCCGTCTACGCCTGCATTCTTGAGCAACGCGGCGATGGTGGCGTGGCAGTGCTGCCAGAGCTGATGCATATCCCGCTCGGCGTAGCCCGCTCGCGGGCTGAGCGTGGCAACGGAGCGGCGTTCGATACAAACTTCTTTGCCCTGGCGGGTGTATAAACCGGCTTTTAGATAAGTACCGCCACAATCGATACCCAGCCAGAAGGGCTCTTTTTCACTCATCTTCATCTCGCTTAATTGCCGGGTGGCGCTTCGCTTACCCGGCCTACTGTTCGGTTTTCTCCCTCTCCCCGTGGGAGAGGGCTGTGGTGAGGGCATCAGGCCGCACGCTTATGGGGATTTACCGTGGGATTGGGCTCTGCCCCGGCATCGCATTTCGCCGGCAACAGCAGGGCCAGCAGCGACGCCAGCGCGAGTGAAACGGCCAGGCAGTAGACGCCTGCATCTTTGCTGTACAGGGTGATCAGCACGCCAACGGCATACGGGCCGCAGAAGCCACCGAGGTTACCCAGGGCGTTGATCACGCCGCGCGCGCCACCTGCCATTTCGGCGCTAAACAGTCTTGCCGGTATCGTCCAGAACACCCCCGCGGCGGATTGCAGGAAGAAACCACAGCCCACCAGTGCGGCATAGGCCAGCCAGATGTTTGCTTTCAGGGCAACGGAGAGGAACATGCAGAGCGCGAAGCCAATCAACGGCAGGGAGACAAACAGCTTGCGCTTGCCGGTGCGGTCAGAAAGCGAGGAGAACAGGAACATGCCCGCAATGGCGCCGATGTAGGGCAGGATGGCGAGCATCCCCACCTGACCAATGCTGGTGTGCGTCAGCTCCTTCAGAATGGTCGGCAACCAGAGGGTGTAACCGTAAATCCCGGTCTGATAGAAGAAATTCAGGGCGATCAGCTGCCACATGGTTTTGTCAGACAGCACCGCGCTGAGCGAGGCATTTTTCACCTCTTTTCCGGCGATGGCCTGCTGTTCAGCCGCCAGCGTTTGTACCAGATAGTTTTTCTCGGCCGCTGAGATCCAGCGGGCTTCCTGCGGACGGTCGTACACGGTGAACGCCCACAGCACCAGCACAACGACGGACATCAGACCTTCAATGATGAACAGCCAGCGCCAGTCAAGTGCGGTAATAATCCAGCCCGACAGCGGGGCGGTGATTATCCCGGCGATGGGTACGAACATGATCACAATTGCGTTGGCGCGACCGCGTTCGGCATCCGGGAACCAGTTGCTGATCATGGTGAGCACAACGGGTAGCATCCCGCCTTCCGCCACGCCGAGTAAGAAGCGCAGCACCAGCAGCTGGTACTGATTCGTCACGAGACCCGTGAGCACCGAGATCACCGCCCAGGCGACCAGTGACCAGCCGATAAATTTCTTGCCGCTACCGTGCACCGCAATCTTGCCGCCGGGTACCTGCAGGAACAGATAGCCGATAAAAAATATGCCGCCCGCGAGGCCTGCCATGGTGGCGGTAATACCTAATTCTTCGTCCATACCTCCCGGCATTGCAAACGCGATATTCACGCGGTCCATATATGAAATAATACAGGCGATAAGAATAGGAGGAATGATTCTTAGCCAGCGCTGGCGCGGAATGTCCGCATGTAGAGCATGAGTAGAAATATTCATAGTTAATCTCTCAGTAGGTAACCGGAATAAACTTTTCTTATTGTTATTGTGTTGCTTTATTCATTGCGCTGATACCGTCGCGCAAAATGGCGATGCGATGGCTGACATCAGCATTAGCATTTATTTCCAGTAATTTAATACCGGAGAATTTCAACGTTGCGGCGCTCGCCGCAGTAAAGAGTGCTTTTGCACGTTCAGTGGACATCAAACTGTCGGCACAGAAGGAAGAAAATGGCGCGTGCAGATCCTGCCATTCACCGTACTCGCCGCTGGTGGTCGTACCCGAGAACATCAAGGCCCCCAGTTTCCCGGCATTAAGCGCGGCCTGAACGTGGTCAAGCGGAAGGGTGGTGTTACGGCCTTCGATGGCCGACCGCGCCCAGTTGATGCAGACGCTGATATCCGTGTCTTTCACCACCTCCAGCACCTGCTCTAAGGGCAGGAAGCCTTTACGGGGTGCGACGCCGGTCATGGCATCGCAGTGTTCCAGCACCAGGTCGCAGCCCCAGTCCCAGCTTGTTATTTCACGGACGGAGCGGGAAAACGCGTCGGTGGCTTGTTCGACCGAGGCATTGCCCGCCTGCGGGGCCGCCTGCATCTCAAGAGCAATCACTTTCCCCGGGAAGCGGGTATTCACGGCGTTAATTTTTTTGTGCAAATGTCGGTAAAAGTCCACGCACGCTTTACGCTGCGCGTCGTCAGCCGAGGCCAGGCCAAACGCGCCGTTGATGCCGCGGCGCCGCATGGTTTCCATAACTGCCGTGACCACGATTTGCCAGTCCCCCGGGGTATGGCGGAACAGCCATTCGTCACCAAGGGGGTGAAGATTTTCAAGGCAAGGCTGTTCCAGCCCGCGAATATTCGGCGTGTCGGAAAGTTCCCGCCAGAAGGTTTGTTCTTCTTGTTCCCCTTTCTGGTGAAACGAGGGTGCGCAGGGGTACGCACCAATAATAAAACCGGTGTTGGTCATTTCGCGTTCCTGTATTTATCAGAAAATTAATCTAATTCGCTGATTGCCACTTTCACCACAATCTTACGAATTGTGGTTTCCTTGTTTTTAATACAGGCAGGACGGTGCACATCCTGCGGAAAAAATATGGCATAGCTGCCGGGTATCATTTCGATAAACGACTCATTTTCACTGTTGTGATAAAAAATAATATCGCGCTGTTCCAGCAATGATTCGCTTATTTCGTTATTACCGGTATCAATCGCGATACCGATTTTCTCTTCACCCCAGGCCAGGAATTGGATATCCAGATAGCGGCGATGCACTTCCGGGCGATTCTCGTGCAGATCCTTTGTTGTCAGGTCGAGAACCTGGGCAAAAATGTTGCGACCTTCAATTTCTACTACGCCTGGCTCCAGGGTGGTGAAATCCTTCGTGCGCAGAAAATGAAGGGCTTTTTCAATCGCCCGCGGCAGGCGACACGGATTTGGCTGGGAAATATGTCCGAATATCATGGCCCACTCCTTACAGAGACTGGATTTTCGCCCACACGCTGTCGTCAACCGTGATGCCGTTGCGGCGGTTCTCTTCAAGCAAACGGGTAAATTCATGCCCTGGCAGACGGATGGCGACATTTTCATCCGCGCGTTCGGCGGTGGTGATGAAGTCCATAATGCGCTGCAGTTTGGCATCGCGGGTTGGGCCATCGATCAGGCGATCCACCTCAATGGCGATGAAGATCTGCGATACGCCGTACTCGTCGCTGTTGTCCTGGGTCACTTCCGCGACGGAAGATCCGTTTGAGAGCAGGGTGGCGATCATATCGAGCACGATGGATAAGCCGGACCCTTTCCAGTAGCCCATGGGCAGAATACGGCGGTTTTTCTCGATCACGCCCGGCTCTCTGGTGAGGTGACCTTCGTCGTCAAAGCCGCCATCTACCGGCAACGCGCGCCCGGCCAGGCGGTTCACCTCCAGCATGCCGTAGGAGAACATCGACATCGACATGTCGACCATGGTGATCGGGTTCGACGGAATGGCAACGATCAGCGGGTTTGTGCCGATGCAGCACTCTTTTGATCCCCACGCGGGCATCACGGCAATCGAGTTGGTCCAGCAAATGCCGATATAGCCCTTCTCCGCCGCCTGCCAGCCGTAGCTGCCGCCGCGCATCCAGTGGTTCGCGTTACGCAGTGCCACCAGACCAATGCCGTGATCGGACGCCAGCTCGGTGGCGCGATCCATCATCTTCTTCGCCGTCAGGTTGCCAATGGAGCGCTGCGCATCCCACTGTTCGATGGCGCCTAATGTCATCACCCGTTTGGGCTGGGCGTCAGGAATGATATCCCCTGCATCAAGCTGCTGAATAAAACGCGGGAAACGGTTTACACCATGAGAATAGACGCCGGATTCCGTGGTGCGGGCAAACATCTCGGCGCAGGCGTCTGCGGTTTCCGCTTTCACGCCGCGGTCGAGCAGAACCCGATTGAACGCCGCTTTCAACTCTTCGAAGGTCACTTTCATCCCTGTTCTCCTGTTCTTTTAAGGGCAAGTGTGAGTGCTTTTTTATCGCTAAATTCCACTATGCGAAATCTGATTTCAAATATAGCGATCAAATTTTGTCAGATCAACGACATTCATGTTTTTCAAAATCGATTAAAATCAATTGGTTGTGTTTTTTCTGTTGAGATCGTGAACTGACCCACACTTTGCGCTACCATCAGGGCGCGCTAAACAGGAGCCATGTAATGAGCATGAAAGAGAGCGAAATGACGCAAGAAAAAGAGAGGCCAGCAGGCAGCCAGAGCTTGTTTCGCGGCCTGATGCTGATTGAGATCCTCAGCAACTATCCGAACGGGTGTCCGCTTGCACATTTATCGGAACTGGCGGGGCTGAATAAGAGCACCGTGCACCGCTTGCTGCAGGGGCTACAGTCGTGCGGGTACGTGACCCCGGCACCCGCCGCGGGCAGCTATCGCCTGACAACCAAATTTATCGCCGTCGGGCAAAAGGCGCTGTCGTCGCTGAATATCATTCATGTGGCCGCTCCGCACCTCGAAGCGCTGAACATTGCGACCGGCGAGACGGTGAACTTCTCCAGCCGGGAAGACGACCACGCCATCCTGATTTATAAGCTCGAACCGACAACCGGTATGCTGCGCACGCGCGCCTATATCGGCCAGCATATGCCGCTGTACTGCTCTGCGATGGGCAAGATTTACATGGCGTTTGGCCATCAGGATTACGTGGCAAGCTACTGGGAAAGCCATCAGGAACAGATCCAACCTTTGACGCGCAACACCATCACTGAACTGAGCGCCATGTATGATGAACTGGCGGAAATTCGCGATCGCAGCATGGCGATGGACAAAGAAGAGAACGAGCTGGGCGTCTCCTGTATTGCCGTGCCGGTGTTTGATATTCACGGCCGCGTTCCGTATGCGATCTCTATCTCGCTATCGACGTCGCGCATGAAGCAGGTGGGCGAGAAGAACCTGCTCAAGCCGCTGCGCGAAACGGCAGAGGCTATCTCAAAAGAGCTGGGTTTTAACGTACGCGAGGCGTAACAGATGAACCGATTTATCATGGCGGATGCGGAAAAATGCATCGGGTGCCGCACCTGTGAAGTGGCCTGTGCGGTCGCGCATCAGGATGACTTCACCGCAGAGGCTTTTACCTCTCGCCTGTGGGTGGTGAAGGGGGACGCCTACACTACGGCGGTGGGTTGCCATCAGTGCGAGGACGCCCCCTGTGCCAATGTCTGCCCAACCCATGCCATCAGCCTTACGGCAGGCGCCTGGCTTGTTGAGCAGACGCGCTGTATTGGCTGCAAGAGCTGTATGGTTGCCTGTCCGTTTGGGGCGATGCAGGTACGGCTGGTGGGAAACAGGCCACAAGCGCTGAAATGTGATTTATGTGTGCAGCGCGAAGGCGGACCGGCCTGCGTGGAGGCCTGTCCAACCCACGCGCTGCGCTGCGTTGATCCTGCCAGTATTCGGGCTGAAAGGCTTACTGCATTTTATTGAAATTCCACGTAAACGTCAGACTGTAGCGCCAGTCTCTGTTGCGACTGTCTGTCGGAACATCCCCGACGGGTCTTGCCGCCTCAACCGTGATGCTATAGTGGCGGGTATCGCCTACCATCACGCCAGCCGCCACTGACCCGAGCCGCTGATGAGGCAAGCCGGAGGTGTTAAACCAGGTTTGCGCGGTATCGGCCAGGATGTAGGGCTGGATTGTGGCAAGCCATGTGCTCTCTTTTCGCATCTGGATATAGCGCAGTTCTACCTGCCCGCCATAGCCGTAATCACCGCTTGCTTCACTGTCCTGGTATCCACGGCCAAACCGCTGGGCACCGAAGCTAACGCGTTCGGGTTCTGGCAACGTGTTATTTGACCAGTCCCCCTCCCAGGACGTTGATAGCCGCCACTTGTCGGCAAACAGCCAGGCTGCGTCCAGATAGCTTTTCGTGAGCGTAAAATTAATATCGGGCCTGGGGGCCGAGACGATATCGGCTCCCATCGCATCAATACCCTGACGCACGTTGAGTCGGCCGCTGATGCTGGCGGTTGTGAACTGATGTGCACCGTTGATGCCCACTTCCAGCGCGGGATAACGCGCGTGCTGGTTGACGGAGTCCAGGCTATAGGTTTTGCCCAGCAGTCTGGCCTGCAGGGCATAATCATCCTGGCGGTCGGTGTAATCAAAACCGCTGGTCAGATTAATTTGTGATTTTTGCGTCAGCAGTAGGGGGTAGCCAAACGTCACGCCGCCGTTGTATTGCGTTGTTTTTTGCTTCGAATCGACGCTGATATTATTCGGCAAAGAGAGCAGGGGCGAAAAATCTCGCGGATCTTCACGGTAATAGCTGCCTTTTAGCTGCATGGTCAGCCCTTCATCGTTTAAAAACTGCTGCCAGTTCAGGCCGACATAATTTTTTCGCGTGTTGCTATCTAACGGTACAAGCGTGGCCACGCCAAGCTGATCGCCATAGCTTGTCATGTTGCTGAGCGTGCCGTTCAGCATCATTAAATCTTGCCCTTTACGGGTATCAATCGTCGACGCGATATTCCAGCTCCGCTCCTGGTTGCCGGTGATTTGCATCGCCGCCGCGCCATAGATATTGGTTGGCAGCTGCGCGTTAGCCGTAACCGGAACGTTCGGGGTGCGCGTCATCAGCTGGCTGTAGCGATCGAACGTATCCTGAGACAGCGGTTTTTCCGCCATGATTTTTTCGGACAAACGTTTAAGACGTTCGGCGATGTGCGGGTTATTACTGGTGATGTCGCTATGAGCGACATAGCCTTCAACCAGAACAATTTTAATATTGCCCTGCTGGAAATTATTATCGGGCAGCCAGGCATAAGAGAGTGGAAAACCGTCGGCCTTATAGCGTTCCGTAATATCGTTTACCAGCCCCGTAAGCGTTTTTAGCGGCACGGTTTTTCCAGCGTAAGGCCTGAAGGGCTGAAGTAATTCCTTCAAGGGATAACGCGTGCCGCCAATAAACTGAATGTGATGAATGGTAATAGGCGTTTCAGGCGTCAGCGTTGACTTCGGTTTTTCTATTTTGACGTTCGGCTGTGGCGCGGCCTCAGTCTGTTCGGGGGCAACGTTACGAGAAACTTGCGCCGGGTTATCGGGGTTAATAATAGAGGGCAGAGTATCGGCGCGGGCCATGCTCAGCACAACCAGCCCCGTCAGCGAAAAAAGGAAGTGGTGTTTCATCGCGCTATCCCTGTTCGTCATCCCCGGTTGGGGTAAATGTCGCTGAATAAAGCGCCCCTGAACCAGGGGCGCAGACAGGCAGTAAAAGGATTACTGTTTTGGCGTCAGTAGGCTCGAGGTTAACGTGTTGAGCCCGTTAATCGGGTTTGTCGTAGATGTGTTTTGGGTTGTGCCTGCATTGGCCGTTACACCCGCAGTCAGCGTATTGAGGGTGGTATTGACCGTTGTGCTCAGGCTATTGTTTGTGGCTGTCACATTGGCATCGGCCGTCAGAGATCCTGTGCCGCTGCCTCCGGTGGTTGATGTGGGTTTCACTAGCGTACCGCTATCCGTGACCGTCTGGCCGACATTTTGAACGACCTGACCGACACCGCTAAGCCCGCTATTGCTGCTGCTAATGTTGGTCCCCACGCCGCTGACGGTGCCACCCACCTGAGTCAGCAGACCGTTAACCGGTGTGCCGAGACCCGTTGTGGTGCCTACGGTTTGCGTCACGCCTTGTACTCCGCCCAGCGTCTTGTTAGCCAGGGTCGTGGTATCGGTTGTTACCTGAGTGACAGCAGGGCTGCTTACCGTGTTGGTGAGACCCGTGCCGGTGTTACTGACCAGTTGCCCGGTGCTGTTTACCACGCTGCCCGTCAGGCCGGTTACGCCGCTGACCGGGGTTCCGGAAGTGGAACTCGCCAGGCCCGTGCCTACCGTTGAAACGGTATTGCCGAGGGAGGTGACCGACGTGGTCACGCCTTTAACCGTGGTACCCACACCGTTCGGGTTGTTTGGATCGCCAACGCCAGTCGTGACGCCTGTCCCCACGGTGGACACGGCACTGCCAACACCGCTGACGGTGGTTGAGACGGTTGACGTGACGGGATTATTTGTCGGAAGCTGGCTTCCGAGGCTATCCACAGTGGATCCGACGCTGGTCACGGTTTTACCGGCATCACCCAGTATCGTATTTACGCCTGCGGTAGTGGTTCCTCCACTGCCTCCTGAGCCTGAGCCTGAGCCTGAGCCTGAGCCTGAACCTGAACCTGATCCCGACCCTGAACCAGAACCCGTTCCGCCGCCAGCGCCTGTCCCGGTACCTGAACCCGTTCCGGTGCCCGATCCGTTGCTGCCCGAACCGCCATTGCTCGCGGTTGTGCCACTTCCATCATCTGAGCCGCTGCTGCTTCCCGTCGCAGGGTTATTTTTGGCCGTTGAGTGAGATCCGCCACCGCTTCCACTACAGGCAGAAAGAGAGAACGCGAGCAGTACCGCAACAGCAATAGCGCTGATGCGACTAACATTATTAGGTAGCATATGAATACTCCACGCAAAAGAACGCCGAGCGGCGTATTAGTGAGTATATGCAGTATTTTTAAATATGCATGAAAGCGACTCAGGAAGGTATTTTGCTGCGTTGAAGAGGGTTATTTAAAATAACAATAAGTTAGCAAATTTAATTTTTACTTAATTATTGAGAGGGTAGTTAGCGAGCCTAAATTAAAGGAATATTCCTAAGAAAACTCAATGGGAATGATAAATGAAGCGCTACAGGATATATCCTTAATATAAGATTCAGATCACGGAAAAATAAGGCTCTTCATTTGAAGAGCCTTATTTTTTAACAATTGCCTTCTTGCCAGGCTTTTTCGATCTCTTCGGCGAGAATTTTAACACCCGCTTCGATTTTTTCCGGGTCGGGGACGTAGTTCATGCGCATGCACTGATGGGTATGCGGCCATGGCTTATCCAGACCGGGGAAGAAATAATCGCCCGGCACCATCAGTACGCCGCGCTTTTTCAGGCGCTGGTAAAGCAGTTCGGTGGTGATAGGTAAATCCTTAAACCACAGCCACAGGAAAATGGCCCCTTCCGGTTTGTGGATAAGGCAGCGTTCTTCCGGCAAATAGCGACGAAGCGTCGCGATCGTCTCCTGAACGCGCTGGTAGTAGAACGGCTTGATAACGTCATTCGACAGACGCAGCAGGTCCTTGCGTTTGATCATCTCGCACATCATCGCCGGGCCAATGCCGCCCGGTGAAAGGCTGATAATGCCGTTCATATTGGTGATGGCGGTGATGATTTTCTCATTGGCAATGATGATGCCGCAGCGGCTGCCCGGCAGACCCAGCTTAGAGAGGCTCATGCACAGGACAATGTTCGGGTTCCACAGCGGACGTGCTTCGCTGAAGATGATGCCCGGGAACGGCACGCCGTAGGCGTTATCGATCACCAGCGGAATACCGTGCTGATTGGCCAGCGCATCAAGCTTCATCAGTTCGTCATCGGTGATCACGTTGCCCGTTGGGTTAGTCGGGCGCGATACGCAGATCATGCCCGTCTCTTCGCCAATATGCAGGTGTTCAAAATCGACGTGATATTTGAACTGGCCTTCCGGCAGCAGCTCGATGTTCGGGCGCGCAGAGACGAACAGATCCTCTTCCAGGCCGGAATCGGCATAGCCGATATACTCCGGCGCCAGCGGGAACAGCACTTTTTTGGTGGTGCCGTCTGCGCGACGTCCTGCGAACAGGTTAAACAAGTAGAAAAACGCGCTCTGGCTGCCGTTTGTCAGTGCAATATTCTGTGGTTCGATATCCCAGCCCAGCTCGTCACGCAGCATTTCGGCGAGGAGTGCCAGCAGCTCGGTTTTCCCCTGCGGGCCGTCGTAATTGCAAAGCGCATCGGTTGCTTTGCCGCTTTCCAGCATCTGAGCGAGCAGGGTCTGGAAATAGGTATTCATCTCCGGGATTTGAGCCGGGTTTCCGCCGCCGAGCATGATTGCGCCCGGTGTGCGCAGCCCGTCGTTGAGGTCCTCCATCAGGCGAGTAATGCCTGAATGGCGGGTAAATTTGTCGCCGAAAAGTGAAAACGTCATAGCAGGTGATCTGTCGAGCTTATTTTGAAAGTGGGTAACCATAACGCTAGCACCGTGTTGGTGCAAATCGGGTGGTGTGGTCGGATTTGTGGTTTTATAGGGCGGGAGTGGATTTGTGTAGTGAATAGTTCTGGAGCTTCTCCCCTCTCCCCATGGGGAGAGGGTTAGGGTGAGGGGTATGATCTACTGATTACCCGCCCAGACGACCATCACCTTATCGCCATCATGTTCACGTACGAATCCATACCCCTCTTTCAGCGACAGCGTGGTTTGCTTGCCTTTACCAATCGCCGGGTGGCGGGCGCGGAACTGACCCAGCGTTTGCCAGTGGGCGACGGTTAAGGCTTGCTTGCCCGTGACGTCCTGCCAGTTCATATCCGAGCGGGTGCCCTGCAGCGGGTCGGAGCCTGTCGGCCCGAACGGACGCTCGGACTCATCCCCGTAATAGATTTGCACGCTGCCCGGTGCCAGCAGGAGCAGCTCTGCCGCGCGCTGGCCCCCTTCGCGGAACAGACGCGTATCGTGTGATGAGAGGTAGCTCAGCACATTGAAGCTTTGCAGCTTCTCCGCCATCTGCTGCCAGGTGAGATCCATATCGGCCAGGCAATTTACCGCTTTCGCCGCCTGCTCCTGATAATCAAAGTTGATCATCGCGTCGAAGCCGTGGCGGTAATAATCGCTCTGCATCACTCCGTGACCCCAGGATTCGCCGGTCATCCAGAACGGTGCGTTGTCGAGCTTTTTGTCCGGGTGAGCGCCTTTCCAGGCGGCCAGCGCCTGGCTTGCCTGGTCTTTCAGCTGCTGCCAGGCCGCAAGCTCAACGTGCTTCGCGGTATCCACGCGGAAACCGTCGATGCCGTAGTCACGTACCCACTGGCTGAGCCAGTGGGTCAGGTAATCGCGCGGGGTATAGCCCGGAATGGCTTTCGCGTGGGTATCGGGTTTGTGTTGGTAGAAATTGGGTAGCCCGGAAGGGGCGGTGGATTCCGTTTTCAGGTCGGGCAGGAACGCCAGCGACATCGTTAAATCGTCGAAGCCGGGGTTGTCGTAATCACCGATGTCGGTGCGGATCCACTTTTTACCCCACCATTTTTCCCATGCGGCTTTGTCGCTGAAGTTGATGTAGTCATTGAAGCTATGCCAGGTCTGGCCTGCGCCAGGCTTCCAGTCCGTCCAGTGGTCTCCCAGCGTCTTTTTCAGCTCATCACCCTGCAGGTACAGGGCGCCGAACTGATACGCCTGCATGTCCGCAAGCGTCGCGTAGCCCGTGTGGTTCATGACGATATCAAACAGGATGCGAATGCCGCGCTTATGCGCTTCATCAACAAGCTGACGCAGGTCATCCCCGGTGCCCATGTTGGCGTCGAGCGTTGTCCAGTCCTGGGTGTAGTAGCCGTGGTAGGCATAATGCGGGAAATCACCTTTGGTGCCGCCGCCTACCCAGCCGTGGATCTGCTCAAGCGGGGAGCTTATCCAGAGCGCATTCACCCCCAGCTGCTGCAGGTAATCGAGTTTGCTGGTCAGTCCCTTGAGATCCCCGCCGTGGAATGTACCAATCTCCTGCATGCCGTCTTTGTGGCGGCCATAGCTGTTGTCGTTGCTCGGATCACCATTCACATAGCGGTCAGTCAGTACAAAATAGACGGTGGCGTTTTGCCAGCTAAACGGCGCAGGCTTGTCGGTTTCGGCGCGCTCAAGCAGCAGCAGGCCGTTACTGTTGGCGGCTGGCTGCAGGGTGATTTTTCCACCTTGTACGGTCACCGTCTGTTTACTGTAGAAATCGCGCACGACGGAGCCTTCCGGGAAGGTATGGCTGACGTCCAGCGTCAGCGGTTTACCGTCCCACTTCGGGCACTGGCGGATAACGTTGGCCACCGGCTGTTCTGTCGCGCTCTGAACCGCCAGCAGCAGGGTGGGCGTGCCGGAGCGGGTATCAATCCGCATCTGGTATTCACCGTCGCGGAAAAGGCGCCACTGCGGCGGTGTACCGTCACAGGGCTTGAGCGACAGCATCTCATTGAGTTTTATCGCGCCTGTGGGCTGCCAGCACGTCTTGTCAAAACTGAGCGTAAGAGGACGCGTACCCTTCGCAAGCTTTGCCTGGCTGGTGAAAATCCCGGTGCCCTCGGCGCGAAATGCGCCAAACCCCGGCGATGACCAGTCGGCATGCGCCAGTGCGGGTAACATCAGAAAGGCTATTGCGGTGCGTTTCATTCCTGGTTCCTGTCGCGGATTTTTTGACCAGCATGCCAGCAGGCGGGCGGGAAAAACTCATCCCCTGTCGCTTTCTGCCAGGAGGATGCGTGAGGATGAGTGATCTTGCGCAAAATTAGGCAGTTATCTGCGATAACGCACACATTTTTCCGGAAATGATGTTTTTATGAGCAAGTTTCAGGTGACATAGTTTCGGAATTGGACTATTTCTATACGTGCTCTTGAAGTCTATTTTTGATATGATTTGAGATTCCGCTCTCAAATTTGTGAAAAAAATAAGGTGTTGGGATGATTACATCCGACCAGGAGACCTAATGATATCGACTCCCATTCGACGATATGGGGCTGCGATACTCATGTTACTCACCACGGCATTTTCGGGTGGGGTGCTTGCGAAGACGCACACGGATACAACGAGTAAGAAAGCCCACGTAATAAAGACGACAAGTAGTAAGGTTAGCAGTAAACAAGAGTATTCTCGCAATAGTGCAAAGAGTAGTTCACTTCCTGATTTGCGAAAATACCCTTCCGGAACACCAAGGAAAAAAGCGTTTCTCCGGACGGTAATGCCTTACATCACGAGTCAAAATGCCGCGATTACTGCGGATCGTAACTGGCTGATTTCCAAACAGTACGATAGCCGCTGGTCGCCATCCGAGCGCGCGCGTCTGAAAGATATCACGAAGCGCTATAAGCTGAGCTGGAACGGTAACACGCGTCGTGTGCCGTGGAATGCTCTCCTTGAGCGTGTGGATATCATCCCGGGCAGCATGGTTGCGACCATGGCTGCAGCCGAAAGCGGCTGGGGAACGTCTAAGCTTGCGCGTAACAACAACAACCTTTTCGGCATGAAATGCGTGAAAGGCCGTTGTACGAATGCGCCTGGCAAGGTGAAAGGCTATTCGCAGTTTGAATCCGTGAAGGATTCCGTGAACGCTTATGTGGTGAATCTGAACACGCACCCGGCCTACTCATCGTTCCGTAAATCACGCGCTCAGCTGCGTAAAGCGGACCAGGAAGTGACGGCCAGTACGATGATCCACAAGCTGAAAGGGTATTCGACGAAGGGACAGAGCTATAACAACTATCTCTTCGCCATGTACCAGGATAACCAGCGCTTAATCGCCGCTCATATGTAATCTCAAAAAAACGCCTTCCACTGGAAGGCGTTTTCTTTTCTATATCAGCACCTCGCTGTGGCGATCCCGGTACTCTTTGGGCGTGGTGTCATACTCTTTGCGAAACACCGAGTAGAAATATTGCAGCGACGGGTAACCGCACATCTGCGAGATTTCGTTGATCGACAGCGACGTGGAGATGAGCAGGCTGCGTGCTTTCTCCAGCTTTTCGGCATGGATGACGGCATGAATGGTTTCGCCCACCTCTTCTTTAAAACGCTTCTCCAGATTCGAACGCGAAATGCCTACCGAATCCAGCACCTGATCGACCTTAATCCCTTTGCAGGCGTGGTTGCGAATATAGTGCATGGCCTGAATGACGGCCGGGTCGCTTAAGGAGCGATAATCGGTCGAGCGACGTTCCACGACGCGAACAGGAGGCACCAGCAGGCGCTGAAGCGGCAGAGATTCTTTATCCAGCAGGCGGTGCAGCAGCTTCGCCGCCTGATAGCCCATTTGACGCGTGCCCTGAGCCACGGAAGAGAGCGCCACGCGGGACAGATAGCGGGTAAGCTCTTCGTTATCAATGCCAATCACGCACAGCTTTTCGGGCACCGGAATGTGTAAGTGTTCGCAGACCTGCAGCACGTGGCGGGCGCGGGCGTCCGTTACGGCAATAATCCCGGTTTGCGGCGGCAGCGTTTGCAGCCAGTCAGCGAGACGGTTTTGCGCGTGCTGCCAGTTTTCCGGGGCGGTTTCCAGCCCCTGATAGACCACGCCGCGATACTTCTCCTGCGCGACCAGCTGGCAAAATGCGTGTTCACGCTCAACGGCCCAGCGCTTGCCGCTGGTGGCGGGTAAACCATAAAACGCGAAGCGGTGGACGCCTTTCTCTTTTAAATGGAGAAACGCGGCTTCGACCAGGGCATGGTTATCGGTGGCAATATAGTGAACCGGCGGATAGTGTTCGGGCGAGTGGTAGGAGCCGCCGACGCCCACGATCGGCACGTCGACGTCGGTCAGCAGCTGTTCAATGACGGGGTCGTCATAGTCGGCGATGACGCCATCGCCCAGCCAGTCTTTAATGTTCTCCAGACGGGTGCGGAAATCTTCTTCAATAAAAATATCCCATTCGGATTGCGACGCCTGCAAATATTCACCCACGCCTTCTACCACCTGACGGTCATAGGCTTTGTTGGCATTGAATAACAACGTAATGCGGTGACGCTTTTCAAACATGGCTCACTTCCCAATTAAGTCACAATACCGTTATCAGGCCCGTCGCTTGGTGGCCGAGTCCATCCAGACTGCCAGTAAAAGAATGGCTCCCTTGACGATATACTGCCAAAACGTCGGGACGTCCATCATACTCATCCCGTTATCCAACGACGCCATGATAAATGCCCCCATCACCGCGCCCGCGACGCTGCCGATACCCCCTGCGAGGCTGGTACCGCCAATAACGCAGGCGGCGATAGCATCCAGCTCGGCGATGTTGCCCGCGGAGGGTGAACCCGCCCCCAGACGTGAGCTGAGGATCAGCCCGGCGATGGCGACCATCAGGCCGTTAATGGCGAAGACCGCGAGTTTGGTGCGTTCGACGTTAATCCCCGACAAACGGGCAGCCTCAAGGTTGCCGCCGATGGCATAAATACGGCGGCCAAACGCGGTGCGCGTCGCCATAAACATGCCGCCCAGCAGTAAAAGCGCCAGCAGCAGGACGGGGGTCGGGACACCGCGATAGTCATTCAGAAGCCAGATGGCGCCCAGCACAATGACCGCCGTCAGCGCCTGACGTCCCACCACCGAGGTTGATGCTGGCAACGCCAGCCCCAGCGCCTGACGGCGCATGCGTCCACGCCACTGCCACGCGACAAACGCCAGCAGCCCCGCCACGCCGATGGTAAAGCCCACGCCATCCGGGAGATAGCTTTGACCAATCTGCGACATGGCCGCGCTGGTCGGGGAGACGGTGGTACCGTTGGTGATGCCGATTAAGATCCCGCGGAAGGCCAGCATCCCCGCCAGGGTGACAATGAACGACGGCACTTTACGGTAGGCTACCCACCAGCCGTTCCAGGCCCCCAGAACCAGACCCAGCACCAGCGTGACCGCCACGGTCAGCGGCAGCGGCCAGCCGAGCCAGACGTCAAAAATGGCCGCCACGCCGCCGAGGAGCCCCATCATTGAACCGACCGACAGATCGATTTCCGCGGAGATAATCACGAACACCATGCCCACGGCCAGAATGCCGGTGATAGCGGTCTGGCGGAGCAGGTTGGAGACGTTACGCGCGCTCAGGTACGAGCCATCCGTCATCCAGGTAAAGAAGAGCATGATGACGATAATGGCCGCGATCATCACGAACACCTGCAGGTTCAGCGCTTTTAGCCCTGCGAACGCACCGGGCGTCGGAACGGCGACTTTGATATCAGACGGATTGCTTTTCGACATGACGTTCGCTCCTTAAAGCGGCTTCCATCACCTGCTCCTGCGTCAGGTTCTGGTTAATCAGGTTGGCTTTCAGTTTTCCCTCGTGCATAACCAGCACACGGTCGCTCAGGCCGAGCACTTCGGGTAACTCAGACGAAATAACAATGACGGCAATCCCTTGCTGTACAAGCTGATTAATCAGTTTGTAGATTTCATATTTGGCGCCGATATCAATCCCGCGCGTCGGCTCATCAAGGATTAATATGCGTGGATTGAGCAGCAGGCAGCGCGCCAGAATCGCCTTCTGCTGGTTGCCGCCGCTCAGGCGGCCAATGGCCAGTTCCGGTGAGGAGGTTTTGACCTTCAGACGGGCAAGCGACTGGAGGATGCACTGCTGCTCGGCGGCATCGTCCAGGCTGCTCAGCGCGCCGGAGAAGCGATCGAGTGCCGCAAGCGTAATGTTTTTCCCCACTGCCATGACCGGCACGATGCCGTCCTTTTTGCGGTCTTCCGGCACCATAGCAATGCCGTGGGCAATCGCCTGCTGGCAGTTGTCGATTTTCACCGGCTGGCCGTCGATATAAATCGTGCCCTCCCAGCGCCCCGGCCATACGCCAAACAGACACTGTACGGCCTCCGTGCGCCCGGCACCGACTAACCCGGCAATACCGAGAATTTCGCCGCTGTGCAGAGAAAACGAGACGTTATTGACGCGCTTGATGTGGCGGTTAACGGGGTGCCACGCGGTCAGGTTTTCCACGCGCAGCACTTCATCACCTTTGGTGTGAGGCTCATTCGGGTAGAGCGCCGTCAGCTCGCGCCCCACCATCATGGTGATGATGTCATCTTCGCTCATGCCCGCGGCTTCACGCGTGCCGATGTGTTGCCCATCGCGGATCACGCAGATGGTGTCCGAAATGGCTTTAACCTCGTTCAGCTTGTGCGAAATGTAGATACAGGCGATGCCGTGGTTTTGCAGATCGCGGATGATATTGAGCAGAACCGCGGTTTCCTGTTCGGTGAGCGAGGCCGTTGGCTCATCGAGGATCAGCAGCCTGACCTGCTTATTGAGCGCTTTAGCGATTTCAACCAGCTGCTGTTGCCCCAGGCCCAGGTCGCCCACGCGGGTATCCGGTGAAATGTGGAGGCTCACCTGCGCCAGCAGCTTTTCACAGCGGAGCGTCATGGTGTCGTAATCCAGCACGCCGTGGCGGGAGATTTCGGCTCCGAGGAAAATGTTCTCCAGCACGGTGAGATGCTTCACCAGCGCCAGTTCCTGGTGGATGATGGCGATACCTTTGCGTTCGGTATCGCGAATGTGAGTTGCCTGGATCACTTCGCCGGCAAAAACGATTTCGCCTTCGTAGCTGCCGTGCGGGTAGATCCCACACAGCACTTTCATCAGCGTTGACTTGCCTGAACCGTTCTCGCCACACAGCGAAACCACTTCGCCGGGATTTAGCCGGAGACTGACGTTGTCGACGGCTTTCACCGTGCCGAAGCGCTTGGTGATGCTTTTCATTTCAAGTAAATAAGGCATAACTGCTCCACATAACCCGAGGAAAGAACAGTGCAACGTGATGCGCCCCCGCAGAGCAGGGGCCGCGCCGGATTACAGTTCGCTCTTCTTGTGGAAACCGTCTTTAATGACGGTGGCGTCAATGTTCTCTTTATTGACTTCAATAGGGGTGAGCAGGCGAGCCGGAACGTCTTTCAGCCCGTTATTCAGCGTGGCGTCTGCTTTTGGTTGCTTACCGTTGCCCAGTTCCACGGCGATTTCCGCCGCCGTATTGGCCAACTCGGTAATCGGTTTGTAGACCGTCATGGTTTGGGTGCCGGCGATAATACGTTTTACGCCAGCCAGATCGGCATCTTGCCCTGAAATGGCGACTTTACCCGCCAGCCCCTGGGCGCTCAGGGCCTGAATCGCACCGCCTGCGGTGGCATCGTTGGAGGCCACAACCGCGTCAATTTTGTTGTTGTTGGCCGTCAGCGCGTTTTCCATAATCTTCAGGGCGTTTTCGGGTAACCATCCGTCGGCCCACTGATCGCCAACCACTTTTATTTTCCCGTTGTCGATGTACGGCTTAAGGACCTTCATTTGCCCTTCGCGGAACAGCTTGGCGTTGTTATCTACCGGCGAACCGCCCATCAGGAAATAATTGCCCTGAGGCACTTTGTCGATCAGGCTTTGTGCCTGTAATTCGCCGACTTTTTCATTGTCGAACGAAATATAATAATCAATGTCCGCATTATTAATCATGCGATCATAGGCCAGCACTTTTATGCCTTCTTGTTTGGCTTCTTTCACTACGTTACTTAATACCTGGCCGTTATAGGGGATAATGACCAGCACATCGACGCCGCGGTTAATCATATTCTCGATCTGCGACATTTGCGTTTCTTCGTTGCCGTTAGCTGACTGAACAAACACGTTTGCACCGAGTGATTCCGCTTTTTTCACAAAAATATCGCGATCTTTTTGCCAGCGCTCCAGACGCAGGTCGTCAATCGCCATGCCAATTTTGACCTCCTTGGCATGCCCTGCAAAGCTTGCAAGGAGGAGCGTAGTGCAGAGCGTTAGGGTCAGGTTCTTTATCTTCATAATTATTAGGCCTTTTTGTAGGGGTATGTGTTGCTGAGATAAAAGAAACATTCACTGCTGGGACGCAGCAAATTTTTAACGCGGAAAGGCAGGCTGGCAATTACAGATTTTTATCTTCTCATTATGATATTTGGTTTATTTCTGAATTTATGACCGCGATCGGATTTTAAAATACGTAACGTCTTAATTACATTTGATTCTGGAATCCGCGCCGAAAAATAGTTTGCCTGCGCATTATTTTGCGAGCCAGCGCACAGTTGTGCATTCTCTCAATAGCAGTGTGAAATAACGTAATTGAGCAACCCAAAATGTCTATTCACTATTACTCCTGTATCAACGACTCGCCGCATACCCTGATTATGGAGCTCAATATGCAAGCTTATTTCGACCAACTCGATCGTGTTCGTTACGAAGGCCCGAAAACGACCAATCCTTTAGCATTTCGTCACTACAACCCGGATGAGCTGGTGCTGGGTAAGCGCATGGAAGATCATCTGCGCTTTGCCGCCTGTTACTGGCATACCTTCTGCTGGAACGGCGCCGATATGTTCGGCGTGGGCTCCTTTGACCGCCCGTGGCAGCAGCCGGGTGAGGCCATCGAGCTGGCAAAGCGCAAAGCCGATGTGGCGTTTGAGTTCTTCCACAAGCTGAACGTGCCGTACTACTGCTTCCATGACGTCGACGTGTCGCCGGAAGGCGCATCGCTGAAAGAGTATCTGAACAACTTTGCGCAGATGGTGGATGTGCTGGCGGCAAAACAGCAGCAAAGCGGCGTGAAGCTGCTGTGGGGCACGGCAAACTGCTTCACTAACCCACGCTATGGCGCAGGTGCGGCAACCAACCCGGATCCGGAAGTGTTTAGCTGGGCGGCCACGCAGGTGGTGACGGCAATGAATGCCACGCATCAGCTGGGCGGCGAAAACTATGTCCTGTGGGGAGGCCGTGAAGGCTATGAAACCCTGCTCAACACCGACCTGCGTCAGGAGCGCGAGCAGATTGGCCGCTTTATGCAGATGGTTGTCGACCACAAGCACAAAATCGGCTTCCGCGGCACGCTGTTGATTGAGCCGAAGCCGCAGGAGCCGACGAAGCACCAGTATGACTACGACGTGGCGACGGTGTATGGCTTCCTGAAGCAGTTCGGTCTGGAAAAAGAGATCAAAGTGAACATTGAAGCCAACCACGCCACGCTGGCGGGCCACTCTTTCCACCACGAGATCGCGTCGGCGATTGCGCTGGGCATCTTCGGCTCTGTCGATGCGAACCGTGGCGACCCGCAGCTGGGCTGGGACACCGATCAGTTCCCGAACAGCGTTGAAGAGAATGCGCTGGTGATGTATGAGATCGTCAAAGCGGGCGGCTTCACTACCGGCGGCCTGAACTTTGACGCCAAGGTGCGTCGCCAGAGCACCGACAAATACGATCTGTTCTACGGCCACATTGGCGCGATGGACACCATGGCGCTGGCGCTGAAGGTGGCGGCACGTATGATTGAAGACGGCGAGCTCGATAATCGCGTGGCGAAGCGCTACAGCGGCTGGAACAGTGAGCTGGGCCAGCAAATTTTGAAAGGTCAGTTATCGCTTGCGGAGATCGCGAAGTACGCTGAACACCATCAGCTGGCGCCGCAGCACCAGAGCGGGCACCAGGAGCTGCTGGAAAATCTGGTCAACCACTACCTGTTCGATAAATAACGGCATCCAGCTTGTAGGCCCGGTAAGCGCAGCGCCACCGGGCATTTTCACTTAAGGAATCCACTATATGTATATCGGGATCGATCTGGGCACATCGGGTGTGAAAGCCATCCTGTTAAGCGAGCAGGGCGACGTGTTAGCAACGCAGACTGAAAAGCTGCAGGTTTCACGTCCGCATCCGCTGTGGTCGGAACAGGACCCGGAGCAGTGGTGGCAGGCAACGGATCGTGCAATCAAGGCGTTAGGTGAACAGCATTCTCTGCGTGACGTGAAAGCGCTGGGGATTGCCGGGCAAATGCACGGTGCAACCTTGCTGGACAGCGAGCATCGCGTGTTGCGACCCGCCATTCTCTGGAACGATGGCCGCTGTGCAGAAGAGTGTGCGCTTCTTGAGGAACGCGTACCCACTTCCCGCGCGATCACTGGCAACCTGATGATGCCCGGCTTTACTGCGCCTAAGCTTCTGTGGGTACAGCGCCACGAGCCGGAGATTTTCCGGCAGGTGGCGAAAGTCCTGCTGCCGAAAGACTATCTGCGCTTTCGCATGACGGGCGATTTTGCCTCCGACATGTCTGATGCCGCCGGCACGATGTGGCTCGACGTGGCGAAACGCGACTGGAGCGAGGCGATGCTGGATGCCTGCCATTTGACCCGTGAACACATGCCCGCCCTGTTCGAAGGTAGCGAGGTAACAGGCATGTTGCTGCCGGACGTTGCGGAACGCTGGAATATGTCTGCCGTGCCGGTGGTTGCCGGGGGCGGTGACAATGCCGCAGGGGCCGTGGGCGTCGGCATGGTTGAGGCAGGTCAAGCGATGCTGTCGCTGGGAACCTCTGGCGTCTATTTTGCCGTCAGCGACGGCTATCGCAGCAATCCCGAAAGCGCGGTGCACAGTTTCTGTCATGCGCTGCCTGGAAAATGGCATTTGATGTCGGTGATGCTGAGTGCAGCGTCGTGCCTGGACTGGGCGGCGAAGCTGACCGGGATGGCCGATGTTCCTGCGTTGATTGCCGCAGCACAGCAGGCGGATGAAAATGCCGGTACCGTCTGGTTTTTACCGTATCTGTCCGGCGAGCGTACGCCACACAACAACCCTGAAGCGAAAGGGGTGTTCTTTGGCTTAACCCATCAGCATGGTCCGGCAGAACTGGCGCGTGCGGTTCTCGAAGGCGTCGGATATGCGCTGGCTGACGGAATGGACGTGGTTCACGACTGCGGCCTGAAACCCGCAAGCGTCACCCTGATTGGCGGCGGTGCGCGAAGCCCTTACTGGCGACAAATGCTGTCGGACATCAGCGGCTTGCAGCTGGATTTCCGCACCGGTGGCGATGTTGGCCCCGCGCTCGGCGCCGCGCGTCTGGCGCAGATTGCTATGAACCCGGAAAAACCGCTTTCACAACTGCTGCCGCAGCTTACGCTTGAACAGGCGCATTTGCCTGACGCGGCGCGCCATGCGCGGTACGCGGAAAGGCGCGACGTGTTCCGCAAAATCTACCAGCAGCTGCTGCCGCTGATGACGTAAATTCGCTTGTCCGGGAGAGGCACGAGGATGTCCTTTTTTGGTCTGTGCGTGCCTTCCTTTCCTTGCCAGTATGGTGTCACACCCACTGGCGAGGAGAACCATCATGTCACGCATTGCACTCATCAACATTGATACTCAGCAGTCCTTCCATCACCGCAATTACTGGCAGGAGGATGACATTCCCGCTTTTCAGCAGGCGATGCTGGGGCTGATTGAAGGCTGCCAGGCGCGCGGTATTCCGGTCGTTGATATTTTTCATGTGGATGAAGACGGCCCATTTACGCTGGAAAGCGGCTATGTCAAACCGATGGCCTTTTTGCGTCATCAGCCGGATGTGGTTTTCCAGAAACACGTCCATAATGCCTTCACGGATACCGGGCTCGATCGCTGGCTGCGCGAGCGTGATATCAATAGTGTGATTATCTGCGGCATTCGCACGGAGCAATGCTGTGAAACCACCGCCCGGGTGGCATCCGATCTGGGTTATGCTGTGACCTTTGTGAGCGAGGCAACGCTGACGTTCCCCATGACGTACAGGGGCATTACCCTTAGCGCAGCGGACATTCGCCACCGTACCGAAACGGTACTGTCCGGGCGTTTTGCCGACATTAAAACGGTAGCGGAGACGCTGGAGTCACTGTAATGCCCATCGACGTCTGGTTCGTGATGTTGCCCGGGGTGCTGTCATTAGATATGACGGGCCCGGCAGAAACCTTTGTGCTGGCTGGCGACGCGTTTCGTCTGCATTACATTGGCCCGCAACCTGACGTGCCGACGTCGATAGGCCTGACGATGAGCGGCATTCAGCCGCTGCCGGAACGTCTTCCAGAGGGGAGCCTGCTGGTATTGCCCGGAGTGAGCGACTCCCGCTCTCAGTTTTCGACGCCGCAGGCGTTACGGATACAGCACTGGCTGATGCGCCTGCAGCCGATTATTCAGCGCCGGGATATCACGGTGATGTGCGTCTGTTCTGGCGCGCTGCTGGCGGCGAAATCGGGCCTGCTGAATAACAAACAGTGCACAACTCACCATGAGGTTATCAGCCGTTTACGCACCGCGGCCCCTACGGCGACGATTAAAGAAAACCGCATCTTTGTGCAGGACGAGAACATCTGGACCAGCGCGGGGATCACGTCGGGCATCGACCTGGCGCTGCATATGATTAACCGCCTGTGCGGCCCCGAAAAGGCGCTGAATGTGGCGCGCGAGATGGTGGTCTGGTTCCGCCGTTCTGGTGACGATCCCCAGCTCTCCCCGTGGCTACGCTACCGCAATCATCTTCATCCGGCGATTCATCGGGCGCAGGATGCGCTCACCGCCGAGCCGCAAAAAGCGTGGAACTTGCCTGATATCGCCGCGCTGGTGCACGTCAGCCCGCGCCATCTCACCCGGCTTTTCCAGACACATTTAGGGATTAGCGTCCGCGATTATCTGGAGCAGCTGCGTCTGGCGGTGGCGGAACAGTGGCTATTGCAGGGGCGCGGCGTGGAGCAGGCTTCCCTGGCGGCAGGGTTTTCCTCCCCGCGCCAGTACCATCGCGCCCGGCAGCGAAGCGTTAGCTGACGAAGCGGCGAACGTCTATTTTTTGCAGCAGCATCGACAGCAGCAGGCTGATCGCCAGGGTCGCGGCAAAAATCCAGATGATATCCAGCACCGGCCAGGTTTTTAGTTCAACCCCTCTTGTCCGAAGCGCGTGGATCACCAGCGCGTGAAAACCGTAAATCCCGAGAGAGTGTCGTGAAATGACGCTCAGTACGGGAAGGGGACGCGCATTCAGGGTGTTTTTAACGAGCGTGAGCAGCGATACGGCACAGATAAAGACCATCGGGCCGCAGTACAGATACCAGGTATCGGCAAAATTACCGCGCCACTGCAGCTCATGCAGCGTCCCGCGTGAAATCACCGCCACGCCGGCGATAAACAGTGCCCCGCAGAGCCAGTTCAGACCGCGTTTTTGCGTGTCCATCATCCCGATGGCGCGCCCCAGCATGCCGTAAAGCACGTAATAGAAGGTATCGCCGTTGATATAGAGGTTCACCGGCAGCCACTCAAATCCGTCGATTTTCTGCGAGACCGTATTCGGGTTGGCGACAATGCCAATCACCACCATCAGGGCCAGAAGCATTTTCCCGCTAACGTTTTTCACCTGAATGAGCGGAGAGACCAGATAGATCACGATAATGGCGAAGAAGAACCACAGGTGGTAGAACACCGGCTTTTGCAGCAAATATTTGAGGGATAACCCGGCGTTAATGGAGGTGAACAGGGTGATATAGAGCAGGGCAACGGCGCTGTAGAACCCCAGGCAGGCCGCGATGCGGATGAAGTGTCGCGGCTGCGCGCTGCGTTCACCAAAAAAGAGAAAGCCGGAAATCATGAAGAACAGCGGCACGCTGACGCGCGACGCAGAGTTGAGAATATTGGCGATATCCCAGTTAACGGGGCTGATGCTGTGGGCGTTCGTGACGTACCAGGTCGTCGTGTGGATCATGACCACCATCAGACACGCTATTCCTCGCAGGTTATCAATCCAGTTAATTTTTGACGGCATCAGTTCCTCGTATTCCCTGTAAAGTGAATGTGACTCCCATTGTCCAAAAGTCTTCGTTTGGAAAATTCTGAGTTTTATTCGCAGGCTTGCCGGGAGACCGCGAGATTCGCAGAATGGCTGACCATAATCTATAAACGTGTTGATACTAAAAATAACAGCCACTGACCAGGACGGTAATAAAAATGATGATGAAGCGTGTGGCATCACTCATTCTGCTTTTCATGCTGGCAGGATGCAGTGCGCCACAAGAATCACCAGTGCAAAAAGCCCAGCAGGGCAAAATGAGCCCGGAACGTTCACTGAATATGGAGTCACTCTGCAAGGACCAGGCCGCACGCCGCTATAACTCGGACGTGCAGAAAATCAACGTCACCGGGTTTGAGCGCTTTCAGGGCAGCTATGAGCTCAAGGGCTATACGGCGCGTAAAGAAGGCTTTGTCTGCTCGTTTGATGCGGACGGCCAGTTTTTACACCTCTCCATGCGCTAGCCTGCTCGCATAATCAACAGCCAGACGCCGTCAGCGCCCTGGCGTGAATGCTTATTTCCCAATTTTCCCTAAACAACCCCGTTTCGTACTGTATATCTTGCAGCCAGCGGGTATACTGGTCCCTTCCATTTAAAACCACACGTATCCAGCACGAAATACTATGCAAAAGTTTGATACCAAGACCTTCCAGGGCCTGATCCTGACCTTACAGGATTACTGGGCTCGTCAGGGCTGTACCATTGTTCAACCTTTGGACATGGAAGTCGGCGCCGGCACTTCACACCCGATGACCAGCCTGCGCGCGTTGGGGCCAGAGCCAATGGCGACCGCGTATGTGCAGCCTTCCCGTCGTCCGACCGATGGTCGTTACGGTGAGAACCCGAACCGTCTGCAGCATTACTATCAGTTCCAGGTGGTGATTAAGCCATCACCCGACAACATTCAGGAACTGTACCTCGGGTCGCTGAAAGAGCTGGGTATGGATCCGACCATCCACGATATCCGTTTCGTGGAAGATAACTGGGAAAACCCAACGCTGGGTGCCTGGGGTCTGGGTTGGGAAGTGTGGCTGAACGGCATGGAAGTGACCCAGTTCACTTACTTCCAGCAGGTTGGCGGTCTGGAATGTAAGCCGATCACCGGTGAGATCACCTACGGTCTGGAACGTCTGGCGATGTACATTCAGGGCGTAGACAGCGTTTACGACCTGGTCTGGAGCGACGGCCCGCTGGGTAAAACCACCTACGGCGACGTGTTCCATCAGAACGAAGTGGAACAATCCACCTATAACTTCGAATACGCGGACGTGGACTTCCTGTTCACCTGCTTCGAGCAGTATGAGAAAGAAGCGCAGCAGCTGCTGGCGCTGGAGACTCCGCTGCCGCTGCCTGCCTACGAGCGTATTCTGAAGGCCGCCCACAGCTTCAACCTGCTGGACGCCCGCAAAGCGATCTCCGTGACTGAACGTCAGCGCTACATTCTGCGTATTCGTACCCTGACCAAAGCCGTTGCAGAAGCTTACTATGCGTCCCGTGAAGCCCTTGGCTTCCCGATGTGCAACCGAAATAAATAAGAGGCGGCCATGTCTGAGAAAACTTTCCTGGTGGAAATTGGCACCGAAGAGCTGCCACCAAAAGCCCTGCGCAGCCTGGCTGAATCTTTTGCTGCGAACGTGACTGCCGAGCTGGATAACGCTGGCCTGGCGCACGGTAAAATTGAGTGGTTTGCTGCTCCGCGTCGTCTGGCGCTGAAAGTGGCAAACCTGGCGGCGTCTCAGCCGGATCGCGAAGTCGAAAAACGTGGCCCGGCGATTGCCCAGGCGTTTGACGCGGAAGGCAAGCCGAGCAAAGCGGCGGAAGGCTGGGCGCGTGGCTGCGGCATCACCGTCGATCAGGCCGAGCGTCTGACCACCGATAAAGGTGAATGGCTGCTGTATCGTGCCCATGTGAAAGGCGAAAGCGCGGAAGCGCTGCTGCCGGACATGATTGCCACGTCTCTGGCGAAGCTGCCCATTCCTAAGCTGATGCGCTGGGGCGCGTCCGACGTGCACTTCGTGCGTCCGGTTCACACCGTGACCCTGCTGCTGGGCGACACCGTTATTCCGGCGACCATTTTGGGCGTGGCGTCCGATCGCGTGATTCGCGGCCACCGCTTTATGGGCGAGCCTGAGTTCACCATCGACAATGCCGACCAGTATCCGCAAATCCTGCTGGAGCGCGGCAAGGTCATTGCTGACTATGAACAGCGTAAAGCCAAAATCAAAGCGGACGCGGAAGACGCGGCGCGTAAGATTGGCGGTAAAGCCGATCTGAGCGACAGCCTGCTGGAAGAAGTGACCTCGCTGGTGGAATGGCCGGTTGTGCTGACCGCGAAGTTCGAAGAGAAATTCCTGGCCGTTCCGGCTGAAGCGCTGGTGTACACCATGAAGGGTGACCAGAAGTACTTCCCGGTCTATGCCAACGACGGCAAGCTGCTGCCAAACTTCATTTTCGTGGCGAACATCGAATCGAAAGATCCGAGCCAGATTATCTCCGGTAACGAGAAGGTCGTGCGCCCACGTCTGGCGGATGCCGAGTTCTTCTTCAACACCGACCGTAAAAAGCGTCTGGAAGATCATCTTCCACGCCTGCAGACCGTACTGTTCCAGCAGCAGCTGGGTACGCTGCGCGACAAGACCGACCGTATTGCGGAGCTGTCCGGCTGGATCGCTCGTGAAATCGGTGCCGACGTTAACCACGCGACGCGTGCGGGCCTGCTCTCCAAGTGTGACCTGATGACCAACATGGTGTTCGAGTTTACCGACACCCAGGGCGTGATGGGCATGCACTACGCGCGTCACGATGGCGAAGCGGAAGACGTGGCGGTTGCCCTGAACGAGCAGTATCAGCCTCGCTTTGCGGGTGACGAACTGCCGTCCAACCCGGTAGCTTGTGCTGTCGCAATTGCCGATAAGATGGACACCCTGGCGGGTATCTTCGGTATCGGTCAGCATCCGAAAGGCGACAAAGACCCGTTTGCGCTGCGTCGTGCTGCGCTCGGCGTGCTGCGTATCATCGTTGAGAAGAACCTGAACCTGGATCTGCAGACCCTGACCGAAGAAGCGGTGCGTCTGTACGGCGACAAGCTGACCAACGCCAACGTGGTGGATGACGTGATCGACTTTATGCTCGGTCGTTTCCGCGCCTGGTATCAGGATGAAGGTTACACCGTCGACACCATTCAGGCGGTGCTGGCGCGTCGTCCGACCCGTCCGGCTGATTTCGATGCGCGTATGAAGGCGGTTTCCCACTTCCGTACGCTGGAAGCGGCATCTGCTCTGGCGGCGGCCAACAAGCGTGTCTCCAACATCCTGGCGAAGTCCGACGAGACGCTGAACGAGCGCGTAAACGCCGCGACGCTGAAAGAGCCGGAAGAGATCGCCCTGGCGATGCAGGTTGTGGTGCTGCGCGACAAGCTCGAGCCGGTCTTCGCGGAAGGTCGCTACCAGGAAGCGCTGGTGGAGCTGGCCGAGCTGCGTGACGTCATCGACGCCTTCTTCGAGAAAGTGATGGTAAACGTAGAAGATAAAGAGCTGCGTATTAACCGTCTCTCTATGCTCGAGAAACTGCGTGAGCTGTTCCTGCGCGTGGCGGATATTTCGCTGTTGCAGTAATGCGCCCGTTGTGACAAATGCTAAAAACCCGCTTCGGCGGGTTTTTTTATAGTGTGTTGCTGAAAATTTAACCTTGAAATGGTCAATCCATTCCCGCTATCCTTATCCCCGTTAACTTTCTCGCGCTGGAGTGCCCCCCAAAAATGAACAAACACGACTGATGAATTTCGATCCTTGCTAAACGCCATCGCGTCGGCAGGGGATGTTTTGATTTCATTCAGGAGTGCTTATGGCTCATTTTGCGCAGTCCCCTTCTTTTATTTTGCATCAGGTCACCTGTCAGTTTCCGACGGGCGATACCCTTTTTGGTCCGCTGAATCTCACGCTGGAACCCTCCCTCTGCGCGCTGGTTGGCCGCAACGGCAGCGGAAAAACGCGTCTGCTGCGTCTGCTGGCGGGGCTGGACGAACCGGCTACCGGTCATATCGAACGCTTTGGCTCGCATTTCTATGTGGCGCAGCAGCACGTCATTTCTTCGCAGACGACGCTGGCTGAACTTCTCGGATATGACGCGATTTTTGCGGCGCGTAAGCGCATCGACAGCGGCGATTACCAGCCCGACGATCTGGCGTTGCTCGACGGTTACTGGGATATAGCCGAACGTCTGAGCGAAGCGTTTATCAATGCGACGCTCCCACCGTTTGAGCCTGATAAGCCCGCCATAGAACTCAGCGGCGGCGAGCGCATCCGCGCCCTGCTGTGCGGGGCGTTTACGGCGGGCGCGGACTTTCTTCTGCTGGACGAACCGACTAACCATCTGGATCGACAAGGCCGGGCGTGGTTCTACGACCAGTTGAGTCGGTATCAGGGCGGCGTGCTGGTGGCCTCGCATGACCGCGAACTTCTGGAGCAGGTGCCGCGTATTCTTGAGCTGAGCGCCTCGGGTCTGCGCAGCTACGGCGGAAATTATGCGGATTATCAAGCCCAGCGCGATGCCGAACAGCAGGCTGCCCGCGCGGCGCTGGAACATGCGGCAACCGAGCGCAAACGCACCCGCGCGCGCATGCAAAAAGAGCATGATGACAGCCAGCGGCGGTCGGCAAAGACGTTACGCACCGTCGATACCCTGAATATCGCATCGTTCGAGCGGGTCAAATATAAAGGCGCGGCAAAGGAACGTATCGGCACCTGGAAAAAACAGCACAGCGAGCAAAACGAAGCGCTGAACGCCGCGGTTAACAAGGCGCGTGAACGCGTTGAAGACGATAATCCGGTGATGTTCACTTTACCGGGGAGTCAGATCCCGGAGGTGAAGCAGGTGCTGGTGCTGGAGGATCTGGTGCTGCAGCATGTGCCTGTTCCTCCGCTCAACTGGCGTATGGACGGACCGATGCGCGTGGCGTTAAAGGGACCGAACGGCTGCGGGAAGTCGACGCTGTTAAAAACCCTCCTCGGCGAGGTTGCCCCCCGTTCGGGTAGCTGTAAAGTGTCCGTCAGCTGCGCTTATCTCGACCAGCATCTCTCCCGTCTCGATCTCTCGCAGTCGGTCATGACGCATCTCAATTTGAGTCATACCCCTCTGGAAGAGGGGGTATTGCGAACCCGTTTAGCGCAGCTTCAACTGGGGGCTGACAAAGTGATGCTCCCATTGGCGGCGCTCAGCGGCGGTGAGCGTCTTAAGGCTGCCCTGGCCTGCGTGCTGTGGCGCGCGGAAGCCACGCAGCTTCTGCTGCTGGATGAACCGACCAACCATCTGGATCTGGCTTCAGTCCAGGCCATTGAAGCGGCGCTGGCCGGTTTCCCTGGGGCACTGCTGGTGGTATCACACGATGAGGCGTTTTTAAGCGGCTTAACGTTAACGCATGAGCTGGTGTGGGAAGAGGCGGGGTGGCGTTGTGATAGCCTGTAAAACACAAGCCCCCGCAAAGGCGGGGGCATTCAATCTTCACTACGCGATCTGCTTGCTGAGTGCAGGGTTGGCCTGAATCAGGCGCATCAGCCGTAACTCGGTTGGGGTGGGTTTCTCACGTTTTGACTCCCACTCCTGCACCATAGCCACGCTGACACCCATCGCTCTGGCGAATTCTTCGGTTTTCAGTCCTGTCCCTTTGCGCAATTGCTCATATTCTGTAAAGGGATTGGATTTTTGTTGCAGGGTAATCGTCTGCGGTACATCTTTAAAAATGATCTGTTCCAGGCTGCTCAGCAGCTCAAACTCAGGATCTTTATATTCCATTGAGGACTCCTCTTAAATCTCACATCGTGATCAAGAACATCAGAGAGCCAGTTAAGAATAGTCCCTAATACCAACCCAGGATCGTCACGGGTGTGATTAATCGTGCGGTAACGATCGCTGTATCCGATTCAGCAATATGGAGAGTTATGCTAATTCCCTGATTAGTCATATGTCGGCTTCGCCAGGTATTTTTTTGTAAATGGTAAGAAATAAATCGGCAATAGCCGTTTTGCATGAAAAGAGTATCTTGCAAGGCTGACCTGGACTATCCTTGTCAGCGTCGGGCACGCGTGTGCCGGTGTGCGCTTTTTTGGGTGAAAGGAGTAATAAAATGGCGACAGGAAAGTCCTGCTCTCGCTGGTTTGCGCCTATTGCGGCGTTGTTGATGGTTGTTAGCCTGAGTGGGTGTTTTGATAAAGAAGGCGATCAGCGCAAAGCGTTTATCGATTTTCTGCAGAATACAGTGATGCGCAGCGGCGAGCGGTTGCCAACGCTGACTGCGGATCAGAAAAAACAGTTTGGCCCCTTTGTGTCCGATTACGCCATTCTTTATGGTTATTCACAGCAGGTGAGCCAGGCGATGGATTCCGGTATCCGCCCGGTAGTGGATAGCGTGAACGCCATCCGCGTTCCACAGGATTATATGACGCAGCGTGAACCGCTGCGCCAGTCCAACGGTGCGCTTGGCGTGCTGAGCCAGCAGCTGCAGAATGCGAAAATGCAGGCTGACGCGTCACGTTCTGCGCTGAAGCAGGGCGACGATCTCAAACCGGTCTTCGACAAAGTGTATGAGAAAGTGGTGACCAAACCGTCAGAAGCACTGCAGCCGTTGATTCCGGCCGCGCAAATCTTCACGCAGCAGCTGGTCCAGGTGGGTGACTTTATTGCCCAGCAGAATACGCAGGTAAGCTTTGTTGCCAACGGTATTCAGTTCCCGACCTCCCAGCAGGCAAGCCAGTACAATACGCTGATTGGGCCGCTGGCCTCCCAGCATCAGGCCTTCAGCCAGGCCTGGAGTGCCGCAGTCGCTGCCACAGAATAAACCGAAAAAACCCCGCTTCTGGCGGGGTTTTTTTATGCGTTGCGAAAATAACGCTTGTCATTCCTCTACCACATCGGTATAACTATTCCCGTCGGTTTGTTACACAGACCTAAAGCAGTTTAGTAAAGCAGTCCAGATTGTTATCCATAGATACCCTTCGTAGTGACCCTTCCTTCATCGCTTAAAAATCTGTAACGCAATCCATCAAGCCGGAAGGCACAATATATTTGTTAATAAGGTAATTTCTATGTCTGCTAAAATGACTGGTCTGGTAAAATGGTTCAACGCTGATAAAGGTTTCGGCTTCATCACTCCTGACGATGGCTCTAAAGACGTGTTCGTACACTTCTCTGCTATCCAGAACGATGGCTACAAATCTCTGGACGAAGGTCAGAAAGTGTCCTTCACCATCGAAAGCGGCGCTAAAGGCCCAGCAGCTGGTAACGTTGTAAGCCTGTAAGCTTCCAACCCAGTAGCAAAGAATTTAAAAACCCGCCTTCTGGCGGGTTTTTTCGTTTCTACCGTTGCACCTGCGGGTTCACGCAGTTTCTCTCCACCTTTCCGCTAAGGGCGGCAATAAGGTTATCGACCGCGGTGGCCGCCATGTTGTAGCGCGTCTCATGGGTGGCTGAGCCGATGTGGGGCAGGGCAACCACGTTAGGCATTGTCAGCAGCGGGGAGTCCACCGGCAGCGGCTCCTGCTCAAACACGTCCAGACCTGCTGCATGGATCTCACCGTTTTTCAGAGCCTCAATCAGCGCCTTCTCATCCACCACCGGGCCACGACCCGCGTTGATGAAAATGGCAGATGCCTTCATTTTTTCAAACGCCTCTTTACCGATCAGATGACGGGTTTCATCCGTCAGCGGCAGCACCAGGCAGACAAAATCGGCTTCCTGCAGCAGGGCATCCAGCTCGCAGTAACGGGCGTTGAAGCGTTCTTCGGCTTCCCTGTGATGGCGACGCGCGTTATACAGAATCGGCATGTTAAAACCAAAATGGGCGCGCTGCGCCAGCGCCAGCCCGATACGCCCCATACCGACAATGCCCAGCGTTTTGCCGTGAACATCCACGCCGAACCAGTCCGGACCAATGCTTTTTGTCCATTCGCCCGCTTTGACGCGCTCAGCCACTTCCACCACGCGACGGGCCGTGGTGAGCATGAGCGCCATCAGCGTATCGGCCACGGTTTCCGTCAGGGCATGCGGCGTATGCATCAGCAGGATCTTGCGGGCGTTAAGCGCATCCACGTCGAAGTTGTCGTAACCCACGGAAACGGTTGAGGTAGCACGCAGCTTCGGCATTTTCTCCAGCAGGGCGACATCCACTTTTTCGCTTGAACCCAGCAGGCCTTCGGCGCTGGCGAATGCGTCGGCGTGCTGTGCCACGGTTTCCGGGCGCAGGTTCTTCACCTGCGTGACGGTGAAGTGCTCTTCAAGGCGTTTCTGCAGATCTTCCGGCAGGGTTTTATACAAAATGACGGACGGCTTCATGCTAATCTCCGTTGATTTTTTAAGGATTCAGGCGTGGCGAGCGCCGACAGGGTGTTGTTGATTATTAGCAGGCTTAACAATCAGAGTAAGCCATACCGAGGCGAAAAGCGCCACCCCCATAAAGATGTACGATGCGGATGGGCTGCCGGTGGCACCGTTCAGGTAACCGACGAACCAGGAGCCGCAGAACGAACCCAGCGCACCCATACTGTTAATCAGCGCCATCGCACCCCCCGCCACGTTACGCGGCAGCATCTCGGGGATGATGGCAAAGAACGGTCCGTAAGGGGCGTACATGGCCGCACCGGCAACCACCAGCAGCGTATAAGAGACCCAGAAGTGGTTTGCGCCCACGGCCCAGGAGCCAATAAAGGCGAAGGCAGCAATCAGCAGCAGCGGCCAGACAAACAGCTTGCGGTTCTGCAGCTTGTCCGACGCCCAGGAAACGACGATCATCGCGATGGTTGCCGCCAGATACGGTACGGATGACAGCCAGCCTACTTCGACCATGCCGAGGTTTTCACCGCCGCTGCGGATAATGGACGGCAGCCACAGCACAAAGCCGTACACGCCAATGCTCCAGGTAAAGTACTGCGCGCAGAGCAGGATCACGTTACGCGAGCGGAAGGCTTCACCATAGTTACGCACCGCCTTCAGGCCTTGCTGTTCTTTGTCCAGCTGCGCCTGCAGCGCCGCTTTTTCGTCTTCGGAAAGCCATTTCGCCTGGGCTGGTTTATCTTTCACCAGTACCCACCAGCAGAAGGCCCAGATAATTGCCGGTACCCCTTCAATGATAAACATCTCGCGCCAGCCGAAGGACTGGATCAGGTAGCCGGACACCACCGACATCCACAGTACCGTGACCGGGTTACCGAGGATCAGGAAGGTATTCGCGCGCGAGCGCTCAGATTTGGTAAACCAGTTGCTGATGTAGATCAGCATCGCGGGCATAACCGCCGCCTCAACGACGCCGAGGATAAAGCGAATGGCGGCCAGGGCAGGAATATTGTTCACCATGCCGGTCAGCGACGCGCAGGCGCCCCACAGGATCAGACAGATGAAGATCAGCTTACGCACGCTGCGGCGTTCCGCATAGATCGCGCCGGGGATCTGGAAGAAGAAGTAGCCCAGGAAGAAAAGGGCACCCAGCAGGGAGGAGATCCCTTTGGTGATCCCGAGGTCCTCGGTGATCCCTGCGGCGGACGCGAAGCTGAAGTTGGCACGGTCAAGGTACGCCAGGCTGTACGTGATAAACACGATTGGCATGATGTACCACCAGCGTTTTACTGCATTGGTCGAACTGTTCATAGGCTTGCCTCTGTTGTTGAGGTTGTTACCGCCGTTGTCTGTAGGGTACACGGTGGCTTAATTATCTGGTGCGGCTTGCTGCCTCACCCTGGCCCTCTCCCACAGGGAGAGGGAATTTAAACGCCGAGCTGTGCTCGCGTTGGTAATCCTTCGCTGTCGCCCTGCACCTGAATGGCCAGCGAGCCAATCTTGTTGCCTCGCGCGACGGCCTGCGGCAGCGTTTTACCTTCCAGCAGGGCGCTAATCACGCCCACGGCAAAGCCGTCACCTGCGCCGACGGTGTCGACGACGTTCTCGACCTTCACTGCCGCGACCGCGCCCTGCTCGCCGTTGGCCGTTTTAAACCACGCGCCATCGGCACCGGTCTTCAGCACCACCGCTTTTACCCCTTTATTCAGGTAGAAGTCGGCGATGCCTTCCGGCGTGCTTTCGCCGGTCAGAATCATCCCTTCTTTCAGGCCTGGCAGAACCCAGTCCGCCCGGAACGCCAGACGGTTCAGTTTCTCCACCATTTCCGCTTCGCTTTTCCACAGCACCGGACGCAGGTTGGGGTCGAACGATAGGGTTTTCCCCTGAGCTTTCATGGTGGTCGCGGCATGATCCAGCAGCTCATACGAGCTGGCAGAGAGTGCCGCGGCTACGCCGCTCAGGTGCAGATGACGTGCGGAGGCAAAGTAATCGGCGTGGTAATCCGCGACAGAAAGGTGGCTTGCAGCCGAGCCTTTGCGGAAATACTCCACGATGGGATCGGTTCCATTTTCGACCTTGGATTTAAGCTGAAAGCCGGTAGGGAAGCGTCCGTCGAGGGTGACCCCTGCAGCATCAATCCCCTCTTTTTTCAGCGAATCGAGAACGAAATGGCCAAAGCTGTCATCCCCCACGCGGCTGACCCAGCCCACGTTCAGGCCGAGACGCGCCAGGCCGGTCGCGACGTTGAGTTCAGCGCCTGCGACGCGTTTGATAAAGTGCTCCACCGCACTCAGCTCGCCCGTTTCGGTGGCGACAAACATGGCCATGGCCTCGCCGATCGTGATGACATCCAGCGTCTTGTGCATGGTTTACTCCTCGCGCAGCAGGTTGACGTAATGGCGGGTAACGGCGGTTAAATCCGCCCCTTCCAGCGGGAATTCGATACCGCGCGGGGCATCGGCAGGCAGCTGGCCGAGCAGATCCAGCCAGCGCGCATCGGCGCGGTCCGGTGCGACGGCGCGGAAGTTATCTTTATGCGGCACGGCGGCTTTCACGTGGATATAGCTCACCGCAGGGGCCAGGTGACGCGCGGCCTCTTCAGGGGAGTCGCCCACCCACAGCCAGTTCCCCATATCGAAGGTCAGCGTGACGGGGAGCGCCATTTCCCGACAGGCGGCCTGGAAGCGCTGCATGGGCGCGAGCTGTCCGCAGTCGGTCTGATCGTTCTCCACGACCAGCGCCATGCCGCTGGTATTCAGCAGCGTACGCAGGGCGTCCAGAGGTTGCGCGTCGCGGAAATGGCCCAGGGAAACCTTCAGCCAAAGTGCGTTCAGGGTGTTGCCTTCAGAAAGATAGCGGGGCAGGTCCGGGTTGAGGGTGCCGTCGGGCATAAACAGGGCGGCGGGTGCGGAGTAGCACGCCAGCAGGCCCAGCAGCTCAATGGATTCGCCCAGCGCGGGCAGCGCCAGCAGCTCTTCGCTGTTGAACAGTTCCCGGCGGATCTCCACGCCGTCTGCCCCCGCGCCTGCAATAACGGGAAGCATTGCCCGTTGACCACCCGCCTGTCGCACCTGTTCCGCACCGTACGCGGCGGTGACCACCATAATTTTCCTGCCCATCTTCGGACTCCATCGCAACATATCAATACTATTACGCTAGATGGAACCGGTTCCAAAGAAAAGGTCAGGATGTTGAATTTATGATCGCTATCACAAGGGAAATTTAACGCGCGGTGGAGCCACGAACGATCAGCTCGCCGGAGAAGACCTGCTCGCGAACGGCATCGCTGGTGCCTTCAATACGACGAACGACTTGTTCAACAGCAGCATAGCCAATCTGCCAGGTGGGCTGTTTGAGGGTAGTAATGCCGACGCCAGCCAGCTCCGCCCACTCCAGTTCATCAAACCCCAGCAGACCGATGTCGCTGCCCCAGTGCAGGCCAATGCGCTTGAGCGAGCGGGCAACCTGCAGCGTCAGCGCCCCGTTGGCGGAGATAACCGCTTTGCGCATCCCACGATGGCGCGTATGGAACTGACGCAGGGTATTGTCGAGCTGCCCGGCTTCGTGAAGCGGCGTTTCGGCATTTTCGGCGATCACGCCGGGATAACGCTCCAGCGTGGCGCGAAATGCGCTCAGGCGTTCACGTCGGGTGTTGACCATCCCCAGCGGTTCACTCAGAAACAGAATGGCCTCGAAGCCCTGTTCAATCAGATGTTCGGTGGCGGTCGTGGCGGCCTGGGTGTTATCCAGCCCGACCACGTCGCAGGCAAACTCCGGGATTTTACGGTCGATGAGGACCATGGGCAGGGAGGATTGCTGCAGGCGATTTAAGCCTTCTTCACGCATGCCTACCGCGTTGACCACAATCCCTTCCACCTGATAGCTGCGCAGCAGGTCCAGATAATGCAGCTCCTGGTCGACTTCGTTGTTGGTATTACAGACCAGCGGCGTGAAACCCTTCTCGCGACAGGCGGCTTCGATACCGCTGAGCACGTTCACGGAGTAGGGGTTGGTGATATCGGCGATGATCAGCCCGATAAGGCGGGTGCGGCCGCGTTTGAGCCCGCGCGCCATGAGGCTGGGACGGTAGTCGAGATCGGCAATAGCCTGTTCAATACGCGCCAGCAACGCATCGGATAGCAGGTGTTTCTCGCCGTTAAGGTAGCGCGAAATGCTGGTTTTGCCGGTTTTGGCGGCTTTCGCCACGTCGCTGATGGTGGCCCGGGCTGGTTTGCTCATCGCTGATTTCCCTGAATTTAGTGAGAATACCTTAGCGGGAAAATCGGACGAATCAAGTAATTTGCCCGGTGGCGCTGCGCTTACCGGAGGTTGCGGCCTGATGCCCTCACCCCAACCATCTCCCACGGGAGAGGGCGCAAACACTAAAAACGGCAACGGGGTTGCCGTTTTGCTATTACCTACTGAATTGGGCTTAACGTAATCTCTACGCGGCGGTTCTGCGCTTTGCCTTCCGCCGTGCTGTTGCTGGCGATAGGGTTGGCAGGGCCCATGCCGCTGGTGCGGATGCGGTTTGCTTCAACGCCCTGGGTAATCAGCGAGCTGGCCACGGAATCGGCGCGCTGCTGGGACAGACGCATGTTCAGATCCTGGCTGCCGGTGCTGTCGGTGTAGCCAATCACGTTCACGGCGGTCTTGTTGTACTCTTTCAGCACCATCGCCACGCCGGTAAGGGTGTTCGCACCCGCGGGTTTCAGCGTTGCGCTGCTGCTGTCGAAGGTGACGTTGTTCGGCATGTTCAGGATGATGTTATCGCCGCTGCGCGTCACGCTCACGCCGGTTCCCTTCATTTTGTCGCGCAGTTTTGCTTCCTGCACGTCCATGTAATAACCGACGCCGCCGCCCAGGGCCGCGCCCGCCGCTGCGCCAATCAGCGCGCCTTTGCCGCGGTCTTTCTTGGAGGAGGAGAGCGCCCCAACGCCTGCGCCGACCAGCGAGCCGATACCCGCGCCAATGCCGGATTTACCCGCTTCGCGCTCACCGGTGTAAGGGTTGGTTGTGCAGCCAGAAACAGCCAGTGCACCGCTCACCAGAGCGGCAATAACGAGTACGCGTTTTTTCATCTTCTTTCCTTAATCCTTTTTATTCTTTGCCACGGCGAACGTGGCAGTTGATTATGACGTCCAGATACGGAGAAAATTCCGGGTATAACTCTGAAATTTGTGACAAACCATAAACGGTCTCAGCAAGAAGGCCGTAAAACCTGCACGCAACCAGGAGCGCACGCTTGAGCACCTCAACGAAAACCATTCTGACCGCCGCCCACTGGGGGCCAATGCTGGTCGAAACCGATGGCGAAAATGTTCTGTCGTCTCGCGGAGCATTGCCAACACAACATCCCAACTCTTTACAGACCGTCGTTCGCGATCAGGTGCACAGCAAAACACGCGTGCGCTGGCCGATGGTGCGTAAAGGTTTTCTCGCCTCACCTGACAAGCCGCAGGGCATTCGCGGTCAGGATGAGTTTGTTCGCGTGAGCTGGGATGACGCGCTGGCGCTGATCCACACCCAGCACAAGCGCATTCGCGACAGTTACGGTCCGTCGTCCATTTTCGCCGGGTCCTACGGCTGGCGCTCTAACGGGGTGCTGCACAAGGCGTCGACGCTGCTGCAGCGCTATATGAGCCTGGCGGGCGGCTATACCGGTCATCTGGGGGATTACTCCACCGGTGCAGCGCAGGCGATCATGCCGTATGTCGTGGGCGGGAACGAGGTGTACCAGCAGCAGACCAGCTGGCCGCTGGTGCTGGAACATACCGACGTGGTGGTGCTGTGGAGCGCTAACCCTCTTAACACGCTGAAAATTGCCTGGAATGCCAGCGACGAGCAGGGCATTGGCTATTTCGACGCGCTGCGCAAAAGCGGCAAGCGCATCATCTGCATTGACCCGATGCGCTCTGAAACCCTGGATTTCTTCGGCGACAGCGCCGAGTGGATTGCCCCACATATGGGCACCGACGTGGCAATGATGCTGGGTATCGCCCATACCCTGGTGGAAAACGGCTGGCACGATGTCGAATTCCTGACGCGCTGTACCACCGGCTTCGATAAATTCGCCGACTATCTGACGGGTAAAACGGATGGCGTGGCCAAAACGGCAGAGTGGGCGGCTGACATTTGCGGTGTTTCTGCGGATAAACTCCGCGAACTGGCGGCGTTATTCCATAAAAACACCACGATGTTGATGTCCGGCTGGGGGATGCAGCGCCAGCAGTTTGGCGAGCAAAAACACTGGATGCTGGTGACCCTCGCCGCGATGCTGGGGCAGATCGGTACGCCGGGCGGCGGTTTTGGTCTCTCCTATCACTTTGCCAACGGCGGTAACCCCACGCGTAAAGCGGCGGTGCTGGCGTCTCTGCAAGGTTCGGTGCAGGGGGGCGTGGACGCCGTGGATAAAATCCCGGTGGCGCGTATTGTTGAAGCCCTGGAAAATCCGGGCGGTTTTTATCAGCACAATGGTCTCGACCGCCACTTCCCGGATATTAAATTTGTCTGGTGGGCGGGCGGGTCGAACTTCACGCACCATCAGGATACCAACCGCCTGATCCGCGCCTGGCAGAAGCCGGAGCTGGTGGTGATTTCAGAGTGCTTCTGGACCGCCTCGGCGAAACACGCTGATATCGTGCTCCCGGCGACCACCTCGTTTGAGCGTAACGATCTCACCATGACCGGCGACTACAGCAACCAGCATATGGTCCCGATGAAGCGCGTGGTGGCCCCGCGCGATGAGGCGCGTGATGATTTCGACGTGTTTGCTGAACTGAGCGAGCGGTGGGAAGCGGGCGGTCGCGCGCGTTTTACCGAAGGAAAAACCGATCTCGAATGGCTGGAAGCCTTCTACCAGATTGCCGGACAGCGCGGCGCGGCGCAGGGCGTGACGCTCCCGCCATTTACTGAGTTCTGGGAGGCGAACCAGATCGTCGAAATGCCGGAGAGCGAACAGAACGCGAAGTTTGTTCGTTTTGCCGATTTCCGCCGCGATCCGGAGAACCACCCGCTGAAAACCGAGAGCGGCAAGATCGTGATCTACAGCGAGCGCATCGCCAGCTTTGGCTATGCTGACTGCCCGCCGCATCCTACGTGGCTTGAGCCGGACGAATGGCACGGCAACGCCCGGCCGGATCAGCTGCAGGTATTATCTGCCCATCCCGCGCACCGTCTGCACAGCCAGCTTAACTATACCTCCCTGCGCGAGCAGTATGCGGTCGCCGGGCGAGAGCCCATCACGCTGAATACCCTTGATGCGCAAGCGCGCGGGATTGCGGACGGCGACGTGGTGCGCGTCTGGAACGCGCGTGGACAAGTGCTGGCAGGGGCGGTGGTGAGCGACGGGATTAAGCCGGGCGTGATCTGCATTCATCAGGGCGCATGGCCTGACCTTGAGCTCGCCGAAGGCGGTATCTGTAAAAACGGGGCGGTTAACGTGCTGACCAAAGATCTCCCCAGCTCGAAGCTGGGGAATGGTTGCGCAGGGAACACGGCGCTGGCCTGGGTCGAGAAATATACGGGTCCCGAGCTTACCTTAACGGCGTTTGATCCGCCTGCCAGCTCATGATCCACGTCGGGTGTTGGGTGTCATCCTGCCAGGCGCTGTCTTCAATGCGAAAGCCCTGAGCATGGTAGAAATTCACCGCCCGGACATTTTTCTGATACACCTCCAGGGTTAAGTGCGGGAAGCGCTGTTGAACATGGTTCAGCAGCGCGCGCCCGATGCCTTTCCCGATGCATGACGGCGCCACAAACAGGGCGCCGACAAACTGAGACTGCATCACGCTGATAAATCCGCAAGGTTCGCCGTCCTGCTCCCAGACCCAGGTTTCAGCGGACGGCAGATAAACGTCCCGCACCATGGCCTCATTCTCTTTCCAGTAATTCGGCGCGATGAACGGATGCGCTTCCGTGGTACTTTCCAGCCACAGGCTCAGCAGCGGCGCGGTATTTTCATTTTGCCATTTGCGGATCATGATGGCCTCCCGGATGACAGAAGCAGCCGGTAACGTGGTCGTTGACCAGGCCACAGGCCTGCATAAAGGCGTAGCAGATGGTGGAGCCGACAAACTTAAAGCCGCGTTTTTTCAGGGCCTTCGAGAGCGCATCCGAGGCCGGAGTGGCGGCCGGAATTTCCGCGAGCGTGGTCGCCTCCGTGACTTGCGGATCGTTATTCACAAACGTCCAGACAAAATCTGAAAATGATTCGCCGTTTTGTTCCATCGCCAGATAAGCGCGTGCGTTACCGATGATGGCCCGGATCTTGCCGCGATGGCGGATGATGCCGGCATCCTGCACCAGTCGCTCGACGTCCTCATCGGTCATCGCGGCGACGGCGACGGGGTCGAACTGGTGGAAAGCGCTGCGGTAATTTTCGCGTTTTTTCAGTACCGTAATCCATGATAATCCCGCCTGCTGGCCCTCCAGGCAGATCATCTCAAAGAGCTTTTTGCCATCCCTTTCCGGCACGCCCCATTCCCGATCGTGATAGTCGATATAAAGCTGATCCTGGCTTACCCAACCGCAACGTTCCATCCGTCATCTCCCTTATTGATACTGATTTCGCAAAAATTTCGTTCTGACTGGCTTGACGTGTTTACTATAAAGACAATAGTTAATACAGGGCCATATGCTCTCTAAGCTCTTCCTGAATAACGACAAATATCGCCGAATTCGGCTCTCTCTGGGGTCGCGTTGAAGATGATAAAAAAAATCAGTGGTCGCCATGCTGTGTCTGGCCTGGTGGGGATTTCAGCCTGCCTGTTTTTTTGTAATACAGCGTCTGCCTGGCAACAGGAATATATCGTTTCAGACGCCCAAAATAATACGGCGGAACGCTATACATGGGACGCGGATCACCAACCGCGCTATGAGGATATTCTCGCGGAGCGTATTCAGTCTTCGCAAAATGCGCCGGGTCTTGCTCTGAATATACCGTCTGGCAGCACGACAGAGGGGACGATGAGCGTAGGCTGGAATTTTCCCGTTTCAGCGCGAATTACCACCGGCCCGGTGGTGGCGTGGCGGTACGACGGCACGGCTCCCATGATGATCAACGAGTTTGGTGATAGCGCGTCGACACAGTCAGTTACGGACCCGCTCTGGCATGCCAGCGTCAGCACGCTGGGGTGGCGCGTTAACACCCAGTACGGCGATCTCCGGCCCTGGGCGCAGATCAGCTATAACCAACAGTTTGGTGAAAACCAGTGGAAATCGCAGTTTGGTATGCCACAAACGCCAGCTCCTGCCCAAAACGGCAGCTGGATGGATGTTACCGTGGGAACAGATATTCCCTTTAATACGCACATGGCGGCCTATGCCTCGCTGGCTCAGGGGGAGCATACCACCACCGGTGAGGAGTTTTTATACACCCTCGGCGTCAGCGCCAATTTCTAGAATTGTTACTTTTTTAAACGTTACGATAACATCTCGAATACAATAACCACGGGCTTTACAGCGATAGCAGATACTAACACGCTGTCGCTTTATTCCCGTGCCAGGTCATTCATTCCCGATTCCAGGCATTTCATTCCGTTCCGCCTGCATTTCATGCCGTTTTACCCCAGGCATATTGAGGTTTTGTTTATCGTTGTCCTCAGCGAATTCCCTCAATTTATCTTGCAGGACAACTGCCATGAACACATCAACCTATAACCGCACGCGCTGGCTCACGCTCTTTGGCACCATCGTCACTCAGTTTGCGCTGGGATCGGTCTATACCTGGAGCCTGTTTAACAGTGCGCTTTCTGACAAACTCGGCGCACCGGTCAGCCAGGTCGCGTTCTCCTTTGGTTTGCTGAGTCTGGGTCTGGCGATTTCATCTTCCGTCGCGGGCAAGCTGCAGGAGCGTTTTGGCGTGAAGCGCGTGACCATGGCGTCCGGCATCCTGCTGGGACTGGGCTTTTTCCTGACCGCGCATTCCAGCAATCTGATGATGCTCTGGCTGAGTGCGGGCGTGCTGGTGGGACTGGCGGACGGCGCGGGCTATCTGCTGACGCTGTCAAACTGCGTGAAGTGGTTCCCGGAACGTAAAGGCTTAATCTCGGCGTTTGCCATTGGTTCTTATGGTTTGGGCAGCCTCGGGTTCAAATTTATCGATGCCCATCTGCTGGCGTCCGTCGGTCTCGAAAAAACCTTTATGATCTGGGGCGCAATCGTGCTGGTGATGATTCTGTTTGGCGCCACGCTGATGAAGGATGCGCCGCAGCAGGAAGTGAAATCCGTGAATGGCGTGGTGGAGAATGATTTCACCCTCGCGCAGTCCATGCGTAAACCTCAGTACTGGATGCTGGCGGTGATGTTTCTGACGGCCTGCATGAGCGGCCTGTATGTCATCGGCGTCGCGAAAGATATCGCGCAGGGGATGGTGAAACTGGATGCTGCCACGGCGGCCAACGCGGTGACCGTCATCTCCATTGCTAACCTCTCCGGTCGTCTGGTCCTCGGTATTCTGTCCGACAAAATCGCCCGCATCCGCGTGATTACGATTGGGCAGGTGGTTTCGCTGGTCGGTATGGCGGCGCTGCTGTTCGCTCCGCTGAATGAAGCCACCTTCTTCGCGGCAATTGCCTGCGTGGCCTTTAACTTCGGCGGCACCATTACCGTCTTCCCGTCACTGGTGAGCGAGTTCTTTGGCCTGAACAATCTGGCGAAAAACTACGGCGTGATCTATCTGGGCTTCGGGATCGGCAGTATCTGTGGCTCGCTGATTGCTTCCCTGTTCGGCGGGTTCTACGTAACCTTCTGCGTGATATTTGCCTTGCTGATTATCTCCCTGGCGCTGTCAACCACGATTCGCCAGCCGCAACGTGAAGTTTTTAAAGAAGTTCATGCATAATCGCGACGAGAAAGGCCGGTAATCCGGCCTTTTTAGTTTCTTAACCTGGAAATAAAGCGATTTTGTCTGTTTTTGGATTTGCTTTTTTGTAAATAACTGTACTGATCACACTCTCTGCTGCCACTTTTCCGCTTCCCTGTGGTCTACTTACCACGCCTGTAGACGTTTCATTGAACGATCCCCTGAGCGTATGTCTAATCTGCCCACTTTTTAATCGAGGTGGGCGGCGGTACTGTCCCTTTTTCCGGGTAGCTTGCATGAAATACATTAAATCGATGGCGCAACAAAAGCTCTGCTTTTTGCTGGCGTTGTACATCGGCCTGTTTATGAACGGCGCAGTTTTTTTCCGTCGGTTTGACGGTTACGCGCATGATTTTACCGTCTGGAAAGGAATTGCAGCGGTTGTCGAATTGGTCGCTGCGGTACTGGTCACCTTCTTTTTATTCCGTATTCTTACCCTGTTTGGCCGTCGCGTGTGGCGAGTGCTGGCAACGTTTATCGTGCTGTGCTCGGCGGGTGCCAGCTATTACATGACTTTTATGAACGTGGTGATTGGCTACGGCATTATTGCCTCGGTGATGACCACGGATATCGACCTCTCTAAAGAGGTTGTAGGGCTCCACTTTATCCTCTGGCTGGTGGCCGTCAGCGCCTTGCCGCTGCTGCTCATCTGGAGCAACCGCTGCCGCTATACCCTTGTTCACCAGATCCGCACGCCAGGAAAGCGATTCAGAAGCGTCGCCGTGGTGCTGCTGGCGGGCCTGATGGTCTGGGGGCCGATTCGTCTGCTGGAGGTGAAGCAGAAGAATGATGAGCGTACCTCCGGCGTGGATATGCCGAGCTACGGTGGCGTGGTTGCCAACTCTTATTTACCGTCTAACTGGATCTCCGCGCTGGGGCTGTATGCGTGGGCGCAGGTGGATGAGTCCTCGGATAATAAGTCGCTGATAAACCCGGCGAAGAAGTTTACCTATGTGGCGCCAAAGGATATCGACGATACCTACGTCGTCTTTATTATCGGAGAGACCACACGCTGGGATCATATGGGCATTCTCGGCTATAACCGTGATACCACGCCTAAACTGGCGCAGGAAAAGAACCTGATTGCCTATCGTGGCTATTCCTGTGATACCGCCACCAAGCTTTCCCTGCGCTGCATGTTTGTGCGCGAGGGCGGGGCGAGCGATAACCCGCAGCGTACGCTAAAAGAGCAAAACGTCTTCTCGGTGCTGCATCAGCTTGGGTTTACCTCCGATCTCTATGCGATGCAGAGTGAGATGTGGTTCTACAGCAACACCATGGCGCAAAACATCTCCTACCGCGAGCAGATTGGCGCAGAGGCGCGCAACCGTGGCAAACCTGTCGATGACATGTTGCTGATTGATGAGATGAAACTCTCACTCAACGGGAATCCTGATGGTAAGCATATGATCATCCTTCATACCAAAGGGTCGCACTTTAACTACACGCAGCGCTACCCGCGCAGCTTTGCCAAATGGACGCCGGAGTGCGTCGGAGTGGATAAAGACTGCACCAAAGCCCAGTTGATTAACTCTTATGACAACTCCGTGATGTATGTGGATCACTTTATTGATTCGGTGATTGACCAGGTTCGCGATAAGAAGGCTATTGTCTTCTATGCGGCGGACCACGGTGAATCTATCAATGAGTTCGAGCATCTGCACGGTACGCCACGCAAGATGGCGCCGCCCGAGCAGTTCCGCGTGCCAATGATGGTGTGGATGTCCGATAAGTATCTGGAAGACCCGGAGAAAGCGAAGATGTTTGCCCATCTGAAGAAAGAGGCGGAAATGAAGGTGCCGCGTCGTCACGTTGAGCTGTACGACACCATTATGGGTTGTCTCGGCTACACCTCACCGAACGGTGGGATTAACGAAAACAACAACTGGTGTAAACTCCCTGACAACAGCGCAAAAGCCGCGCAGTAGCTGCTCTGGCGAGAATATCGCCAGTTGAATGGCTTTTTGAAAATAAGGGATTGACGGGGGCGCACCTCAGCAGTAAGATGCGCTCCGCATTCGGCGAGTAGCGCAGCTTGGTAGCGCAACTGGTTTGGGACCAGTGGGTCGGAGGTTCGAATCCTCTCTCGCCGACCACATTCTGAAAAGGGCTAACCGTAAGGTTAGCCCTTTTTGCATTATGGCCTTAGCTCTTCAGAGTAATCAAAACGCCCCTTACGCCCGCTTCTCCCTGCCTGTTAACGATTTTGTGACATAATCCATTGTATTTTTTTATATATAGATTGATCTTTTTTCGCGTTGCTTATGGATAACCTCAGCATTTTTCGCTGTGCGTTTTAACGTTCGCGGTATTTAGTGCTCAGATAATCACCATTCTGCAAGAAAATTTACCCATTCTGAATAAAAGTTAATCACTGATTGTTGCGAAATATGAAGATAGTTGTGCTGCAACATGGCGAGTAGCATAAATTTCCCTGCTGAAAACTGACGCTCATGGTTTTTTTAATCTTTGTTTGCGGTTTCTCACACTCAGCGTAAATCCCCGTCACCTGTATTGACGTTTTCACATTCTGTTGACAGATTGTAGGGCATGAGGGGCATTTCAGGGACGATCTGCGCTGCAACTCAAACGCTCTTCTGAAAGGATTCTCCATCCCTTTAACGCCTTCGGGCACCTCCGACCGGACCGGGTAAAAAATAAATAAAGGTCTGGCGGCGTAACACAACAAAGCAAAACATCACATTGGAGCAGAATAATGAGTATTTCCTTGAAGAAGTCAGGGATGCTGAAGCTTGGTCTGAGCCTGGTGGCTATGACCGTGGCAGCAAGCGTACAGGCAAAAACCCTGGTTTACTGTTCTGAAGGCTCGCCGGAAGGCTTTAACCCACAGCTCTTTACCTCTGGTACGACTTACGACGCAAGCTCTGTACCGATCTATAACCGTCTGGTTGAATTCAAAACCGGCACCACGGAAGTGATTCCGGGTCTGGCCGAGAAGTGGGACGTCAGCGAAGACGGTAAAACCTACACCTTCCACCTGCGCAAGGGCGTGAAGTGGCAGGACAGCAAAGAATTCAAACCAACGCGCGACTTTAACGCCGACGACGTTGTGTTCTCCTTCGACCGTCAGAAAAACGCTCAGAACCCGTACCACAAAGTCTCTGGCGGCAGCTATGAATACTTCGAAGGGATGGGTCTGCCGGATCTGATCTCTGAAGTGAAAAAAGTGGACGATAATACCGTTCAGTTCGTGCTGACGCGTCCGGAAGCACCGTTCCTGGCTGACCTGGCCATGGACTTCGCCTCAATTCTCTCCAAAGAGTACGCGGACAACATGCTGAAAGCCGGTACGCCGGAAAAAGTCGACCTGAACCCAATCGGTACCGGTCCATTCCAGCTGCTGCAGTACCAGAAAGACTCCCGTATTCTGTATAAAGCATTCGAAGGCTACTGGGGCACCAAGCCGAAGATTGATCGTCTGGTCTTCTCCATCACGCCTGATGCGTCAGTACGTTATGCAAAACTGCAGAAAAACGAATGCCAGGTGATGCCATACCCGAACCCGGCTGACATCGCCCGCATGAAGCAGGATAAGAACATCAACCTGCTGGAGCAGGCTGGCCTGAACGTGGGCTATCTCTCCTTCAACACCGAGAAGAAACCGTTTGATGACGTGAAAGTGCGTCAGGCGCTGACCTACGCGGTGAACAAAGAAGCGATTATCAAGGCGGTTTACCAGGGCGCTGGCGTTGCAGCCAAAAACCTGATCCCACCAACCATGTGGGGCTATAACGACGACGTTAAAGATTACTCCTACGATCCTGAGAAAGCGAAAGCGCTGCTGAAAGAAGCGGGCCAGGATAAAGGCTTCACCGTTGAGCTGTGGGCGATGCCGGTACAGCGTCCGTACAACCCGAACGCACGCCGTATGGCAGAAATGGTTCAGGCTGACTGGGCGAAGATTGGCGTACAGGCCAAGATTGTGACCTACGAGTGGGGCGAGTACCTGAAGCGCGCCAAAGCGGGTGAGCACCAGGCAGTGATGATGGGCTGGACCGGTGACAACGGGGATCCGGACAACTTCTTCGCTACCCTGTTCAGCTGTGCTGCAGCGAAAGACGGTTCTAACTACTCTCGCTGGTGCTACAAGCCGTTTGAAGACCTGATCCAGCCGGCGCGTGCGACCGACGATCACAACAAACGTATTGAACTGTACAAGCAGGCGCAGGTTGTTATGCACGATCAGGCTCCGGCGCTGATTGTTGCTCACTCCACCGTGTACGAGCCAGTGCGTAAAGAAGTGAAAGGCTACGTGGTTGATCCGCTGGGCAAACACCACTTCGAAAACGTATCGGTTGAATAATTAAAAGCAACGCCAGGCGGCGCTGCGCTTGCACTGGCCTACGGTATGTAGGCCGGGTAAGCGTAGCGCCACCCGGCAGCAGTGCTTAATTCTCTCTCTGAAAGGAGAGGGGATAAGATTTGTGAGCAATACAGACGTCACGCCACTGGTCGTGCGTCATCAGAGAGAATCCGGGTTATGTTGCAGTTCATCCTCCGACGTCTGGGACTTGTTATCCCCACGTTTATCGGTATCACCCTTCTCACTTTTGCCTTCGTCCATATGATCCCCGGCGACCCGGTAATGATTATGGCGGGCGAGCGTGGTATTTCCCCTGAGCGCCATGCACAGCTGCTGGCTGAACTCGGCCTCGATAAGCCAATGTGGCAGCAGTATCTCCACTATATCTGGGGCGTGCTGCACGGTGATTTAGGGATTTCGCTGAAAAGCCGTCTTCCGGTGTGGGACGAGTTCGTGCCGCGTTTTAAAGCGACGCTGGAGCTTGGCGTCTGCGCCATGATTTTCGCCACCGCGGTGGGTATTCCTGTCGGGGTACTGGCTGCCGTTAAGCGTGGCTCTATTTTTGACCACACCGCTGTGGGCCTGGCGCTGACCGGCTACTCCATGCCTATCTTCTGGTGGGGCATGATGCTGATCATGCTGGTCTCGGTGCAGCTTAACCTGACACCGGTCTCCGGGCGCGTCAGCGATATGGTATTCCTGGATGACTCCAACCCGCTCACCGGCTTTATGCTGATTGATACGGCTATCTGGGGCGAAGAGGGCAACTTCATGGATGCCGTCGCGCATATGATCCTGCCTGCCATGGTGCTGGGCACCATTCCTCTGGCGGTGATCGTGCGTATGACCCGTTCATCGATGCTGGAAGTGCTGGGTGAGGATTATATCCGCACCGCGCGCGCCAAGGGCCTGACGCGTATGCGCGTTATCATCGTCCATGCGCTGCGTAACGCCATGCTGCCGGTGGTGACCGTTATCGGTCTCCAGGTGGGGACATTGCTGGCGGGGGCGATCCTGACCGAAACCATCTTCTCCTGGCCGGGCCTGGGTCGCTGGCTGATTGACGCGCTGCAACGCCGTGACTATCCGGTGGTGCAGGGCGGTGTGCTGCTGGTCGCGACGATGATTATCCTCGTCAACCTGCTGGTCGATTTGCTGTACGGCGTGGTGAACCCGCGTATTCGTCATAAGAAGTAAGGGGCCATCATGTCACAGGTTTCTGAAAACAAAGTTGTTGCTGCACCGGTTCCGATGACGCCGATGCAGGAGTTCTGGCACTACTTCAAGCGCAACAAAGGCGCGGTGGTGGGGCTGGTGTATGTCGCTATCATGATCCTGATCGCGGTGTTTGCGAACGTCCTCGCGCCGTATAACCCGGCGGATCAGTTCCGCGATGCGCTGCTCGCCCCGCCTGCCTGGCAGGATGGCGGTAGCCTGGCGCACCTGCTGGGGACCGATGATGTGGGCCGCGATGTGCTGTCGCGTCTGATGTACGGTGCGCGCCTGTCGCTGCTGGTCGGCTGCCTGGTGGTGGTGTTATCCCTGATTATGGGGATCGTACTGGGTCTGGTTGCCGGCTACTTCGGCGGTATCGTTGATAACATCATCATGCGTATCGTCGACATCATGCTGGCGCTGCCAAGCCTGCTGCTGGCCCTGGTGCTGGTGGCGATCTTCGGTCCGTCGATCGGTAACGCCGCCCTGGCGCTGACGTTCGTGGCGCTTCCTCACTACGTGCGTTTAACCCGTGCGGCGGTGCTGGTGGAAGTGAACCGCGATTACGTCACCGCCTCTCGCGTGGCGGGTGCCGGTGCGATGCGCCAGATGTTCGTCAATATCTTCCCGAACTGCCTTGCGCCGCTGATCGTTCAGGCGTCGCTCGGTTTCTCTAACGCCATTCTTGATATGGCCGCTCTTGGCTTCCTGGGCATGGGTGCGCAGCCGCCAACACCGGAGTGGGGCACCATGCTCTCCGACGTGTTGCAGTTCGCACAAAGCGCCTGGTGGGTTGTCACCTTCCCGGGTCTGGCAATCCTGCTGACGGTGCTGGCATTTAACCTGATGGGTGATGGCCTGCGTGATGCGCTTGATCCCAAACTGAAGCAGTAAGAGGCACGAGATGGCGTTATTAAATGTAGATAAATTATCGGTGCACTTCGGCGATGAAGGCACCCCGTTTCGCGCCGTGGACCGCATCAGCTACAGCGTAAATCAGGGCGAAGTGGTTGGCATTGTCGGGGAGTCCGGTTCCGGTAAGTCAGTGAGTTCACTGGCGATCATGGGGCTGATTGATTACCCGGGCCGCGTGATGGCGGAAAACCTGCAGTTCAACGGTCAGGACCTGAAGCGCATTTCTGAGAAACAGCGCCGCCAGCTGGTGGGCGCGGAAGTGGCGATGATTTTCCAGGATCCGATGACCAGCCTGAACCCGTGCTACACCGTCGGTTTCCAGATTATGGAAGCAATCAAGGTGCACCAGGGCGGGAATAAGAAAACGCGTCGTCAGCGGGCGATCGACCTGCTGAACCAGGTGGGCATTCCTGACCCGGCATCGCGTCTGGACGTTTACCCGCACCAGCTTTCAGGCGGGATGAGCCAGCGCGTGATGATCGCCATGGCGATTGCCTGTCGGCCAAAGCTGCTGATTGCCGATGAACCGACGACGGCGCTGGATGTGACCATCCAGGCGCAAATCATCGAGCTGCTGCTGGAGCTGCAGCAGAAAGAGAACATGGCGCTGGTGCTGATTACGCACGATCTGGCGCTGGTGGCTGAAGCTGCGCACAAAATCATCGTGATGTATGCCGGCCAGGTGGTCGAGACCGGAAATTCACACGATATCTTCCGCGCGCCGCGTCACCCGTATACCCAGGCGCTTTTACGCGCGCTGCCGGAGTTTGCTCAGGATAAAGCGCGTCTGGCGTCGCTGCCGGGTGTGGTGCCGGGCAAATATGACCGTCCGCAGGGCTGTCTGCTTAATCCGCGCTGTCCGTATGCGACGGACAAATGCCGGGCGGAAGAACCAGAGCTGAACCAGCTGGCTGACGGTCGTCAGTCGAAATGCCACTACCCACTCGATGATGCCGGGAGGCCAACACTATGAGTACGCAACAGGCCACCACGCAACAGCCGCTGTTGCAGGCCATCGACCTGAAAAAATATTACCCGGTGAAGAAGGGGCTGTTTGCCCCTGAACGCCTGGTGAAAGCGCTGGACGGCGTCTCCTTTAACCTCGAACGCGGTAAAACGCTGGCGGTGGTGGGGGAGTCCGGCTGCGGGAAATCCACGCTGGGCCGTCTGCTGACGATGATTGAAGTGCCGACCGGCGGCGAGCTCTATTATCAGGGGCAGGATCTGCTCAAGCACGACCCGCAGGCGCAGAAGCTGCGTCGCCAGAAAATCCAGATTGTGTTCCAGAACCCGTACGGTTCGCTGAACCCGCGTAAAAAGGTGGGGCAGATTCTGGAAGAGCCGCTGCTGATTAACAGCAATCTGAGCAAAGAGCAGCGCCGTGAAAAAGCGCTGGCGATGATGGCGAAGGTCGGCCTCAAAACCGAGCACTATGACCGCTACCCGCACATGTTCTCCGGCGGCCAGCGTCAGCGTATCGCCATCGCACGCGGGCTGATGCTTGACCCGGACGTGGTGATTGCCGATGAACCTGTTTCAGCGCTCGACGTCTCCGTACGGGCGCAGGTGCTGAACCTGATGATGGATCTCCAGCAGGAGCTGGGGCTCTCCTACGTGTTCATCTCCCACGACCTGTCGGTGGTGGAGCATATTGCCGATGAAGTGATGGTGATGTACCTGGGGCGCTGCGTGGAGAAGGGGACCAAAGACCAGATCTTTAATAACCCTCGTCACCCGTACACCCAGGCGCTGCTGTCTGCGACGCCGCGTCTGAACCCGGACGATCGTCGTGAGCGCATAAAGCTGACGGGAGAGCTGCCAAGCCCGCTGAATCCGCCGCCGGGATGTGCATTCAACGCCCGCTGCAGCCGCCGCTTTGGCCCCTGCACCCAGCTACAGCCGCACTTAAAGGAGTATGGGGGGCAGCTGGTGGCCTGCTTCGCGGTCGATCAGGATGAAAATGGCGAGAAGCCACACGCATAACGAAAAAAACCGGCGCTAAGCCGGTTTTTTTATGTCTGCTTTATTATTTCCGCAGGCGAATCTGGTCGACGGCGTGCTTCTCGCTCTTGGTGAGGATCAGGCTCGCACGCTCGCGCGTCGGCAGGATGTTCTCTTTAAGATTCACATAGTTGATCTCATTCCACAGCCCCGTCGCCACATTGATCGCTTCTTCTTCAGAAAGCTGAGCATAGTGGTGGAAATAGGAATCCGGATCGGTGAATGCCCCTTCGCGGAACTTCAGGAAGCGGTTGATGTACCAGTTCTGCAGCAGGTCTTCCGGCGCATCGACATAAATAGAGAAATCGACGAAATCCGAGACAAAGACGTGATGCGGATCGTGAGGATAGTCCATGCCGCTTTGCAGCACGTTGAGACCTTCCAGAATGAGAATATCCGGCTGGACCACCGTCTTATCCCCACCCGGGATGCGATCGTAGATCAGGTGCGAATAGACCGGCGCCGTCACGTGAGGCACGCCGGATTTCAGATCGGAGACAAACTTCACCAGACGGTGCATATCATAAGAGAGCGGGAAGCCTTTCTTCTTCATCAGCCCGCGTTCTTTTAATACTTCGTTCGGATGCAGGAAGCCGTCGGTCGTGATCAGCTCCACGCTGCGGTGTTCCGGCCAGCGGCTCAACAGTGCCTGCAGGACGCGTGCGGTGGTGCTTTTACCCACGGCCACGCTGCCTGCGATACTGATGATATAAGGAATGCGTTGACCGTTCGTCCCGAGAAACTGCTCCAGCACCGCCTGACGACGCAGGTTCGAGCTGATATAGAAGTTAAGCAAGCGCGAGAGGGGGAGATAAATTTCTGCCACTTCTTCAAGGGACAGATCTTCGTTTATCCCTTTTAACCGTGCGATTTCACCTTCCGTCAGCGTCATAGGGACGGAATCACGCAGGGCAGCCCACTGGCTGCGGTTAAAGTGAAGATAAGGCGTCATTAACGTTTGCTCTTTTTTGCTCATAAGCATGCTTCAGTGAGCCAGCATTAAACTGCCGGATCGTGGCTCATCACACAGTTAATTTTGGACAATGGGCAGGAGGTTAACACCAGATGACAGGAATAATAAGAAAAAAGATGGAAAGCGCTGCGTTACGCGGAGGCCGTCACGCTACGGTGTTTACAGTGCAAATACCCCTTACATGTTGATTATTTGACCGTGAATGACTACTTTTACAGCGCTCAACACGCTGTTAGCATAAAATGTGAGCGAAAGAACGTTTTATGCAAATTTTTAGTTGCATGACCGCGCAGGTATCCATAGAATGCGCGCTACTTGATGCCGACTTAGCTCAGTAGGTAGAGCAACTGACTTGTAATCAGTAGGTCACCAGTTCGATTCCGGTAGTCGGCACCATCAAGTCCGGTGGGGTTCCCGAGCGGCCAAAGGGAGCAGACTGTAAATCTGCCGTCACAGACTTCGAAGGTTCGAATCCTTCCCCCACCACCACTTTCTGGCAGCGTAAATGCCGCCGGAGCTGGTTGGAAAAATTAGCCAGCTCAAACTGAAAAAGAGAGAAATCTCTTTTTTTGTTACAGAAAGAACTGGGTAGCCGAGTTTCAGGATGCGGGCATCGTATAATGGCTATTACCTCAGCCTTCCAAGCTGATGATGCGGGTTCGATTCCCGCTGCCCGCTCCAATACGTGCTGATATGGCTCAGTTGGTAGAGCGCACCCTTGGTAAGGGTGAGGTCCCCAGTTCGACTCTGGGTATCAGCACCACTTCACTTCTCCTTCCCGTTTCTCTCTGTTTCAATTTTACTGTATTCAACAATTCAGGCATTTCGCCTGGTTGATGTGGTGATATCACCGATTTATCCGTGTCTTAGAGGGACAATCGATGTCTAAAGAAAAGTTTGAACGTACAAAACCGCACGTTAACGTCGGTACTATCGGCCACGTTGACCATGGTAAAACAACGCTGACCGCTGCAATCACTACCGTTCTGGCAAAAACCTACGGTGGTTCTGCTCGTGCATTCGACCAGATCGATAACGCACCAGAAGAAAAAGCTCGTGGTATCACCATCAACACCTCTCACGTTGAGTACGACACCCCGACTCGCCACTACGCACACGTAGACTGCCCAGGCCACGCCGACTATGTTAAAAACATGATCACCGGTGCTGCGCAGATGGACGGCGCGATCCTGGTTGTTGCTGCGACTGACGGCCCAATGCCTCAGACTCGTGAGCACATCCTGCTGGGTCGTCAGGTAGGCGTTCCTTACATCATCGTGTTCCTGAACAAATGCGACATGGTTGATGACGAAGAGCTGCTGGAACTGGTAGAGATGGAAGTTCGTGAACTGCTGTCTCAGTACGATTTCCCAGGCGACGATACCCCAATCGTTCGTGGTTCTGCTCTGAAAGCGCTGGAAGGCGACGCAGAGTGGGAAGCGAAAATCATCGAACTGGCTGGCTTCCTGGATTCTTACATCCCAGAACCAGAGCGTGCGATTGACAAGCCATTCCTGCTGCCAATCGAAGACGTATTCTCCATCTCCGGTCGTGGTACCGTTGTTACCGGTCGTGTAGAGCGCGGTATCATCAAAGTTGGTGAAGAAGTTGAAATCGTTGGTATCAAAGAGACTGCGAAGTCTACCTGTACTGGCGTTGAAATGTTCCGCAAACTGCTGGACGAAGGCCGTGCTGGTGAGAACGTTGGTGTTCTGCTGCGTGGTATCAAACGTGAAGAAATCGAACGTGGTCAGGTTCTGGCTAAGCCAGGCTCAATCAAGCCACACACCAAGTTCGAATCTGAAGTGTACATCCTGTCCAAAGACGAAGGCGGCCGTCATACTCCGTTCTTCAAAGGCTACCGTCCACAGTTCTACTTCCGTACTACTGACGTGACCGGTACCATCGAACTGCCAGAAGGCGTTGAGATGGTAATGCCAGGCGACAACATCAAGATGGTTGTGACGCTGATCCACCCAATCGCGATGGACGACGGTCTGCGTTTCGCAATCCGTGAAGGTGGCCGTACCGTTGGCGCGGGCGTGGTTGCTAAAGTTCTCGGCTAATTGCTGATAACATTTGACGCAATGCGCAATAAAAGGGCATCATTTGATGCCCTTTTTGCACGCTTTCACGTCAGAACCTGGCTCATCAGTGATTATTTTTGTCATAATCATTGCTGAGACAGGCTCTGCAGAGAGCGTATAATTCGAAAAGCGAATTAGCATTTCGATTTGGTTTGCCTCGCAATCGCGGGGTGAAAATGTTTGTAGAATACTTCTGACAGGTTGGTTTATGAGTGCGAATACCGAAGCTCAAGGGAGCGGGCGCGGCCTGGAAGCGATGAAATGGGTAGTAGTAGCCGTTCTGCTGATCGTAGCGATTGTCGGCAACTACCTTTATCGTGACATGATGCTGCCGCTACGCGCGCTTGCAGTGGTAATTCTGATTGCTGCAGCGGGTGGTGTCGCGCTGTTGACGACGAAAGGCAAAGCGACCGTCGCTTTTGCTCGCGAAGCGCGTACCGAAGTCCGTAAGGTAATTTGGCCGACTCGCCAGGAAACATTGCACACCACGCTGATCGTAGCGGCGGTTACCGCTGTAATGTCACTGATCCTGTGGGGACTGGATGGTATTCTGGTTCGCCTGGTATCCTTTATCACTGGCCTGAGGTTCTGAGATGTCTGAAGCCCCTAAAAAGCGCTGGTACGTCGTTCAGGCGTTTTCCGGTTTTGAAGGCCGCGTAGCAACGTCGCTGCGTGAGCATATCAAATTACACAACATGGAAGAGTTATTTGGCGAAGTTATGGTTCCGACCGAAGAAGTGGTCGAGATCCGTGGCGGCCAGCGTCGCAAAAGCGAGCGCAAATTCTTCCCGGGTTACGTGCTGGTTCAGATGGTGATGAACGACGCGAGCTGGCACCTGGTGCGCAGCGTACCGCGCGTGATGGGCTTTATCGGCGGCACGTCTGACCGTCCAGCGCCAATCAGCGACAAAGAAGTGGATGCGATTATGAACCGCCTGCAGCAGGTTGGTGATAAGCCGCGTCCGAAAACGCTGTTTGAACCGGGTGAAATGGTTCGTGTTAATGACGGTCCGTTTGCTGACTTTAACGGCGTCGTTGAAGAAGTGGACTACGAAAAGTCCCGCCTGAAAGTTTCTGTATCTATCTTCGGTCGTGCGACCCCGGTAGAACTGGACTTTGCGCAGGTCGAAAAAGCCTAAGCAGCGATCAAAAAAGCGACGATTTAATCGTTGCACAGGGCGCGAGATTGGAATACAATTTCGCGCCTTTTGTTTTTATGGGCCCGGCCCGTAAAACGAATTTTATTCACGGGGAGCCTCACTGAGGCGCTATTACCCAATCAGAGGATTTTAGAATGGCTAAGAAAGTACAAGCCTACGTCAAGCTGCAGGTTGCAGCTGGTATGGCGAACCCAAGTCCACCAGTTGGTCCAGCTCTGGGTCAGCAGGGTGTGAACATCATGGAATTCTGTAAAGCGTTCAACGCAAAAACGGAATCCCTGGAAAAAGGTCTGCCAATCCCAGTCGTAATCACTGTTTACGCTGACCGTTCTTTCACTTTCGTTACCAAAACCCCTCCTGCAGCAGTTCTGCTGAAGAAAGCGGCTGGTATCAAGTCTGGTTCCGGTAAACCGAACAAAGACAAAGTGGGTAAAATTTCCCGCGCTCAGCTGCAGGAAATCGCGCAGACCAAAGCTGCCGACATGACTGGTGCCGACATTGAAGCGATGACTCGCTCAATCGAAGGTACTGCACGTTCCATGGGCCTGGTAGTGGAGGACTAAGAAATGGCTAAACTGACCAAGCGCATGTCCGTGATCCGTGACAAAGTTGATGCGACCAAACAGTACGACATCAACGAAGCTATCGCTCTGCTGAAAGAACTGGCAACTGCTAAGTTCGTTGAAAGCGTTGACGTTGCCGTTAACCTGGGCATCGACGCGCGTAAATCCGATCAGAACGTTCGTGGCGCAACTGTACTGCCACACGGTACTGGCCGTTCCGTACGTGTAGCTGTATTTGCTCAGGGTGCAAACGCTGAAGCTGCTAAAGCTGCCGGCGCTGAACTGGTAGGTATGGAAGATCTGGCTGATCAGATCAAGAAAGGCGAAATGAACTTTGACGTTGTTATTGCTTCTCCAGATGCAATGCGCGTTGTTGGCCAGCTGGGCCAGGTTCTGGGTCCACGCGGCCTGATGCCAAACCCGAAAGTGGGTACTGTAACCCCTAACGTTGCTGAAGCGGTTAAGAACGCTAAAGCAGGTCAGGTTCGTTATCGTAACGACAAAAACGGCATCATCCACACCACCATCGGTAAAGTGGACTTTGACGCTGACAAACTGAAAGAAAACCTGGAAGCTCTGCTGGTTGCGCTGAAAAAAGCAAAACCAACTCAGGCGAAAGGCGTGTACATCAAGAAAGTTAGCATCTCCACCACCATGGGTGCAGGTGTTGCAGTTGACCAGGCTGGCCTGAGCGCTGCTGCAAACTAATGCCTTTACGTGGGCGGTGATTTTGTCTACAATCTTACCCCCACGTTTGCTAACGAAAGTTAGCGGCTAAAAGAATTGTTCGTTGGAGCCTGGCCTAATCCAGGCCTCCGTCGAAGACCGCAGGTGTTTCGCAAGAGACTTAATCCCCTGCGTAGACGGTGACAGAACGCTAAGATTATTTTTGGATACTCTGGCTTGTTTCTGCTCACCGTATTAAGACGCTCTTTCCGTTGGGGAGAGTGAAGTGAGTTCCGGAACATGAGTTCCGGCAAACATCCAGGAGCAAAGCTAATGGCTTTAAATCTTCAAGACAAACAAGCGATTGTTGCTGAAGTCAGCGAAGTAGCCAAAGGCGCGCTGTCTGCAGTAGTTGCGGATTCCCGTGGCGTTACTGTAGACAAAATGACTGAACTGCGTAAAGCAGGTCGTGAAGCTGGCGTATACATGCGTGTTGTTCGTAACACCCTGCTGCGCCGTGCTGTTGAAGGTACCTCTTTTGAGTGCCTGAAAGACACGTTTGTTGGTCCGACCCTGATTGCATACTCTATGGAACACCCGGGCGCTGCTGCTCGTCTGTTCAAAGAGTTCGCGAAAGCGAATGCAAAATTTGAGGTCAAAGCCGCTGCCTTTGAAGGTGAGCTGATCCCGGCGTCTCAGATCGACCGCCTGGCAACTCTGCCGACCTACGAAGAAGCAATTGCACGCCTGATGGCAACCATGAAAGAAGCTTCGGCTGGCAAACTGGTTCGTACTCTGGCTGCTGTACGCGATGCGAAAGAAGCTGCTTAATCGCAGTTATCTTTATAAAGCATCTGCTTACGTATAAACTTATTCTGATATTCAGGAACAATTTAAATGTCTATCACTAAAGATCAAATCATTGAAGCAGTATCCGCTATGTCCGTAATGGACGTTGTTGAGCTGATCTCTGCAATGGAAGAAAAATTCGGTGTTTCTGCTGCTGCTGCTGTAGCTGTAGCTGCGGGCCCAGCTGCTGACGCTGCTGAAGAGAAAACTGAATTCGACGTAATTCTGAAAGCTGCTGGCGCGAACAAAGTTGCAGTAATCAAAGCTGTTCGTGGCGCTACCGGTCTGGGTCTGAAAGAAGCTAAAGACCTGGTAGAATCTGCTCCAGCTGCGCTGAAAGAAGGCGTGAGCAAAGACGACGCAGAAGCACTGAAAAAATCTCTGGAAGAAGCTGGCGCTGAAGTTGAAGTTAAATAAGCCAACTTTTCTGGTTGCAGCCTAAGTCATTAGGCTGATGGCTGGTGACTTTTTAGTCACCAGCCTTTTTGCGCTGTAAGGCCTCGGTAGCATTTCACACTGTTTGACTATCGATGTGTCTTTCAATGCTTGTTTCTATCGACGACTTAATATACTGCGACAGGGTGCTCGCTCTGTGTAAATCGCAATGAAATGGTTTAAGCGTGATAGCAACAGGTATTGCGGAAAGTATTCAATTTTCCGGTCCACAAAATGGTGTTGCACAAACTGTCCCTTCGTCGGACAGATGGGTCGACTTGTCAGCGAGCTGAGGAACCCTATGGTTTACTCCTATACCGAGAAAAAACGTATTCGTAAGGATTTTGGTAAACGTCCACAAGTTCTGGACATTCCATATCTCCTTTCTATCCAGCTTGACTCGTTCCAGAAGTTTATCGAGCAAGATCCTGAAGGGCAGTACGGTCTGGAAGCAGCCTTCCGCTCCGTGTTCCCGATTCAGAGCTACAGCGGTAACTCCGAGCTGCAGTACGTCAGCTACCGCCTTGGCGAACCGGTGTTTGACGTTCAGGAATGTCAGATCCGTGGCGTGACCTATTCCGCACCGCTGCGCGTGAAACTGCGTCTGGTGATCTACGAGCGCGAAGCGCCGGAAGGCACCGTAAAAGACATTAAAGAGCAAGAAGTCTACATGGGTGAAATTCCACTCATGACGGACAACGGTACTTTCGTTATTAACGGTACTGAGCGTGTTATCGTTTCCCAGCTGCATCGTAGCCCGGGCGTCTTCTTCGACAGCGATAAAGGTAAAACGCACTCTTCCGGTAAAGTACTGTATAACGCACGCATCATTCCTTACCGTGGTTCCTGGCTGGACTTCGAGTTCGATCCAAAAGACAACCTGTTTGTCCGTATCGACCGTCGTCGTAAACTGCCTGCAACCATCATTCTGCGTGCACTGAACTATACCACTGAGCAGATCCTGGACCTGTTCTTTGAGAAAGTGATCTTTGAAATCCGCGACAACAAGCTGCAGATGGAGCTGGTGCCGGAACGTCTGCGTGGTGAGACCGCGTCGTTCGACATCGAAGCCGACGGCAAAGTGTATGTGGAAAAAGGTCGCCGTATCACCGCGCGCCACATCCGCCAGCTGGAAAAAGATGATATCAAACACATCGAAGTTCCGGTTGAATACATTGCAGGAAAAGTAGCCGCGAAAGATTACGTTGATGAATCAACTGGCGAGCTGATCTGCCCGGCTAACATGGAGCTGAGCCTGGATCTGCTGGCTAAGCTGAGTCAGGCTGGCCACAAACGTATCGAAACGCTGTTCACCAACGATCTGGACCACGGTCCGTACATCTCTGAGACTGTACGCGTCGACCCAACCAACGATCGTCTGAGCGCGCTGGTTGAAATCTACCGCATGATGCGTCCTGGTGAGCCACCAACTCGCGAAGCGGCTGAAAGCCTGTTCGAGAACCTGTTCTTCTCCGAAGACCGCTACGATCTGTCCGCGGTTGGTCGTATGAAGTTCAACCGTTCTCTGCTGCGCGACGAAATCGAAGGTTCCGGTATCCTGAGCAAAGACGACATCATCGAAGTGATGAAGAAGCTCATCGATATCCGTAACGGCAAAGGCGAAGTGGACGACATCGACCACCTCGGCAACCGTCGTATCCGTTCCGTAGGCGAAATGGCGGAAAACCAGTTCCGCGTTGGCCTGGTACGTGTAGAGCGTGCGGTGAAAGAGCGTCTGTCTCTGGGCGATCTGGATACCCTGATGCCTCAGGATATGATCAACGCCAAGCCGATTTCTGCAGCAGTGAAAGAGTTCTTCGGTTCCAGCCAGCTGTCTCAGTTCATGGACCAGAACAACCCGCTGTCTGAGATTACGCACAAGCGTCGTATCTCTGCACTCGGCCCAGGCGGTCTGACCCGTGAGCGTGCAGGCTTCGAAGTTCGAGACGTACACCCGACCCACTACGGTCGCGTATGTCCAATCGAAACGCCTGAAGGTCCAAACATCGGTCTGATCAACTCCCTGTCCGTGTACGCACAGACTAACGAATACGGTTTCCTCGAGACCCCGTACCGTAAAGTGACCGACGGTGTTGTTACCGACGAAATTCATTACCTGTCTGCTATCGAAGAAGGCAACTACGTTATCGCTCAGGCGAACTCCAACCTGGATGACGAAGGCCACTTTGTAGAAGATCTGGTGACCTGCCGTAGCAAAGGCGAATCCAGCTTGTTCAGCCGCGACCAGGTTGACTACATGGACGTATCCACCCAGCAGGTGGTATCCGTCGGTGCGTCCCTGATCCCGTTCCTGGAACACGATGACGCCAACCGTGCATTGATGGGTGCGAACATGCAACGTCAGGCCGTTCCAACTCTGCGTGCTGATAAGCCGCTGGTTGGTACCGGTATGGAACGTGCTGTTGCCGTTGACTCCGGTGTTACTGCAGTTGCTAAGCGTGGCGGTACTGTTCAGTACGTGGATGCCTCCCGTATCGTTATCAAAGTTAACGAAGACGAGATGTACCCGGGCGAAGCAGGTATCGACATTTATAACCTGACCAAATACACCCGTTCTAACCAGAACACCTGTATCAACCAGATGCCTTGCGTATCTCTGGGTGAGCCAGTTGAGCGCGGCGACGTGCTGGCAGACGGTCCGTCCACCGACCTCGGTGAACTGGCGCTCGGTCAGAACATGCGCGTAGCGTTCATGCCGTGGAACGGTTACAACTTCGAAGACTCCATCCTCGTCTCCGAGCGTGTGGTTCAGGAAGATCGTTTCACCACCATCCACATTCAGGAACTGGCGTGTGTGTCCCGTGACACCAAGCTGGGGCCAGAAGAGATCACTGCTGACATCCCTAACGTGGGTGAAGCTGCGCTCTCCAAACTGGATGAATCCGGTATTGTTTACATCGGTGCGGAAGTGACCGGCGGCGACATTCTGGTGGGTAAGGTTACGCCGAAAGGTGAAACCCAGCTGACGCCAGAAGAGAAACTGCTGCGTGCCATCTTCGGTGAGAAAGCGTCTGACGTTAAAGACTCTTCTCTGCGCGTACCAAACGGTGTTTCCGGTACGGTTATCGACGTTCAGGTCTTCACTCGTGATGGCGTTGAGAAAGATAAGCGTGCGCTGGAAATCGAAGAGATGCAGCTCAAACAGGCTAAGAAAGACCTGTCTGAAGAACTGCAGATCCTCGAAGCGGGTCTGTTCAGCCGTATCTATGCGGTGCTGGTTGCCGGTGGCGTTGAAGCTGAGAAGCTCGACAAACTGCCACGCGATCGCTGGCTGGAACTGGGCCTGACCGACGAAGAGAAACAAAATCAGCTGGAACAGCTGGCTGAGCAGTATGACGAGCTGAAACACGAGTTCGAGAAAAAACTCGAAGCGAAACGCCGCAAAATCACTCAGGGCGACGATCTGGCACCAGGCGTGCTGAAGATTGTTAAGGTCTATCTGGCTGTTAAACGTCAGATCCAGCCTGGTGATAAGATGGCAGGTCGTCACGGTAACAAGGGTGTTATCTCTAAGATCAACCCGATCGAAGATATGCCGCACGATGCTAACGGTACGCCGGTAGATATCGTACTGAACCCACTGGGCGTACCGTCTCGTATGAACATTGGTCAGATCCTGGAAACTCACCTGGGTATGGCTGCGAAAGGCATCGGCGACAAGATTAACGCCATGCTGAAACAGCAGCAGGAAGTCGCGAAACTGCGCGAATTCATCCAGCGTGCCTACGATCTGGGTACCGACGTGCGTCAGAAAGTCGACCTGAACACCTTCAGCGATGAAGAAGTGCTGCGTCTGGCAGAGAACCTGCGCAAAGGTATGCCAATTGCAACGCCGGTATTCGACGGTGCAAAAGAAGCTGAAATTAAAGAGCTGCTGCAACTGGGTGGTCTGCCAACGTCTGGTCAGATTACGCTGTTTGACGGCCGTACCGGTGAACAGTTCGAACGTCCGGTAACCGTAGGTTACATGTACATGCTGAAACTGAACCACCTGGTCGACGACAAAATGCACGCTCGTTCTACCGGTTCTTACAGCCTGGTTACTCAGCAGCCGCTGGGTGGTAAGGCACAGTTCGGTGGTCAGCGCTTCGGGGAGATGGAAGTGTGGGCGCTGGAAGCATACGGCGCGGCATACACCCTGCAGGAAATGCTCACCGTTAAGTCTGATGACGTGAACGGTCGTACTAAGATGTATAAAAACATCGTGGACGGCAACCATCAGATGGAACCAGGCATGCCAGAATCCTTCAACGTACTGTTGAAAGAGATTCGTTCGCTGGGTATCAACATCGAACTGGAAGACGAGTAATTCTCGCTCAAACAGGTCACTGGTGCCGGGTTAATCCCCGGCACCGGATTGTGCTAACTCCGACGGGAGCAAATCCGTGAAAGATTTATTAAAGTTTCTGAAAGCGCAGACTAAAACCGAAGAGTTTGATGCGATCAAAATTGCTCTGGCTTCGCCAGACATGATCCGTTCATGGTCTTTCGGTGAAGTTAAAAAGCCGGAAACCATCAACTACCGTACGTTCAAGCCTGAGCGTGACGGCCTTTTCTGTGCGCGTATTTTCGGGCCAGTAAAAGATTACGAGTGCCTGTGCGGTAAGTACAAGCGCCTGAAACACCGCGGTGTGATCTGTGAGAAGTGCGGCGTTGAAGTGACCCAGACCAAAGTGCGCCGTGAGCGCATGGGCCACATCGAGCTGGCGTCTCCGACTGCTCACATCTGGTTCCTGAAATCACTGCCGTCCCGTATCGGTCTGCTGCTGGATATGCCGCTGCGTGATATCGAACGTGTTCTGTACTTCGAATCTTATGTGGTTATCGAAGGCGGGATGACGAACCTGGAACGTCATCAGATCCTGACTGAAGAGCAGTATCTGGACGCGCTGGAAGAGTTCGGTGACGAATTCGACGCGAAGATGGGTGCGGAAGCTATTCAGGCCCTGCTGAAGAGCATGGATCTGGAGCAAGAGTGCGAGCAGCTGCGTGAAGAGCTGAACGAAACCAACTCCGAAACCAAGCGTAAAAAGCTGACCAAGCGTATCAAACTGCTGGAAGCGTTCGTTCAGTCTGGTAACAAACCAGAGTGGATGATCCTGACCGTTCTGCCGGTTCTGCCGCCAGATCTGCGTCCACTGGTTCCGCTGGATGGTGGTCGTTTCGCAACGTCCGATCTGAACGATCTGTATCGTCGCGTGATCAACCGTAACAACCGTCTGAAACGTCTGCTGGATCTGGCTGCGCCGGACATCATCGTACGCAACGAAAAACGTATGCTGCAGGAAGCGGTAGATGCCCTGCTGGATAACGGTCGTCGCGGTCGTGCGATCACCGGTTCTAACAAACGTCCTCTGAAATCTTTGGCCGACATGATCAAAGGTAAACAGGGTCGTTTCCGTCAGAACCTGCTCGGTAAGCGTGTTGACTACTCCGGTCGTTCTGTAATCACCGTAGGTCCATACCTGCGTCTGCATCAGTGCGGTCTGCCGAAGAAAATGGCACTGGAGCTGTTCAAACCGTTCATCTACGGCAAGCTGGAACTGCGTGGCCTGGCCACCACCATCAAAGCCGCGAAGAAAATGGTTGAGCGTGAAGAAGCTGTCGTTTGGGATATCCTGGACGAAGTTATCCGCGAACACCCGGTACTGCTGAACCGTGCACCAACCCTGCACCGTCTGGGTATCCAGGCATTTGAGCCAGTCCTGATCGAAGGTAAAGCGATCCAGCTGCACCCGCTGGTTTGTGCGGCATATAACGCCGACTTCGATGGTGACCAGATGGCTGTTCACGTACCGCTGACGCTGGAAGCCCAGCTCGAAGCGCGTGCGCTGATGATGTCTACCAACAACATCCTGTCTCCAGCGAACGGTGAGCCAATCATTGTTCCTTCTCAGGACGTTGTACTGGGTCTGTACTACATGACCCGTGACTGTGTTAACGCCAAAGGCGAAGGCATGGTGCTGACTGGCCCGAAAGAAGCTGAGCGTATTTATCGCGCTGGCCTGGCCTCTCTGCATGCGCGCGTTAAAGTGCGTATCACCGAATACGAAAAAGATGCAAACGGCGAATTCGTTGCGAAAACCAGCCTGAAAGACACGACCGTTGGCCGTGCCATTCTGTGGATGATCGTACCGAAAGGTCTGCCTTTCTCCATCGTCAACCAGGCGCTGGGCAAGAAAGCGATCTCCAAAATGCTGAACACCTGTTACCGCATTCTGGGCCTGAAGCCGACCGTTATCTTCGCTGACCAGACTATGTACACCGGCTTTGCTTATGCAGCGCGTTCAGGTGCATCTGTTGGTATCGATGACATGGTCATCCCAGAGAAGAAACACGAGATCATCTCTGAAGCGGAAGCTGAAGTTGCTGAGATCCAGGAGCAGTTCCAGTCTGGTCTGGTTACCGCGGGCGAACGCTATAACAAAGTTATCGATATCTGGGCAGCGGCGAACGATCGTGTATCCAAAGCGATGATGGACAACCTGCAGACCGAAACCGTGATTAACCGTGACGGCGTAGAAGAGCAGCAGGTTTCCTTCAACAGCATCTACATGATGGCCGACTCCGGTGCGCGTGGTTCTGCAGCACAGATTCGTCAGCTGGCAGGGATGCGTGGTCTGATGGCGAAGCCAGATGGCTCCATCATCGAAACGCCAATCACCGCGAACTTCCGTGAAGGTCTGAACGTACTCCAGTACTTCATCTCCACGCACGGTGCGCGTAAAGGTCTGGCGGATACCGCACTGAAAACCGCGAACTCCGGTTATCTGACGCGTCGTCTGGTAGACGTTGCGCAGGATCTGGTTGTGACCGAAGACGATTGTGGCACCCTCGAAGGTATCACCATGACCCCGGTTATCGAGGGTGGTGATGTTAAAGAGCCACTGCGCGATCGCGTACTGGGTCGTGTGACCGCGGAAGACATCCTGAAGCCGGGCACCGCAGACATTCTGGTTCCACGCAACACCCTGCTGCACGAACAGTGGTGTGACCTGCTGGAAGCGAACTCTGTTGACTCCGTGAAGGTGCGTTCCGTTGTATCCTGTGACACCGACTTTGGTGTATGTGCGCACTGCTACGGTCGTGACCTGGCGCGTGGCCACATCATCAACAAAGGTGAAGCCATCGGCGTTATCGCGGCACAGTCCATCGGTGAGCCGGGTACACAGCTGACGATGCGTACGTTCCACATCGGTGGTGCGGCATCTCGTGCGGCTGCTGAATCCAGCATCCAGGTGAAAAACAAAGGTAGCATCAAGCTCAGCAACGCGAAATCGGTTGTGAACTCCAGCGGTAAACTGGTTATCACTTCACGTAACACCGAGCTGAAGCTGATCGACGAATTCGGTCGTACCAAAGAGAGCTATAAAGTGCCTTACGGTGCGGTTATGGCGAAAGGTGATGGCGAGCAGGTTGCCGGCGGTGAAACCGTTGCAAACTGGGATCCACACACCATGCCGGTTATCACCGAAGTAAGTGGTTTCATCCGCTTCACTGACATGATCGACGGCCAGACCATTACTCGTCAGACTGACGAGCTGACCGGTCTGTCTTCTCTGGTGGTTCTGGATTCTGCTGAACGTACTACCGGCGGTAAAGATCTGCGTCCTGCACTGAAAATCGTTGATGCTCAGGGTAATGACGTTCTGATCCCAGGTACCGATATGCCTGCGCAGTACTTCCTGCCGGGTAAAGCGATTGTACAGCTGGAAGATGGCGTACAGATCAGCTCTGGTGACACCCTGGCGCGTATTCCTCAGGAATCCGGCGGTACCAAGGACATCACCGGTGGTCTGCCACGCGTTGCGGACCTGTTCGAAGCACGTCGTCCGAAAGAGCCGGCAATCCTGGCTGAAATCAGCGGTATCATCTCCTTCGGTAAAGAGACCAAAGGTAAGCGCCGTCTGGTTATCACTCCAGTAGATGGCAGCGAACCGTACGAAGAGATGATTCCTAAGTGGCGTCAGCTCAACGTGTTCGAAGGTGAACGCGTAGAACGTGGTGACGTGGTTTCCGACGGTCCAGAAGCGCCGCACGACATCCTGCGTCTGCGTGGTGTGCATGCTGTTACTCGTTACATCGTTAACGAAGTACAGGACGTATACCGCCTGCAGGGCGTTAAGATTAACGATAAACACATCGAAGTTATCGTTCGTCAGATGCTGCGTAAAGCAACCATCGAAAACGCGGGCAGCTCCGAGTTCCTCGAAGGCGAGCAGGTTGAATACTCACGCGTCAAGATCGCTAACCGCGAACTGGAAGCGAACGGCAAAATCGGTGCGACCTTCTCGCGCGATCTGCTGGGTATCACCAAAGCGTCTCTGGCAACCGAGTCCTTCATCTCTGCAGCATCGTTCCAGGAAACGACTCGTGTCCTGACCGAAGCCGCTGTTGCAGGTAAACGTGATGAACTGCGCGGTCTGAAAGAGAACGTTATCGTGGGTCGTCTGATCCCGGCTGGTACCGGTTATGCGTACCATCAGGATCGTATGCGTCGTCGTGCTGCAGGCGAACTGCCAGCTGCACCGCAGGTTACTGCTGAAGATGCATCCGCGAGCCTGGCAGAACTGCTGAACGCAGGTCTGGGTGGCTCCGACAACGAGTAATCGTTGAGTCGCTAATAAAAAACCCGCTTCGGCGGGTTTTTTTATATCTGCAAAATTTCAGTTTACTAATGGGATCCGTCGATACAGCTCAATCATATCGCCCGCCAGGTCCTGTATGACCATGGCGTTCATCAGGTGATCCTGCGAGTGGACGGTGATCAGGTTAACCGGAAGCTTCCCGGTCCCTTCATCAAGACCGATAAGCTGCGTCTGTATGGTGTGCGCATGCTTCACATATTCCCGCGACTCTTCCATCGCTTTTTCGGCTTCGTCAAACTCACCTTTACGCGCCATCTGCAATGCCGTCAGGGCCGCACTGCGCGCCGCGCCTGCGTTAACAAGCAGTTCCATAATCGTGGTTTCTAAGTCTTCCATTATGACTCCAGAAGTTTGAGCGCTTTATCCAGTACGGCATCACCTTTCATCATGCCGTAATCCATCATGTCGATCACCGCGACCTTTTTGCCCAGCGGGTCGGCCTGCGCCTGTAATTTAGCCTGCTCGTATTTAACCTGTGGCCCCAGCAATACGATGTCGGCCGTTGCGATGTTGTCTTTAAACTCCGCAACCGGAACGGCTTTAATGGTGACTTCAACCCCTTTTTTCTGCGCGGCGTCTTTCATACGTTGAACCAGCATGCTGGTTGACATTCCCGCTGCACAGCATAAAACGATGTTCTTCATAATCAGCCTCGATCTACATGTGTTTATTGATAATTATCCCGTGCAGACCGCTTCAACAACCGCTTTACCGCGATTGTGTGTCAGGCATCACAAAGAAACAGGCGTTTTTCTGAAACCGGTTACAATTTTACATTGGCGGGTACCCTGACCGTCGAAACGGGCAGGGTGAAAGCGAGAGGATTAGCTGATGGATGTGCGAACGATTCGATTTTTTCCCTGCTGTTTGGCGCTGTAGAGGGCGTTATCAACGCTTCCGACAAATTGTTCCAGCGGTTCAAAATGCCACTCTCCAAGACCGCCGCTGAACGTAACCCGCAGGTTTTCTTCCCGCCAGACGCGTTTTTCAACGGCGGTACGCCACGCTTCCAGTAATGAGAGCGCGGAAGACATCTGCTCCGCCTGGAAGATTACGGCGAACTCTTCTCCGCCATAACGGTAAACCGAGACGTGATGTGGCTGCATAATCTGGATCCCTTCACGAGCCACGTTGCGCAGAACGATATCACCGGTCAGGTGACCCAGCGTGTCGTTAATTGACTTGAAGTTATCAATATCCACCAGCGCCATCGCGAAGGGCTGCTGGGCATTCAGCAGCTCTGCGATATCGCTGTCGAACGCGCGGCGGTTTTTACAGCCCGTCAGCGCATCGTGGGTAGCCTGGCGCACATACGCCATTTCGCGCTCTTTATTGGACTGAATCGTGTGGCTCAGCATCGCTTCCAGGCGCGGTGCCTCGTTAACGTCGCCAGTTTTGATGGCATTGATAATGTGCATCAGCACGCTACGCGAGGCGTGGCGGAGGTATAAGCCGAAAAGGATGATGATGATGGCCGCCAGCGCAAACCCCCAGCCAACGATCGTCGTTTCGTGGCGGGTGATATCGGTGAGCGTCGCACCGGATACCCGGTAGATGACAAACCAGTCCGGGTTGGTAAAAGAGTAATAGTAATACCAGGCGTTGCTTTTCTTGTCGTAAAGATGGCCTTCGCCGCTGGTCATTTTGTCCATCAGCGCTTCGCTCACGTACTGCTTGAAGAGCGCGCCGGTATCCGGATGCAGCACCACAGCACCGTCGCGTTCGACGACGAAGAATTCCCCCTGAACGGGTGCCACCATCTGACGCAGGGTATAGCCCATTGACGTCAAATCAAGATGAAAGGCGATCGTTCCCTTCAGTCTGCCTTCCGGCGAGATCAACGGCTTATAAAGGGTTACTGTCGGATGGCCGGTAAAGTAGTCCATGTAGGGACGGGTATAGTGGCTGAAGATGCTGGCTTCCGCCTGAGCGACAAACCACGGCCGCGTTCGGGGATCGAAGGTTTTACTCTTCTCCGTGGGGAGCACCTCCGGCGCGCGCAGATAATGCCCCTGCGTATCGGCAAGCGAAATGGAGGAGACGGTCGGCATCAGGTTCTGCAAATGCATGACCATCTGCAGCCCCTGCGTCGGGTTAAGGTTTAGCGTCTCGTTTAGCCTGTCGTCGCGCGCAAAGTACATCGCGGAACGGCCCAGAATATAGTCGTTTTCGCGCAGGATAGATTCGGTGTAGTTCACCGCCAGGTTGTGCGTGAAGTTGCTATTGATCTTATGATAATCCTCAAGAAAATCCTTTCGTTGCGAAAGCGTCACCGCGATCGCGATCACCGCAAAACTGCAGAGGATCCCCGCAAAGCTGAGCATAATGGGCCGGGTAAAAGAGAGCTTTTTGCTGTGAAGTGCCATGAGCTGTACATCGTTCCTGATGGTGAATACTTTTCGTCTGCCGATATCCTCTCAGCATAGTCGCTGTCCTGCGGTTAGCGGTGAATTATACGGCACGCGATTTTTGACAGGATGATTTATCTTAAGAACCATTAAGAAAATACTTATTAAAATGGCATGAGCCGTTTGTGCAATGAACCAGAGGCAGGGCGAAACGAGGAAGAAGCTTTTCGCCCTGGTCAGCATCCGTTGCTGACCGTGTGACAATAAAAAACCGGACGATTGCTGACAATCTTCCGGTTTTGCCTTTTCGTCGACCCTCGACAATTTTTTACCAGGTTGCAGCCCGTTTCATCGTTATTGCGAGGCTCTTCCCAGCCAGCTGTCCCAGTCTTTCCAGACGGGCTGAAGACCCTGCGCCGTCAGGGCGGCGGCGACCGCTTCCGGGCGTCGTCCGTCATGGGGTGCAAATTGTTCCAGTTCCGGATGGTCGTCGGCGTAGCCGCCAGGCTGCGTTTTGGAAAACGCGCTGACGTTGTTAATCGCAAGCGGGATGACGCGATCGCGAAACGCCGGGGACTCGCGCGTTGAGAGCGATAATTCCACTTCCGGAGCGAGCAGGCGAAACGCGCAAATGGTCTGCACCAGCTGGCGTTCATCCATCAGCGAAGCCGGTTCAATTCCTCCCGCGCAGGGACGCAGGCGCGGGAAGGAGATGGAGTATCGGCTCTGCCAGTAGTGCTGCTGCAACCACAGCAGATGTTCCGCCACCATGTAACAATCCACCCGCCAGCTGTCGGAGAGCCCGATCAGCGCACCCAGACCGATTTTGTCGATACCGGCGCGACCCAGCCTGTCCGGCGTTTCCAGGCGGAAGAAGAAATCCTGTTTCTTGCCCTTCAGGTGGTGTCGGGCGTACGTCGCCTCGTGGTAGGTTTCCTGATAGACCATGACGCCGTCCAGCCCGAGCGTTTTGAGCTCCGCGTACTCCTCCTGCGACAGAGGCTGCACTTCCATCTGCAACGACGCAAACTGACGACGAATGGTGGGAAGGTGCCGACGGAAATAGTCCATTCCCACTTTCCCCTGATGTTCGCCCGTGACCAGCAAAAGATGTTCAAAGCCCATTTCACGGATGGCCGCACACTCACGGGCAATCTCAGCCTCATCGAGCGTTTTACGCTTGATGCGGTTGCTCATGGAGAAACCGCAGTAGGTGCAGTCATTGGCGCACAGGTTGGAGAGATAGAGCGGCACGTAGAAGCTCACCGTGTTGCCAAACCGCTGGCGGGTAAGCCGCTGCGCTCGCTGGGCCATCGGTTCGAGGTAAGCGCTGGCCGCCGGGGAGAGCAGGGCCATCAGATCCTCGCGGGTCAGATGACGGGCCTGCAGCGCGCGCTCCACGTCAGCCGCCGTTTTGCTGTTGATACGCAGGGCAATGTCGTCCCAGTTAAGCTGGCGCCAGCGCTCGGTAAACGTGCTCATGAGATCGCCTCCAGAAAACTGGTCAGCGGGCTGGTGGCCTGCGCCTGGAAACTGCGCGAGCCGGGGCCGGATCCCCTTGCCAGCAGGCCAGCCTCCACGGCCAGGCGGAACGCACGCGCCATCATGACCGGATCGTCGGCAACCGCGATAGCCGTATTCACCAGCACCGCGTCGGCGCCCATCTCCAGCGCCTGCGCGGCATGGCTGGGCACGCCAATGCCCGCATCCACCACCACCGGTACGGTGGCCTGCTCAATAATGATTTCCAGCATCGCGCGGGTCTCCAGCCCCTGGTTGGAGCCAATGGGGGCCCCCAGCGGCATGACGGCAGCGCAGCCGACCTCTTCCAGCCGTTTGCACAGGACAGGGTCGGCCCCGCAGTAAGGCAGGACGGTAAACCCTTGCTGCACCAGCTTTTCAGCCGCTTTCAGCGTTTCGATCGGATCGGGCAGCAGCCAGCGGGCATCCGGATGGATTTCCAGCTTCAACCAGCGGGTGCCGAGCGCCTCCCGTGCCAGCTGTGCGGCAAAAATCGCCTCTTCTGCCGTTTTGGCGCCGGAGGTGTTGGGCAACAGCGTGACGCCCGCTTCCAGCAACGGAGCCAGAATGGCATCGCTGTGATGGCGCAGATCCACGCGCTTAAGCGCCAGCGTCACCAGCTGGCTGCCGCTTTCGCGAATGGCCTCCACCATCAGCTGCGGCGAGGCGAATTTTCCGGTTCCGGTAAACAGATGTGAATCAAAGACTTTATCGGCAATACGTAACATCTCAGCCCCCTGCGATAACCTGAAACAGCAGGATCTGGTCGCCGTCATTGACCTGCTGATGTTCCCACTGCTCGCGCGGCAGGATCTGTTGATTGAGCGCCAGCGCCGTTCCCGGCTTGAGCTGACGCAGCTTGCCGAGCAGTGCGGCAACGGTGAGCCCGTCGTCGCAGCTCATCGGCTCATCGTTAAACAGAATGCGCATCGCGGCCTCCGCACACCGGGCAGTGGCTGGCGCGATGCAGCGCCAGATGACGCCAGCCGCTGGAGCGGGCATCAAACAGCCGCAGCGTATTGCGTTCCGTCTCCATGCCGCTGAGCAGCTTGATGGCCTCCAGCGCCTGCATCGTGCCCATCACGCCGACCACCGGACCCAGAATGCCCGCCGTACGGCAGTTGCGCGTCGGCTCGGCATCGTCCGGCCACAGGCAGCGATAGCAGCCCTGCGTCCACGGTGGCGTCAGAACCATCATTTGCCCGCCGAACCCCACCGCGCTGGCGGTGATAAGCGGCGTATGGTTTGCCACGCAGGCGGCGTTGATCGCCTGGCGCGTCGCCATGTTGTCGGTACAGTCCAGCACCACGTCGGCAAGGGCGACTTCACGGTGCAGGCTTTCACCGCCAAGCCGCTCCTGTAGGGCAATCAGTTCGATATCCGGGTTAAGCTGATGCAGCCGCTGCCGGGTGATCTGCGCTTTCGGCTGGTTGATATCCTCGGTGGTAAAGAGGATTTGTCGCTGCAGGTTGCTGAGGTGGACCTCGTCGTCGTCGGCCAGCACCAGCGTGCCGATACCCGCGCCTGCCAGATAGAGCGCGGCGGGTGCGCCTAATCCCCCCAGGCCAACAATCAGCACCCGGCTGGCGAGCAGTTTTTGCTGCCCGTCGATGGCGATATCTTCCAGCAGGATCTGACGGCTGTAGCGCATAAAGTCGCGATCATTCATCGCCTGCTCCTGCCAGCTGTAAAAGCTGTTCGGTGGCGGCCTGCCAGTCTGCGGCCTGGGTGATGGCGCTGACGACGGCGATGCTGCCCACGCCGGTCTCCAGCACCGCCGGGGCGCGTTCCAGGCTGATTCCGCCGATGGCGACGGTGGGGTAGTCGGCAAGGCGTTTAACGTGACCCGCCAGTTGCGTCAGACCCTGCGGAGCGGAGGGCATCTGCTTGGTTTGCGTCGGGAAGACGTGACCGAGCGCGATGTAAGAGGGACGGGCCGCCAGGGCCACGTCGATCTCCATGTCATCGTGTGTTGACACGCCAAGACGTAACCCGGCGTCACGGATTACGCTCAGATCCGTTGTTTCCAGGTCCTCCTGACCCAGATGCACGCCGTACGCCCGGTGCTTAACGGCCAGCCGCCAGTAGTCATTGATAAACAGGCGGGCGTTATACCGACGCCCCAGCGCAATGGCGGCAACCACATCGGCTTCCACCTCCTCATCGCGTTTATCCTTGATGCGCAGCTGGAGGGTGCGAACGCCTGCCTCCAGCAGGCGCGCTATCCACGCCACGCTGTCCACCACCGGATAGAGCCCTAAACGGTATGGAACGGGTGGGAAATCGGGCTGGTACATTACGCCTCCTCTTTTTTGAGGTAGATTTCGCCGCCTTTGGCGCGGAAGGCTTCGGACATGTCCGCCATACCCACTTCAATGGTTTGCGTGGCGGCGTAGTCGCGCACCTCCTGGCTGATTTTCATCGAGCAGAACTTCGGCCCACACATGGAGCAGAAGTGCGCGACTTTGCCCGATTCCTGCGGCAGGGTTTCGTCGTGGTAGGCGCGGGCGGTGAACGGATCCAGCGCCAGGTTGAACTGGTCTTCCCAGCGGAATTCAAAGCGCGCCTTCGACATGGCGTTATCACGGATTTGCGCGCCCGGGTGGCCTTTGGCCAGATCCGCCGCGTGGGCGGCAATTTTGTAGGTGATCAGCCCCTGTTTCACGTCCTCTTTGTTAGGCAGGCCGAGGTGCTCTTTCGGCGTCACGTAGCAGAGCATGGCGCAGCCGAACCAGCCGATCATCGCCGCGCCAATGCCTGACGTGAAGTGGTCATAGCCCGGCGCGATGTCGGTGGTCAGCGGCCCCAGCGTGTAGAACGGCGCTTCGTGGCAGTGCTCCAGCTCTTCGGTCATGTTGCGGCGGATCATCTGCATCGGCACGTGTCCCGGGCCTTCAATCATCACCTGCACGTCATACTCCCAGGCGATTTTGGTCAGCTCGCCCAGCGTGTGCAGCTCGGCAAACTGTGCTTCGTCGTTAGCGTCGCGGATGGAGCCCGGGCGCAGGCCGTCGCCCAGCGACAGAGAGACATCGTAAGCGGCGCAGATTTCGCAGATCTCGCGGAAGTGTTCGTAAAGGAAGTTCTCCTGGTGATGGGAGAGGCACCACTTCGCCATGATCGAACCGCCGCGCGAGACGATGCCGGTCAGACGCTTCGCGGTCATCGGCACGTAGCGCAGCAGCACGCCCGCGTGAATGGTGAAGTAGTCCACGCCCTGTTCCGCCTGCTCCAGCAGCGTGTCGCGGAACGCTTCCCAGGTAAGGTTTTCGGCAATGCCGTTGACCTTCTCCAGCGCCTGATAAATCGGGACGGTGCCAATCGGAACCGGGCTGTTACGCAGGATCCATTCGCGGGTTTCGTGAATATAGCGGCCGGTGGAGAGATCCATTACCGTGTCCGCGCCCCAGCGCGTTGACCAGACAAGCTTTTCAACCTCTTCTTCGATGGAGGAGGTGACGGCCGAGTTACCGATGTTAGCGTTGACCTTCACCAGGAAGTTGCGGCCGATAATCATCGGCTCGGATTCCGGGTGGTTAATGTTGGCGGGGATGATCGCGCGGCCTGCGGCCACTTCGTCACGCACAAACTCCGGCGTGATGTTCTCCGGCAGGCGTGCGCCAAAGCCTTCGCCCGGGTGCTGGTAGCGCAGCACTTCGCTGCGGATACGCTCGCGGCCCATGTTCTCGCGGATGGCGATGAACTCCATCTCCGGCGTGACGATCCCCTGGCGGGCGTAGTGCAGCTGCGTCACGCATTTGCCCGCTCTGGCGCGTTTTGGCGTCAGCAGGCCGGTAAAGCGCAGCGCGTCCAGACCGTCGTCGGCCAGGCGTTCTTTGGCGTATGCAGAACTGCGTACGCTCAGTTCTTCGCAGTCGTTACGCGCCTCTATCCACGGCTGGCGCAGCTTTGCCAGACCCTGCTGGACGTTGATCGTAACAGAGGGATCGCCGTACGGGCCGGAGGTGTCATACACCAGCACGGCTTCGTTGTCTTCATACTGCGGATTCTCTTTGGTACCGCCGATAAGCGTCGGGCTGAGCTGGATTTCCCGCATCGGGACGCGGATATCGGCCTGCGAGCCGGAAATGTAGATGCGTTTCGAGTTCGGGAAAGCGGTGCCTTCCAGGGTGTCGATGAAGTGTTGGGCCTGTGCACGCTGTTCGCGGCGGGTCAGTTTTGCAGTAGACATAGCTCATTCCAAAAGTGAAGGACATGGCTTGTCAGACGACGGATGAAGCAAGAGAGGATCGCCCGGGGGGGCGATACAACAGCAGTGTGACTCTTGTTCCCTTCGCAGGTATTAGCCTGATCAGGTTCCGCGGATCCCGAATTAACGGTCTCAGCCCGGCTTTCGCTCTGGGCACTCCGACAAGAAAAATCCCCCTCGTGAGAGGGGCGAATGGTTGTAAATTACTCGTTAACGATTAAGAACTCAAGCCGGGCGCGCGATGTTATCTTCGGGGCTGGCGTCCAGGACGAGGCTAATCAGCTTATCTTCCAGCGTGAATCGCTCTTCCAGCGCTTCGCCAAGGTCGGAAAGCGCCTGCTGGAACTCAAGATAGTTATCGTGATCGATGGCGTTCTCAAGCGTGGAATCGTAGTAATCCATGATCTGCTGGGTGTTGGCTTCCAGCAGCGGACAAAGCTTGCTGGCCGCTAAATACGGCGTTGTCCCTTCCATTTCGCGGATAATGCGTTCATAAATATTGAAATGGCCGTCGGACAGATAGTCGACCAGGCTCTGACAAAAATCATCTAACGCTTTTTCATTCAGCCGCATAAACGATTCTTTGCCAGGCTTAAGACCGACCAGATTGTAATAAGCCACGAGTAGATGCTTGCGCACATGTAGCCAGCGATCCACCAGTTTGTTACTTCCTCTAACGCGCTCAGTCAGGCTTTCTAGCTGGTTTAACATGGTCGACTCCGCAAAGTGTAGGATTGAATCTGCTCATCCAGAATGTAACCACAATGCTAACAACATGTCAGTGAAGCGAAGGTAGTGCAATAGATATGGATCGTATTATTGAAAAATCAGATCTGGGTTGGTGGATCGTCAGTCACGAACAAAAATTATGGTTGCCCGGTGGAGAGCTGCCCTGCGGTGCGGCGGAAACGTTCGATCTCGTGGGCCAGCCTGCGCTGAAGATCGGCGAGTGGCAGGGTGAACCCGTGTGGTTGATCCAACAAGCGCGTCGTCAGGATATGGGATCCGTTCGCCAGGTGTTGGATCTGGACGTAGGCCTGTTCCAGCTGGCGGGGCGGGGCGTGCAGCTGGCGGAGTTTTACCGCTCGCACAAATACTGCGGCTATTGCGGCCATACCATGCACCCGAGTAAAACCGAGTGGGCGATGCTCTGCAGCCACTGCCGCGAACGTTATTACCCACAAATTGCGCCGTGCATTATCGTCGCTATCCGTCGGGATGACTCTATTTTGCTTGCACAGCATACCCGCCATCGCAACGGCATTCATACCGTGCTGGCCGGCTTCGTCGAGGTGGGCGAAACGCTGGAGCAGGCAGTGGCGCGCGAAGTGATGGAAGAGAGCGGAATCAAAGTGAAGAACCTGCGCTACGTCACCTCCCAGCCGTGGCCGTTCCCGCAGTCGCTGATGACGGCCTTTATGGCCGACTATGACAGCGGCGAGATCGTTATCGATCAGAAAGAGCTGCTGGATGCGAACTGGTATCGCTATGACGATCTACCGCTGCTCCCCCCACCGGGTACCGTGGCGCGTCGGCTGATAGAAGATACCGTAGCGATGTGTCGGGCCGAGTATGAGTAGTGTTACACTGAGGCCATGACGCTTAAGGAACTGCAAAAATGACCGAACTGAAGAACGATCGTTATCTGCGTGCGCTGCTGCGCCAGCCCGTTGATGTCACCCCGGTGTGGATGATGCGCCAGGCGGGACGCTATCTGCCAGAGTACAAAGCCACGCGCGCGCAGGCGGGCGATTTTATGTCGCTGTGCAAAAACGCCGAGCTGGCCTGTGAAGTGACGCTCCAGCCGCTGCGCCGCTTCCCGCTGGATGCGGCGATCCTCTTCTCGGATATTCTGACCATTCCGGATGCGATGGGCCTTGGCCTGTACTTCGAAACCGGTGAAGGCCCGCGTTTTACCTCTCCGATCAGAAGCAAAGCGGACGTGGACAAGCTGCCGATCCCCGATCCGGAAGGCGAGCTGGGCTACGTGATGAACGCCGTGCGCACCATTCGCCGCGAGCTGAAAGGGGAAGTGCCGCTGATTGGCTTCTCCGGCAGCCCGTGGACGCTGGCGACCTATATGGTGGAAGGGGGCAGCAGCAAAGCCTTCACCCTGATTAAAAAGATGATGTACGCCGAGCCGCTGGCTCTGCATGCGCTGCTCGACAAGCTCGCGAAGAGCGTCACGCTCTATCTCAACGCGCAGATTAAAGCCGGTGCGCAGTCGGTGATGATTTTCGATACCTGGGGCGGCGTGCTGACCGGGCGTGATTATCAACAGTTCTCCCTGTATTACATGCATAAAATCGTTGACGGCCTGCTGCGCGAAAACGAAGGCCGCCGCGTGCCGGTGACGCTGTTCACCAAAGGTGGCGGTCAGTGGCTGGAAGCCATGGCGGCAACCGGCTGTGACGCCCTGGGTCTCGACTGGACCACCGATATCGCTGATGCCCGCCGCCGCGTGGGCGACAAAGTGGCGCTTCAGGGCAATATGGACCCGTCCATGCTCTATGCGCCGCCTGCCCGCATTGAAGAAGAAGTGTCGACTATACTGTCTGGTTTCGGCCAGGGGGAAGGCCACGTCTTTAACCTCGGCCACGGTATTCATCAGGATGTGCCGCCAGAGCACGCAGGCGTATTTGTGGAGGCGGTGCATCGGCTTTCTGCCCAGTATCACAAGTAAGGAGTCGTTATGGATCTCGCGTCGCTACGCGCTCAACAAATCGAACTGGCCTCATCGGTGATCCGCGAGGATCGTCTGGATAAGGATCCTCCGCAGTACATTGGCGGAGCCGACGTCGGGTTTGAGCAGGGTGGGGACGTGACGCGAGCGGCGATGGTGGTACTGAAGTACCCTTCGCTCGAGCTGGTGGAGTACAAGGTCGCGCGTATTGCCACCACCATGCCGTACATTCCGGGCTTTCTCTCCTTCCGCGAATATCCCGCGCTGCTGGCAGCGTGGGAGCAACTCTCGCAAAAACCTGACCTGCTTTTTGTCGATGGGCACGGTATCTCACACCCGCGCCGTTTAGGCGTTGCCAGCCACTTTGGGCTGCTGGTGGATGTGCCGACCATCGGTGTCGCCAAGAAACGCCTCTGCGGCACCTTTGAACCTCTTTCAGCCGAGCCGGGTGCGCTGGCGCCGCTTATCCATAAAGGCGAGCAGCTGGCGTGGGTCTGGCGCAGCAAGGCACGCTGTAATCCGCTGTTCATCGCCACCGGCCATCGGGTGAGTATGGACAGCGCCCTGGCGTGGGTACAGCGCTGCATGAAGGGCTACCGCTTACCGGAGCCAACGCGCTGGGCTGACGCGGTGGCCTCTTCGCGTCCGGCTTTTGTTCGTTGGCAGGAAATTCAGCGATGATTCAGGTAAACTGCGCCTAATTTTCGATTCGAGAGATCATCATGCTACAAAACCCGATTCACCTGCGTCTTGAAAAGCTGGAAAGCTGGCAGCACGTCACCTTCATGGCTTGCCTGTGCGAGCGCATGTATCCCAACTATGCCGCGTTCTGCAAGCAGACCGGCTTTGGTGATGGCCATATCTACCGCCGCATTCTGGATCTGATCTGGGAAACGCTGACGGTGAAAGACGCGAAGGTGAATTTCGACTCTCAGCTCGAAAAGCTGGAAGAGGCGATCCCGGTGGCGGATGATTTTGACCTGTACGGCGTCTACCCGGCAATTGATGCCTGTGTGGCGTTAAGCGAATTGCTCCACTCCCGCCTGAGCGGTGAGACGCTGGAGCACGCTATCGAGGTCAGTAAGGCCTCTATCACCACCGTGGCGATGCTGGAAATGACCCAGGAAGGTCGCGAGATGACCGACGAAGAGCTGCGTGCGAACCCGGCCGTTGAGCAAGAATGGGATATCCAGTGGGAGATTTTCCGCCTGCTGGCAGAGTGTGAAGAACGCGATATTGAGCTGATAAAAGGGCTGCGCGCGGACTTACGTGAGGCCGGTGAGAGTAATATTGGTATAATTTTTAACCAATGAGATAAGAAAACTTGAGATAACGCCCGTTTTGTCGCTCCTCGACTCTTCCCTTTCGACCCTTGTCTGGTCTACATTTGGGGGGCGAAAAAAAGTGGCTATCGGTGCGTGTATGCAGGAGAGTGCTTTTTTGGCATTTTCGTCGCACTCGATGCTTAGCAAGCGATAAACACATTGAAAGGATAACTTATGAACAAGACTCAACTGATTGATGTAATTGCGGACAAGGCTGATCTGTCTAAAGTGCAGGCTAAAGCTGCTCTGGAATCTACCCTGGCTGCTATTACTGAGTCTCTGAAAGAAGGCGATGCTGTACAACTGGTTGGTTTCGGTACCTTCAAAGTGAACCACCGCGCTGAGCGTACTGGCCGCAACCCGCAGACCGGTAAAGAAATCAAAATCGCCGCAGCTAACGTGCCGGCATTTGTTTCTGGTAAAGCACTGAAAGACGCTGTTAAGTAAGACGCGTGGCAGTGAACAGTTTTAGCGAAGGGGCGGCAACGCCCCTTTTGTCTTTCTGGCGCGGAACGCTCGCGCTGGCAGGTGCGCTGCTGCTGTCAGCCTGTAGTCACGACACCACCCTGCCGCCGTTTACCGCCAGCGGCTACGCTGACAACCAGGGCGCGGTCAGGATCTGGCGTAAAGATTCCGGCAATGAAGTTCATCTGTTGTCTGCCTTCAGCCCGTGGCATAGCGGCAATACGTCGACGGCAGAATATCGCTGGCAGGGAGATGACCTCTCGCTGATTGAGCTGAACGTCTACAGCAAGACCCCCGAACACGTGAAAGTGCGTTTTGACGACCATGGCGAGCTGAGCTTTATGCAGCGTGAAGTCAGCGGTCAAAAACAGCAGCTTTCCAGCGACCAAATCGCCCTCTACCGTTACCGTGCCGAACAAATCCGCCAGACCAGCGATGCGCTTCGTCTGGGACGCGTCGTGCTGCGCCAGGGGCGCTGGCATAACGACGGGACGGTGACGACCTGCGAAGGGCAAACGGTGAAGCCTGAGCTTGAATCCTGGGCAACCGAACACATTCAACGCCGTCAGCGTCATTCATCAATGGACGTGAGCGTGGCGTGGCTGGAAGCGCCGGAAGGCTCTCAATTGCTATTGGTGGCGAACGAAGATTTCTGCACCTGGCAGCCGACAGAGAAGAGTTTTTGAGTTCTGTGGATTAAGCCGGATGGCGCTAACGCTTATCCGGCCTACGAACGATTCCCTCTCCCAGTGGGAGAGGGTGAGGGCGAGGAGGAATTACTCCCCCTGCTCACGCGCAATCGCGCGATAGCCGATATCCTGACGGCTAAAGCTACCGTTCCAGTGAATATCCGCCATCAGCGCATAGGCGCGCTTCTGTGCTTCTGCCACGGTATGGCCCAGCGCGGTCGCACACAGCACGCGTCCGCCGTTGGTCAGAACGCGATCGTCCTCAGCCAGCTTCGTACCGGCGTGGAACACTTTCGCACCGTCAATCTCTTCCAGCGGCAGACCGTGGATCTCATCACCGGTGCTGTAGTTGCCCGGATAACCGCCCGCAGCAATCACCACGCCGAGAGACGCACGCTCGTCCCACTCGGAGGTTTTCTCGTCCAGCTTGCCATCGCAGGCAGCCAGGCACAGCTCAACCAGATCGGATTTCATGCGCAGCATGATGGGCTGGGTTTCTGGATCGCCAAAGCGGCAGTTGAATTCGATGACCTTAGGGTTACCCTGCTTGTCGATCATCAGGCCTGCATAAAGGAAACCGGTGTAGGTATTGCCTTCTGCCGCCATCGCCTTCACGGTAGGCCAGATGATGCGATCCATGGTGCGCTGGTGAACGTCGTCAGTCACGACCGGCGCAGGGGAGTAAGCGCCCATCCCGCCGGTATTAGGCCCCGTGTCGCCATTGCCCACACGCTTGTGATCCTGGCTGGTGGCCATCGGCAGAACGTGCTCGCCGTCGACCATGACGATAAAGCTCGCCTCTTCACCGTCGAGGAACTCTTCTATCACGATGCGGTGGCCCGCATCGCCAAAGGCATTACCTGCCAGCATATCCTGAACCGCGGCTTCGGCTTCTTCGAGCGTCATCGCGACGATCACGCCTTTACCCGCGGCCAGACCGTCGGCCTTGATAACAATCGGCGCGCCCTTCTCACGTAAGTAGGCCAGAGCAGGCTCCACTTCAGTGAAATTCTGATATTCCGCCGTCGGGATGTTATGACGCGCGAGGAAATCTTTGGTGAAGGCCTTGGAGCCTTCCAGCTGCGCGGCGCCTTCCGTTGGGCCAAAGATTTTCAGGCCCGCTGCGCGGAACGCATCCACGACACCTATCACCAGCGGCGCTTCCGGACCGACGATGGTCAGGTCGATTTTCTCCTGCTGAGCAAAGCTTAACAGCGCCGGAATGTCGGTCACGCCGATAGCCACGTTCTGCAGCGCGGGTTCCAGTGCGGTACCGGCATTGCCCGGTGCCACGAAGACCGTTTTTACCAGCGGAGACTGCGCCGCTTTCCACGCCAGCGCGTGTTCGCGTCCGCCGTTACCAATCACTAATACTTTCATTTTCAGCTCCGGGAATTAATGGCGGAAGTGGCGCATGTCGGTGAAGATCATCGCAATGCCGTGTTCGTCGGCAGCGGCAATCACTTCGTCATCGCGGATTGAGCCGCCAGGCTGGATCACGCAGGTGATGCCGACAGCGGCTGCGGCATCGATGCCGTCACGGAACGGGAAGAAGGCGTCAGAAGCCATGGCGGAGCCTTTGACTTCCAGACCTTCGTCACCTGCTTTAATACCCGCGATTTTCGCCGAGTAAACGCGGCTCATCTGGCCTGCGCCTATCCCGATGGTCATGTTCTCTTTGGCGTAGACGATGGCGTTGGATTTCACGAACTTCGCCACTTTCCAGCAGAACAGCGCGTCACGCAGCTCCTGTTCGGTTGGCTGACGTTTGGTCACCACGCGCAGGTCGGCTTCTGTCACCATACCCAAATCGCGATCCTGCACCAGCAGGCCGCCGTTCACGCGCTTGAAGTCCAGGCCCGGCACGCGCTCCGCCCACTGACCGCAAACCAGTACGCGCACGTTCTGTTTTGCCGCAGTGATTTTCAGCGCGTCTTCGGAGGCCGATGGCGCGATGATCACTTCAACAAACTGGCGGGAGATGATGGCCTGTGCGGTTTCCGCATCCAGCTCGCGGTTAAAGGCGATGATGCCGCCGAACGCGGAGGTCGGGTCAGTTTTGTACGCGCGGTCATAGGCGTCCAGAATGGAGGTGCTCACCGCGACGCCACATGGGTTGGCGTGCTTGACGATAACGCAGGCCGGCTCGCTGAATTCTTTCACGCATTCCAGCGCGGCGTCGGTGTCTGCAATGTTGTTATAGGAGAGCGATTTGCCCTGAACCTGCTGGGCGGTCGCAACTGAGGCTTCTTTTACCTCTTCTTCTATATAGAAGGCCGCCTGCTGGTGGCTGTTCTCGCCGTAGCGCATATCCTGCTTCTTAATGAAGTTCAGATTCAGGGTGCGCGGGAAGCGGCCTGAAGGATCTTTGCTTTCACCGTGGTAAGCCGGCACCAGGCTACCGAAGTAGTTGGCGATCATGCTGTCGTACGCGGCGGTGTGCTCGAAGGCTTTGATGGCGAGGTCGAAACGCGTTTCCAGGGTCAGCGACCCATCGTTGGCGTCCATTTCATTAATAATGGCGGTGTAATCGCTGCTCTTTACCACGATGGCGACATCTTTATGGTTCTTGGCCGCGGAGCGCACCATGGTTGGGCCGCCGATATCAATATTCTCTACGGCATCTTCCAGAGAGCAGCCTTCGCGCGCCACGGTCTGGGCGAACGGGTAGAGGTTAACGACAACCATGTCGATCGGCGCGATGTCGTGCTGTTCCATAATGGCGTCGTCCTGACCGCGACGGCCAAGAATACCGCCGTGGACTTTCGGGTGCAGGGTTTTGACGCGTCCATCCATCATTTCCGGGAAACCGGTGTAATCGGACACTTCGGTTACCGGCAGACCTTTATCTGCTAACAGGCGAGCGGTTCCACCTGTGGAAAGCAGCTCTACACCGCGTGCAGAAAGTGCCTGAGCGAATTCGACGATACCGGCTTTATCAGAAACACTGAGCAGAGCGCGGCGGACTGGACGACGTTGTTGCATGGTAAATCCCCTGGATTTCACGATTACAGAGAGCGTTAGATGAATTTTCCTGTGAAAAACTCATCTAACACACCTGACGAGGCATCCTTGTAAAGCGCGAGCATTTTAACGAAAACGTTTGCGCAACGCTCGCACATTTTCACTTTTTCGTATCATTGTGGATAAGTCTGTGTGTAAAAAGGTATAAGGCGGGGTTTTGCTGTGGAATGCAGCAGTCAGTCATTTTTCTGTCATTTAGCGGTTGCGACCTGCGGAGAACTCCCTATAATGCGCCTCCATCGACACGGCGGATGTGAATCACTTCACAGACAACACGGTCGGTTGAAGAGAAAAAATCCTGAAATAACGGGTTGACTCTGAAAGAGGAAGGCGTAATATACGCCACCTCGCAACGGTGAGCGAAAGCCGCGTTGCACTGCTCTTTAACAATTTATCAGACAATCTGTGTGGGCACTCAAAGTGACATGGATTCTTAACGTCGCAAGACGAAAAATGAAT
>NZ_VDAS01000018.1:0-93086 GCF_019584165.1 Enterobacter sp. EC_64
GTTACGCACCACGCCTTCAGTAGCTGAACAGGAGGGACAGCTGATAGAAACAGAAGCCACTGGAGCACCTCAAAAACACCATCATACACTAAATCAGTAAGTTGGCACCATTACCCTATTATATGGCTGGAATAGTTGCAAATTAATTGCTATTATCAAAATACATTATTGCAGATTTCACAATAATCATGGACAAACTTGACGCTCTAAAATTTTTTATCATCGCCTCTGAGACCTTGAACTTCCGCGAAGCAGCCATCAAGCTGTCGGTTTCACCATCAGTAGTAACCCGAACAGTCGCTGAGCTGGAGAAACAACTTGGTGAACCTTTATTCAAACGCAATACGCGTTCGATCTTTCTCACCAGTTTCGGCGAACTATTTTTACCCCAAGCGAAGCGACTGCTTGAAGATTCTGAAAAACTTTTTCAGACAGCGAAAGATGATAATGAAATGAAGGGTATTGTTCGTATCACATTACTTCGATTTCCAAATCATGAACAAATCTTGTATGAACTATTGACAGCACTACGCCCCTATCCTGAGTTATTTATCGACTGGCGTTTAGATATGATGGAACTTGATACTATTGAGCATCGTATCGATATAGGTATACGCGTAGGGCGAGAACCTAATCCAAACTTTATCATTAAAAATATCGGACAAGTTGAACATATTTTGGTTGCATCCCCTGAACTTATTGAGCGACTGGGAGCACCTACTGATTTAGAAGATCTTCGACAGCGTTATCCATTTAGTGGTTTAATTAATCCTGAAACGGGAAAATCATTTGAGTTTATGAGTGACGCAGTAAATACTTTTGTCCCTCGTCATATTGAGTTTTATACTACAGATCCATATGCCGAAATTCAGGCTGCATTGGCCGGGAGAACGGTTGTACAGTCCAGCGACTTTATCTGTAGGGAGTACTTAGCAAGCGGCCAACTTGTTCCCCCATTGCCAGAACTGCGACAGGAGAAATGGCAATTTTATTTATATCGGCCTTACCAGCTGATTACTCCCAAAAGGGTGACGGTCGTTTTCTCGTTATTAGAAAAAATATTACGCAAATATTTCGCATCAAAATAACATTCTCCTCGACGTCCGCATCTGGCACAGAGCGGACATCAGAATATCGGCTATCCCCAACAAACGGATGGCTCTGGCGACAAAAACACTCACCTTCCCAGTGCCGCAACAATTGCCCCCTCCATTTTCTCGGGCGTAGTCATCGGTGCAAAGCGCTTGAGGGGTTTACCGTCACGCCCGACAAGGAACTTGGTAAAGTTCCACTTGATCCGCCCACCCAGCACGCCGGGCAATTCGTCTTTCAGATAACGAAAAATCGGATGTGCTGCGGCACCGTTGACCTCGACTTTCTCGAACATGGGAAAGCTGACGCCGTAGTTAATGTAACAGGTCTTTGAGATGTCGTCGGCACCGCCAGGTTCCTGCTTACCGAACTGATTGCAGGGGAAGCCAAGCACCACCAGCCCTTGATCGGCGTATTTTTTGTACAGTGCTTCAAGCCCCGCATACTGTGGCGTAAAGCCGCACTGGCTGGCCGTATTAACAACCAGAACCACCTTACCCGCATAGTCGGCAATAGAGATAAGTTGCCCATCCAGACGGGTGGCGGTAAGTTGATAAAAGCGAGTCATACTAATATCCCTCAAAGCTGGCCGAAAAGTCATGGTGACCACCCGCAGGGCCGTCACCGTGTAGAAAGTTTACATTCAAGCAGGCTATTTGTGATACATTCCTGGCGCGCCATGACCACCACACTCGCTATCAGGTATGCAGAACATAACAAAAAAATTTCGCTGGCTTCTGCTTACTCTGCCACTCCTCAGCGGTTGTGGCACGCTCTCGCAAATGTCCTCCCCGGAAGGCACTCAGGAACTTCTCACTCATGATTCGCTGGATGGCGACGTTGACAGCGTGGTGCGTCACTACATGGCGCAAAAATCCGTTCCCGGGATGACGGTCGCGGTGATCCATAATCACGGCTCACCGCAGTTTTACACCTGGGGCGTAACCGATGCGGTCAATCGCTATCCGATCAGGACCGACACCCTGTTTGCGCTCGGCTCACTCAGCAAAGGGATCACGGCAGAAGTAGTGGCTTGTCTGGTGAATGAAGGGCAACTGAACTGGAACGATAGCCTGGCGACATTGCTTCCGCCGGGGACGGCGCTTAGCGCGGATGCACAAAAAATCACCCTACTTGAACTGGTAACCCACACCTCCGGCCTTCCGCGTCAGAATATGGATGTTCCGATGCTTGGAAAATTCATCAGCTACTTAAGCACCGGCGATAATTTCTACGGTGAGCTGGATAGCGATAACGTGCTGCTCTACCTCGCCGACTGGCGAGCGCCAAAGAATAAAGTGCCGCAATACTCCAATACCGGCTACGCCCTGATCGGCTACATCCTGAAGCACAAAACCGGCGAAGATATCCAGAGTTTAGCCTCGCGCTATATTTTCCATCCGCTGCAAATGGCTAACAGCAGCTTTACGCCCCGGCAGCTAAAAGGGTACCCCCAGCGTGCGCTTGGCCACGCGGGCGATCAGCCGAAATTTATCCCGCGCGGGCAAATCACTCCGGACTGGCATTTTTCCAACAACATGGTGGCGGCAGCGAGCCTATACAGTAACGCCGAAGATCTGGCGACCTACGCCCGCTATCACGTCTCAACGACCCACAATCCCCTGCTGGACAGCGTCTTTGCCGAAGTGAGAAATACCGATATTCAACGTCCCGACGGGGTACAGGGTATTGCCTGGACCACCGACTTTATCGGTCTGGAAAAAATCACCTATCAGGTCGGCTATATCGGCGGCTACTCCAGCTTTATCGGTTATGACAAAGAAAGAGGCAATGCGGTGGTAGTGCTGCAAAATACCTTTAACTGGAGTAATTACATTGGCATTGCGCTATTGATGGATATGGCGAAAAAAGACGGCCTTACCCCTGGTTCGCCGACTTCGGCCTCAAATTCTCGTCAAACGTCAGCCGTTTCCGTTCAGGCTCAACCTCGCGCAGCGGCTCAACCTGGTGCATAGTGAGCTTGCAGCGCTCCACCAGCACCTGATACTCCCGCGTGCCCTGCTGCTTCCAGGCCAGCTCCTGCTCGCTCAGCTCACGGATCGCTTTGGCCGGGCTGCCGATAATCAGATGGTTGGCGGGCATCTCCGCTTTCGCCTTCACGAACGCCGCCGCGCCGACGATGCTGTTTTCACCAATGACCGCCCCGTCCATCACCACCGCGTTCATGCCCACCAGCGCATTGCGGCGGATCACGCAGCCGTGAAGAATGGCGCTGTGGCCGATGTGCCCGTCCTCTTCCACCACCGTGTCCTGCTCCGGGAAGCCGTGCATCACGCAGTTATCCTGAATGTTCGCCCCGTCTTTCACCACGATACGGCCAAAATCACCGCGCAGGCTGGCATTGGGACCGACATACACGCCTTTGCCCAGAATCACGTCGCCAATGAGCACCGCCGTTGGGTGAACGTAGCTCTCGTCAGGCACGACCGGCGTCAGGCCGTCAATTTGATAAACAGGCATCTTCCCTCCTTATGCGCTTGTAAGACCACCGAAGCGTTGATAGTAGAGCGTGCCGGGCACGGGCAGTTCGCCGACAGAGGTTTCGCCCTTCTCGCTGACAAACGCCAGCGCTCCCGGCGCGACACGCTGATAGATATTTATGCAGAGCTGTCGGGCGCTTTGCCCCGCCCAGTGCGCAGGCAGTAACTCTTCCGGCAGCAGCGGGTCCTTCAGCACCACGCGACGATAAAAGTGAATCAGCAGCAGCTGGATCTGGAAGCAGCGTTCCGGCGTCAGCTCCTCCGGCGCGGCCTCTTTCAGCAGCGGCAGCAGCGGCCGGAACGAGCTGATAAACGACTCGTACATCGCGTTTTGCTCGGTTAACTGCCAGCACTCTTCTACGCGTGAACGCAGCGCGGCACGCGAGAGCGCCAGCGGCGAGTAGGCTTCAAAAAAAATCACGTTTTCGGCCACGCCGGCATCGTGAAGCAGGGACTGCACGTCCGCCAGATGCTGCGACGGCGAGGCCATCAGGCTCGGCGCCAGCGTGCCAAACCCCTGCCAGATCAGCTGCTTTTTAACGTCGGCCAGGGTGGTTTTATCCAGCCCCTCGGAGAGCAGCAGTAACCATTTGCCGTCCCAGGCGGGCAGTTCCGCGCGGTAGATCTTATTCTCCGCGCGACGCGTCAGGCGCAGCCCCTTATCGCTCAGGCGGTAAAAGCTGCGTCGCCCGATGCGCGAGACGTCCAGCCAGCCCTCTTTGTTGAGGCGAAACAGCGCGGTACGCACGAACCGTTCGCCAAACCCCATGCCTTCCAGTAAGGCAGCCAGGCTGCCGAGCCAAATCTCACCGCCGCGATGGGAAAGCGCGTCACCGTATAGCGAGGAGATAAGCGAGGTCCCGCTGACGGGAACGGAGCTGACCGCGTGCTGGATAAAGGCGTCGAGTTTATTCATGTGATTCATTCTGTTGTTATTTTTGTCCTGGATGAATCATAGCATAGGATTCAGGGATAGCCCCTCACCCTAACCCTCTCCCTTTGGAAGAGGGCCGGGGTGAGAGGAAACTTAGCCGTTGGCCGCAACTTTACGCAGGTCAAACACCCGGCAGGCTTTCCCCTCCGAGCGCGGGATGCTGCCGCAGTTCACGATCGTCACGTCGGTGGAAATCCCCACCATCGATTTAATGCGGTGGCGCAGCTGGTGGCACACCTGGCAACGCTGCTCGTGCGTCAGCGTCAGGCTGCTCTCTTTCAGCTCCACCTTCACGGAAAGTGAATCAAGATGTCCGCGACGGTTCACCTCCAGCTGGTAGTGCGGAGAGAGATGTTCGAACTTCACAATCTCTTCCTCCAGCTGCGACGGGAAGACGTTGACGCCGCGAATAATCAGCATATCGTCGCTGCGGCCGCTGATGCGGTCCATACGGCGCATGCTGCGCGCGGTTGCCGGGAGCAGGCGCGTCAGGTCGCGGGTGCGGTAGCGGATCACCGGCAGCGCCTCTTTGGTCAGCGTGGTGAACAGCAGTTCGCCCTGCTGGCCGTCATCCAGCGGCGTGCCGTCGTTCGGGTTAACGATCTCCGGGTAGAAATGATCTTCCCAGATGGTCGGGCCGTCGACGGTTTCGATACACTCCATCGCCACGCCCGGCCCCATCACTTCGGAGAGGCCATAGATGTCCAGGGCCGTAATACCTAAGCGTTTTTCAATTTCGCGGCGCATGGCCTGCGTCCACGGCTCGGCGCCGAAGACGCCCACGCGCAGGGAACAGCCGCTGGCATCGCCGCCCATCTGGCGCTCCAGCTCCTCAATCAGGTTGAGACAGTAGGATGGCGTCACCATGATCATGTCCGGCTGGAAATCGCGGATCAGCTGCGCCTGTTTCTCCGTCTGGCCGCCGGACATCGGGATCACCGTCGCGCCTAAGCGCTCGGCCCCGTAGTGCGCCCCCAGCCCGCCGGTAAACAGGCCGTAGCCATAGGCCACGTGTATTTTGTCCTTCGCGCTGCCGCCCGCCGCGCGCAGGGAGCGGGCCACCAGATTGGCCCAGTTGTCGATGTCGCCCTGAGTGTAGCCGACAACGGTCGGCTTGCCGGTGGTGCCGGATGACGCGTGAATGCGCACCACCTGCTCCATCGGCACGGCAAAGGTATCGAACGGGTAGTTATCCCGCAGGTCCTGCTTGGTGGTGCACGGGAACTTACGGATATCCGCCAGCTCGTTGAAATCGTCAGGATGAACGCCCGCGGCATCAAACTTGCGTTTGTACATCGGCACGTTGTTATAGGCGTGATGCAGCGTCCATTTCAGACGCGCGGTCTGCAGCGCCTGTAACTCGTCAAGGGAGGCCGTTTCAATCGGATCAAGCTTTGTTGTATTTGTCATTGTAGGGTACTCACATTGTTTTTATGCTCAAACACGCTCAAGGATCATGGCAATGCCCTGACCCACACCGATGCACATCGTACACAGCGCGTAGCGCCCGCCGCGTCGGTGCAGTTCGTTACTCGCGGCCAGCGCCAGCCTGGCGCCGCTCATGCCCAGCGGGTGGCCCAGCGCAATCGCGCCACCGTTCGGGTTAACGTGCGCGGCATCATCCGGCAGGCCCAGCTGACGCAGCACGCCCAGCGCCTGCGCGGCGAAAGCTTCATTAAGCTCGATGACGTCCATATCGAGAATACCGAGTCCGGCGCGCTCCAGCACCCTGCGGGTGGCCGGTACCGGGCCGAGCCCCATCAGACGTGGCTCCACGCCCGCCGTCGCCATCGCCACGATCCGCGTGCGCGGGACTACCCCCTGCGCCAGCGCCATCTTCTCGCTGGCGACAATCAGCGCCGCCGCGCCGTCGTTGACCCCGGAGGCATTGCCCGCCGTGACCACCCCGTTCTTACGGAACGGCGTTTTCAGACCGGCAAGCTGTTCGAGCGTGGTGTCGGCGCGCGGATGTTCATCCACGCTGAACGCCGTAACCGTCCCTTTTTTGCCCGGCACCGGCACCGGGACAATCTCCTGCGCCAGAATGCCGTTCTGCTGCGCCTGCGCGGTGCGCTGCTGGCTGCGCAGCGCGAACGCGTCCTGATCGGCACGGCTGATATTTAACAATTCAGCTACATTCTCTGCCGTTTCCGGCATACTGTCAGTTCCGAATTGCTGATGCATGAGCGGATTCACAAATCGCCAGCCGATGGTGGTATCGAAGATCTCCGCCTGTCGCTGAAACGCCGCGGTGGCTTTGCCCATCACAAACGGCGCGCGGGACATCGACTCCACCCCGCCCGCAATCAGCAGGTCGCCGTCGCCCGCCTTAATGGCGCGCGCGGCAAAACCAATCGCGTCCAGCCCGGACCCGCACAGGCGGTTGATCGTTGTGCCGGAGACCGTCTGCGGCAGACCGGCCAGCAGCAACGACATGCGCGCCACGTTGCGGTTATCTTCACCCGCCTGGTTGGCGCAGCCGAAAATCACGTCGTCAAGCCGCTCCAGGTCGAGCTGCGGGTAGCGGGCCAGCAGCGCGCGCAGCGGCACGGCGCCGAGATCGTCAGTTCGAACAGCGGAAAGCGCCCCGCCGTAGCGGCCCACCGGGGTTCGAACGCCATCACAAATAAATGCGTCACGCATCAGGCCTCTCCTGTCACGCTGCCGCCAATGCGGTGAGATTTTCCGCGAAAAAGGGCGACGGTTTTCTGTTGTTGGTTGTGAATTTCAATGTCATACACGCCGGTCAGCCTGCCCTGATGCTTCACCCGCGCGGTGGCGGTGAGCGTGTCCCCGGCAAAGCCCGGACGCAGAAAGTCAATCGAGCAGCCGGAGGCTACCGCCGCCAGCCCCTGGCTGTTGCAGGCGTAGGCAAAAGCGGTGTCTGCCAGCGAAAACAGCTGTCCGCCGTGGCAGGTTTTGTGGCCGTTCAGCATCTGAGGGGTGATGGTCATGGTTACCACCGCGTAGCCCTCGTCCATCTCGACAATGTCCATCCCCATCGCCTGCGCGCAGGCGTCCCGTTCGTACATGGTGCGGGCGTTATGCCAGGCGTTATGACTCATAGCTACTCTCCAGAAGCGCGCGCTGGCGCAGCAGTGAACAGGGGCGATAGCGCTCTTCGCCGTAATGACGCTGCAGGTTCTCCAGCAGTGTCAGCAGGCGCTGCCAGCCCAGGCGCTCGCCCCAGGCGATCGGCCCGCTCGGGTAGTTCACGCCCAGGCGCATGGCGGTATCAATGTCCTTCTCGCTGGCGACCCCTTTTTGCAGGGCATCCAGCGCCTCGTTGGCAATCATCGCCAGCGTTCGCCAGATCAGCAGGCCGGGATAATCGGCAATTTGCACCACCCGGAGCCCCTGCTGCTGCAGGTAGTGAATGGCTTTTTGCGTCGCGGTATGCGGGTTGCTGGCCGCGGCGGCAATGACCGCCACGTCACGCTCGATGCGGTCTACCACCACCACCGGGCCGTTGAGCCGCAGCGCCAGCGCCTGCGCGGTCTCCCCCTGCGTTTCAATCAGGTACACATCATCAATTTCTGTGACACTGTCACGCCTTTTTTCCACGCGCATCGGGCTATAGCTGTCGTTAACCGCCTTGACCCACTGCACGTCGGGTTTGTCACCCTGCCAGTCGTAAACGCCCTTCCCGCTCTTTTTGCCCAGCCTGCCTGCCAGCACCAGCTCCTGCTGAACCAGCGAAGGCAGAAAACGGCGCTCCTGCCAGAAGGCGTTAAAGACCGAGCAGGTCACCGCAAAGTTCACGTCCTGACCGATCATGTCGGTCAGCTCCAGCGGCCCCATCGGGAAGCCGCCGCCTTCGCGCAGGGCGGCGTCAATCACCTCCGGCGGCGCGACCTGTTCTTCCAGCGCGCGCCAGGCCTCGGAATAGAACGGACGGGCGACGCGGTTGACGATGAACCCCGGCGTGGACTGGCAGCGAACGGGCTGTTTGCCCCAGTTCAGCGCCAGCTCGCACAGCGCGTCGGCCACTTCCGGAGAGGTCGCCAGCCCGCTGACCACCTCCACCAGCTTCATCACCGGCGCCGGGTTAAAGAAGTGCAGCCCTGCGACCCGCTCCGGGTGGTGGACGTCCGCCGCAATCGCCGTGACGGAGATGGAAGAGGTATTGCTGGTCAGCACCGTCTGCGGCGGGCAGATCTCAGCCAGCTGCGCAAACAGCGCCTTTTTCACCTCCAGCCGCTCTGAGGCCGCTTCAATCACCAGATCGGCCGCGGAGAGCGCCTCGATATCCGTGACGGGAACCAGCCGGGCAAGGATCTGGCTCCCGGCATCGGCAGAGAGTTTTCCCCGCGTTACCCGGGAGGCCAGACGCTGGCGGATCCCGTCGATGGCGCGCGATATCGCATCGCTGGAGATGTCGTAGATCAGCACCTGATGACCATGGCTGGCGGCGACTTCGGCAATCCCTGCGCCCATCGTGCCGCTGCCGATCACGGCGACAGTCCGTATGTTCAGCATCTTATTTCCCCGTAAAGTTCGGCGCGCGCTTCGCCAGGAAGGCGCTGACGCCCTCGCGGTAGTCATCGCTGCGCCCGGCCAGGCGCTGATAGTCGCGCTCGAGATCGAGCTGGGCGTCCAGGGTGTTGGTTTCCGCGGCATTGATGGCCTGCTTGATCAGCCCCAGCCCGAAGGTCGGCTGCGACGCAAAATGCAGGGCCATCTGCTGCGCCGTAGCGGAGAGCTGTTCGTCATCCACCACCTGCCAGATCATCCCCCACGCCTGCGCCTGTTCAGCGCTGAGCTTGTCGCCGAGCAGCGCCAGCCCCATGGCGCGGGCGCGTCCGGCCACGCGTGGCAGCAGCCAGGTGCCGCCGCAGTCCGGCACCAGACCGAGCTTGCTGAAGGCCATCACAAAGCTGGCGGAGCGCGCCGCAATCACCATGTCGCAGCCGAGCGCCAGCGTGGCGCCAGCGCCCGCCGCTACGCCGTTAACGGCACAGATGACCGGCTTCGGCAGCTTTGCCAGGCGGCGCACCAGCGGGTTGTAGAAGGTTTCCACGGACATGCCCAGATCCGGCGCAGGGCCGTTGGGGTCGACGTTGCGGTCGTTCAGGTCCTGACCGGCACAGAAACCGCGTCCTGCGCCGGTGAGCAGCAGGCAGCGAACGGTGTCATCGCGCTCGGCCTGTTTCAGGCACTCGGCCAGCTGCTGGTGCATCACGTCGTTAAAGCTGTTCAGACGCTCCGGACGGTTCAGCGTAAGGGTCATCACGCCCTGTTCTACATGACTGAGAATAAATTCCACAATTAGCGTCCTTTAAAGTCGGGAGTGCGTTTTTGTAGGAAGGCGTCGATACCTTCCCGGCGGTCTTCGGTGGCAGAAAGCAGCGTAAACAGCTGGCGCTCCTGGGCCAGACCGGCCTGGAGCGGCACTTCCTGGGACTGGCGCAGCGCCTGCTTCGCCGCCTGCAGCGCCAGCGGGGAGTGGCGCGCCATCAGGGCCGCCTGCTTCAGGGCATACTCCAGCGTCAGCGCCGCCGGGAAAACGTCGCTCACCAGCCCGGCGCTCAGCGCCTGCCCGGCGGAAATGCTCTCGCCGGTCAGCACCATTTTGCTGGCCAGGGATTTACCGACGCTGCGGATAAGACGCTGGGTGCCGCCCGCGCCGGGCATGATGCCGAGCGTGATTTCCGGCAGGCCGAAACGGGCGTTGTCGCCAGCGATAACCACGTCGCACAGCAGCGCCAGCTCGCAGCCCGCGCCCAGCGCGAAGCCATTCACGGCGGCGATCAGCGGTTTAGGAAACGCGTTGATTCGCGCCCACAGCTGCGGGCGAATATCGTTCAGAGTGGCAGGCAGGTCTTTCTCCGCCATTTCGTTGAGATCGGCCCCGGCGGCAAAGCAGCGCTCGCTGCCGTAAATCACGCAGACGGCGATGTCGGCATCCACAGCGGCGGCCTCAAGCTGTTCCGCAAGCTGGGTCAACAGCGCGTTGTTGAGGGCGTTGCGCGCCGCCGGACGGTTCAGCGTCAGCTGCAGCACGCGGCCATGACGGGTAACAATCAGTTCGCTCATGCCATCCCCTTCGCGTCAAAGTCGACAATTACGTCCGCGGTTAACGGCAGCGACTGGCAGCTCAGCACATACCCGGCGGCCAGCTCGTCCGGCTCCAGGCTGTAGTTGGTCGCCATGTCCACCTTCCCGCGCAGCACTTTGCATTTACAGGTGGCGCAGACGCCGCCCTTGCAGGCATACGGCAGATCCGCTCCCTGACGCAGGGCGGCATCCAGAATGCTTTCGTCCTCCGCCGTCAGGGTGATTTCACGGTCGCGCCCGTCCTGGCGAACGGTCACTTTCTGTCCTTCTGCCTGCACGTGCGCCGCGCGCTTAACGGTGATTCCGGAGGTGTTAAAGCGCTCAAGGTGAATGGATTTCTCCGGCATCCCCAGCGCCTTCAGCGTGGCTTCCGCGTCGTCCATCATGGCAGACGGGCCGCAGATAAACGCCTCGTCATACTGGCGGAAGTTGATCAGGGTTTTCGCCAGCGCCTGCAGCTTTTCCCCGTCGATGCGGCCATAGAGCAGGTCGCTGTCCAGCCGCTCCTGGCTGAAGATGGAGAGCAGCTGCAGCCGCTGCGGGTATTTGTCCTTCAGGTCCGCCAGCGCCTGGCGGAACATCATGCTCTGGCTGCTGCGGTTGCCGTAGATCAGGGTGAAATGGCTGTTCGGTTCGGTCGCAAGCGTCGCGGAGATAATCGCCAGCATCGGGGTGATCCCGGAGCCTGCCGCAATCGCCAGGTAGTGGCCTTCGCGTTCGGCCCGGGGCTGGTAGCCAAACTGCCCCTGAGGAACCATCACCTCCAGCGCCATGCCCGCTTTGATCTCATCCCGGGCATAGCGGGAGAAGCGCCCGCCCTCAATCGCTTTGACCGCCACGCTGATTTCGCCCGGGGCAGTACTCCGGCAGATGGAGTAGCAGCGGCGCAGCTCGTCCCCGCCAAGCGTCGTTTTTAACGTCAGGTGCTGGCCGGGACGGAAGCGGTAGGCCTCCTGCAGGGCCTGCGGCACCGCAAAGGTGATGGTCACCGCGTCGCGGGTTTCGGGTTCCACTTTTGCCACTGTTAATGAATGAAACGTTGTCATGGCAGCCTCAAATACATTTGAAATAGTCGAAGGGCTCACGGCAGGAATTGCAGCGGTAGAGCGCTTTGCAGGCCGTCGAGCCAAATTCACTGATAAGCGCGGTGTCGGTGCTGGCGCAGCGCGGGCAGCTCACCTCCACCGGGGCGTGCGCGTGACAGCTATGCCCCACCGGCGGACTGATGCCGTACGCCCGCAGGCGCTCGCGCGCGTCGGGGGTCATCCAGTCGGTGGTCCAGGCGGGTTCAAGCTGGAGCACAATGTGCACCGGGGTAAAGCCGTGCGCGGTCATCGCCTCGCGGATCGCCCCCAGCAGGTGTTCCGTCGCCGGGCAGCCCGAGTAGGTGGGCGTGAAGCCGATGACCCAGCCTTCCCCCTGCGCCTTCACGCTGCGCACCATGCCTAAATCGGTGATGGTTAACACCGGCACTTCCGGGTCCGGGATCTGGCTTAACAGCGCCCAGATCTGCGGAATTTGCGCGGGCGCGATGTCGACGAGGCGTTGCATAACGTTCTCCTTTACCACTGCTGACCGGGATACGCGCGCTGGAGATACTGCATTTCCGCCAGCATCGGGCCCAGATGTTCGGTATGCAGCCCCTGCTTGCCCCCGGTGCGGTACGCCACCTCGGCGGGCACCTGCAGGCAGGCTTCATTCAGACCGGCATACACTTCGCTTTCCCACGGCTGACTCAGGAGGCGCGGGTCAACCGCCACGCCGGACTCAATCAGCTCCCGCTCGACGTCATCGGCTTCAAACAGCTCGGCCGTAAAACGCCACAGGCTGTCGATGGCCTGCTGCATTTTTTGCGCGGACGTTTCGGTCCCGTCGCCCAGACGCACCAGCCAGCCGCGGCTGAAGCGCAGGTGGTAGCGCGCCTCTTTAATCGCTTTGGCGGCAATGGCGGCAAGCTGGCCGTCGCGGCTTTGGGTCAGGCGTTCATACAGCGCCACGTTCCAGGCATCCATCAGGTACTGGCGGGCAATCGTGTCGGCGAAGCTGCCGTTCGGCTGCTCCACCAGCAGGACATTGCGGAACTGGCGCTCATCGCGGCCATACGCCAGCGTGTCTTCATCGCCCTGGCCTTCCCGCTGCGCGGCATAGGTCAGGAAATTGCGCGCCTGTCCCAGCAGGTCGAGAGCGATATTGGCGAGCGCGAGATCGATCTCCAGCTCCGGCGCGTGGCCGCACCAGGCGCCGAGACGCTGGGAGAGCACCAGACCGTTGTCGCCCAGACGCAGGGCATAGGCAGTCACTGAGTTCATTCTTTGCCTCACATATGCTCGATGCCGTCGGGGATGGTGTAGAACGTCGGATGGCGGTAAACCTTGCTTTCTGCCGGGTCGAAGAACTCGCCGCGCTCTTCCGGCTGGGAGGCGACAATCTCGCTCGCCTTCACCACCCAGATAGAACACCCTTCGCTGCGGCGGGTATAGGCATCACGCGCATTTTCCAGCGCCATGCGATCGTCGGCGGCATGCAGGCTGCCCACGTGACGGTGGGACAACCCCTGTTTGCTGCGTACGAACACTTCGTACAGCGGCCAGTAGACATTGCTCATGGTTATTTCCTCTTAAGCGGCCTGACGGGCGCGTTGTTTTTCGGCGTGCGCCAGCGCGGCTTCCCGCACCCACGCGCCCTCTTCCCAGGCTTTACGTTTCGCGGCCAGGCGTTCGTGGTTGCAGATGCCGCGCCCGTTAATGACCTCGTCAAACTCCTGCCAGTCGATCTCGCCGAAGCGATAATGACCGCTCTCTTCATCAAAACGCAGATCGGGATCGGGCACCGTCATGCCCAGCATCTCCACCTGCGGCACCGTGTTGTCGACAAAGCGCTGGCGCAACTCGTCGTTGCCAAAGCGTTTGATTTTCCACGCCAGGCTGCGGGCGCTGTTCGGCGAATTGTCGTCGTTCGGCCCGAACATCATCAGCGCCGGCCACCAGAAGCGGTTGATGGCGTCCTGCAGCATCTGGCGCTGAGCCTCGCTGCCCTGCGCCAGCGCCATGCAGGCTTCAAAGCCCTGACGCTGGTGGAAGCTCTCTTCTTTACAGATTTTCACCATCGCGCGGGCATACGGACCGTAGGAGGTGCGGCACAGCGCCACCTGGTTGACGATGGCGGCGCCGTCCACCAGCCAGCCGATCACGCCGATATCGGCCCAGCTCAGGGTCGGATAGTTGAAGATGGAGGAGTATTTCATCTTGCCGTCGAGCATCTTCTGGTAGATGTCTTCCCGCGCGCAGCCCAGCGTTTCCGCCGCGCTGTAGAGGTAAAGCCCGTGTCCGGCTTCGTCCTGCACCTTCGCCAGCAGGATCGCCTTACGGCGCAGCGTCGGGGCGCGGGCGATCCAGTTCCCTTCCGGCAGCATGCCGACAATTTCGGAGTGCGCATGCTGGCCAATCTGGCGGATCAACGTCTTACGGTAGGCGTCAGGCATCCAGTCCTGAGGCTCAATCGCCGTCTCCTGCGCTATGCGCTGCTCAAACCGTTGTTCTTGCGTCACGTCATCACCTTTTATGATTCGTTAGTTTGCAAATTAAAGCGTAATGTTGAATCACTTTGTTTTTTTAAAAGTTACACAAAGGTTAAATATAACCCCAAGAATTGTTTGTTTGTTTTGTGATGCTGCTCGCAAGGCTTTTACTGCAAGCCTTGATAAGCGGGCCTTGGTATTCTCTGATTCATCCATCCAGATCACATCGTTAACAATTCATTAAAAACTCGGCTTGATTTTTATGATTCACGATCAAACTATTAATGGGCAAACCACGTAACATTTGGAGATAAGCGATGCAGCAGTTAGCCAGCTTCTTGTCCGGCACCTGGCAGTCTGGCCGGGGCCGCGAACGCACTATTCATCACGCCATCAGTGGCGAAGCGCTGTGGAGCGTGACCAGCGAAGGGCTGGACATGGCGGCCGCCCGTCGCTATGCGATTGAGCGCGGCGGCGAAGCGCTTCACGCGATGACCTTTATCGAACGCGCGGCCATGCTGAAGGCGGTGGCAAAGCATCTGCTTAGCGAGAAAGAGACGTTTTATGCTCTGTCCGCCCAGACCGGGGCGACGAAAGCAGACAGCTGGGTCGATATCGAAGGCGGCATCGGCACCCTCTTCACTTACGCCAGCCTGGGCAGCCGCGAGCTGCCGGATGACACCGTGTGGCCGGAAGACGAGCCGATCCCGCTGTCGAAAGAGGGCGGCTTTGCCGCGCGCCACGTTCTGACCTCGAAGTCCGGCGTGGCGGTGCACATCAACGCCTTTAACTTCCCCTGCTGGGGAATGCTGGAAAAACTGGCCCCGACCTGGCTTGCGGGCATGCCCGCCATCATCAAACCCGCTACCGCCACCGCGCAGGTGACGCAGGCGATGGTGAAATCCATCGTCGACAGCGGGCTGGTGCCGGACGGTGCCATCAGCCTGATCTGCGGCGGCGCGGGGGATCTGCTCGACCAGCTCGACAGCCAGGACGTGGTCACCTTTACCGGCTCCGCCAGCACCGGGCAAAGCCTGCGCGTGCACCCGAATATTGTGGCGAATGCCATTCCGTTCACGATGGAAGCCGACTCCCTGAACTGCTGCGTGCTGGGAGAAGACGTCACGCCGGAGCAGCCGGAGTTCGCCCTGTTCATTCGGGAAGTGGTGCGCGAGATGACCGCCAAAGCCGGGCAGAAATGTACGGCCATCCGCCGCATTATCGTCCCGCAGAGCCAGATTGACGCCGTGAGCCAGGCGCTGATTGCCCGCCTGGAAAAGGTGGCGGTGGGCGACCCGGCGCAGGAAGGAGTAAAGATGGGCGCGCTGGTCAACGCCAAACAGCGCGCGGACGTGCAGGAGAAAGTGGATCACCTGATCGCCGCAGGCTGCCAGGTCCGTCTGGGCGGCAAAGCGGATTTGCAGGCCGCGGGCGCGTTCTTCCCGCCGACCCTGCTGTTCTGCCCGCAGCCGGATGAAACTCCGGCAGTGCACTCAACCGAAGCTTTTGGCCCGGTTGCGACGCTGATGCCGTATCGCAACGCACAGCACGCAATGCAGCTTGCCCGCGCGGGCGGCGGCAGCCTGGCGGGCACGCTGGTTACCGCAGACCTGGACATTGCCCGCCAGTTTATTCTCGGCGCGGCGCGCGCCCACGGGCGTATTCAGATCCTCAACGAGGAAGCCTCGAAAGAATCCACCGGCCACGGTTCCCCGCTGCCACAGCTAGTGCACGGCGGTCCCGGACGTGCGGGTGGCGGCGAGGAGCTGGGCGGCCTGCGTGCGGTCAAACACTATATGCAGCGCACGGCCATTCAGGGCAGTCCGACCATGCTGGCCGCCATCGGCAAGCAATGGATGCGTGGCGCAGCGGTGCAGGAAGATCGCGTGCATCCGTTCCGTAAATACTTTGAGGAGCTGCAGCCGGGCGACAGCCTGCTGACGCCGCGCCGCACCCTGACGGAAGCGGACATCGTGAATTTTGCCTGCCTGAGCGGCGACCACTTTTACGCCCATATGGACAAGATCGGCGCGGCAGAGTCGATCTTTGGCGAGCGCGTGGTGCACGGCTACTTCCTGATTTCCGCCGCGGCAGGGCTGTTCGTTGATGCGGGCGTTGGGCCTGTCATTGCCAACTACGGCATGGAAAACCTGCGCTTTATCGAGCCGGTTAAACCGGGCGATACCATTCAGGTGCGTCTGACCTGCAAGCGTAAAACGCTGAAGAAACAACGCAGTGCCGAGGAAAAACCAACCGGCGTGGTGGAATGGGCGGTTGAGATCTTCAACCAGCACCAGCAGGCCGTGGCGCTCTACTCCATCCTGACGCTGGTGGCGCGCCAGCAGGGGGATTTCTGACACCTTCCCTTCACCGCCTTTCCTGCCGGGTGGCGCGATGCTTACCCGGCCTACGACGACCAGCCGGGGTGTGACATCGCCCCGCTCTTTTTTTAACCTGGCAAGACTGGCAAATAATCTGGCAGATGCAGGCAAACGCTTTTCTCAGGCGCCTGTCAGGATAGGGCTGTCACAACACTATAAACACAACAAGATGAGGTCTACGATGGGAAGCAATTCTTCTTTTTCTGCCCGTAGAACGGCGCTGGCTATGGCCGTTGCGCTGTGTTGCGCCTGGCAATCCCCTGTTTTCGCCCACGGCAGCGAGGCGCATATGGTCCCGATGGACAAAACGCTGCAGGACTTTGGTGCGGACGTGCAGTGGGATGATTACGCACAGATGTTCACCATTGCGAAAGACGGCGCCTTTGTGAAGGTCAAACCGGGTGCCAAAACCGCCATCGTCAACGGGAAAACCCTCAAGCTCGAGGTGCCGGTGGTGATGAAAGGCAAGAAAGCCTTTATCTCTGACAGCTTCATCAATGATGTTTTCCAGTCCGGTCTTGACCAGACTTTCCAGGTTGAAAAACGCCCTCACCCGCTGAACGCGCTGACGGCGGACGAAATTAAGCAAGCCGTTGAGATTGTCAAAGCCTCGACGGATTTTAAACCGAATACCCGCTTTACCCAGATTGCCCTTGCTGAGCCAGAGAAAGCCAAAGTGTGGGACTTTGTGCTTAACGGTACGGCTGTGGATGCCCCGCGTCAGGCAAAGATTGTAATGCTCGATGGCAAGCACGTTATCGAAAGCGTGGTGGATCTGAAGGATAAAAAAATCCTGCGCTGGGAGCCGGTGAAAGATGCGCACGGCATGGTGCTGCTGGATGATTTCACCGCGGTGCAGCAGATCATCAACGACAGCACGGAGTTTGCCGAGGTGCTTAAAAAACACGGCATCACCGACCCGAAAAAAGTGATTACCACGCCGCTGACCGTCGGCTATTTCGACGGTAAAGATGGCCTGAAGCAGGAAGACCGCCTGCTGAAGGTGGTGAGCTATCTCGACGTCGGCGACGGCAACTACTGGGCGCACCCGATTGAAAACCTGGTGGCCGTGGTCGATCTTGAGCAGAAGAAAATCCAGAAGATTGAGGAAGGTGCCGTTGTTCCGGTTCCGATGACGCCGCGCCCCTACGATGGCCGCGACCGTATAGAGACGCCAAAAAAACCGCTCGACATCATTGAGCCGGAAGGCAAGAACTACACCATTACCGGCGATATGGTGCACTGGCAGAACTGGGATTTCCACCTGAGCCTGGACTCCCGCGTCGGCCCGATGATTTCAACCGTCACGTATAACGACAACGGCAAAAAACGCCAGATTATGTATCAGGGGTCGCTCGGCGGCATGATCGTTCCTTACGGCGATCCGGACGTGGGCTGGTACTTCAAGGCCTATCTTGATTCCGGCGACTACGGCATGGGCACCCTGACCTCGCCGCTGGTGCGCGGGAAAGACGTGCCGTCCAACGCGGTGATGCTCAACGAAACTATCCCGGACTACACCGGCGCGCCGATGGAGATCCCGCGCGCGATTGCGATTTTCGAACGCTACGCGGGGCCGGAATATAAGCATCAGGAGATGGGCCAGCCTAACGTCAGCACCGAGCGCCGCGAACTGGTGGTGCGCTGGGTGAGTACCGTGGGCAACTACGATTACATCTTCGACTGGGTGTTCCATGAAAATGGCACCATCGGCATTGACGCCGGCGCGACGGGTATCGAGGCGGTGAAAGGCGTTCAGGCGAAAACCATGCACGACGCCACCGCCAAAGATGATACAAAATACGGCACGCTGATCGACCACAACATCGTGGGCACCACGCACCAGCACATCTACAACTTCCGTCTTGATATGGACGTGGACGGCATCAACAACAAGCTGGTGGCGATGGATCCGGAAGTGAAGCCGAATACCGCCGGTGGCCCGCGCACCAGCACCATGCAGATCAATCAATACGATATTGATACCGAGCAGCAGGCAGCGCAGAAGTTCGACCCGGGCACGATTCGCCTGCTGAGCAACACCCGTAAAGAGAACCGCATGGGCAACCCGGTTTCGTACCAGATCATCCCTTACGCGGGGGGCACGCACCCGGTGGCAACCGGCGCGAAATTTGCCCCGGACGAGTGGATTTACCATCGCCTGAGCTTTATGGACAAACAGCTGTGGGTGACCCGCTACCACCCGGATGAGCTCTACCCGGAAGGGAAATTCCCTAACCGCTCCGTGCACGACACCGGCCTGGGGCAGTACAGCAAGGATAACGAGTCGCTCAACGATCAGGATGACGTGGTCTGGATGACCACCGGCACCACCCACGTGGCGCGTGCGGAAGAGTGGCCGATTATGCCAACGGAATGGGTGCATACCCTGCTTAAACCGTGGAACTTCTTCGACGAGACGCCAACGCTCGGAAAGAAAAAAGACGAAAAATAACCATCCACCGGGCAATTGCCCGGTTTTTTTTGCCCTGGCGTTTGAGGATCGTCCTGGCTTGCTTATAGTTACTGATATCTCACCTGCATGATTTATCCCCCGGACGGGAAAGGGCTTTATGGAAAAAAGAAAAAAACCGACGCTGGAACGGGCAACCTGGCCAACGCGCCAGGCCATGGTCATGCATGGACTGGCGATGAACCTGCCGTGGCTGGCCTTCGTCAATATCAGCTTCGCGGTGATGATTCTGCTGCGACACGTTCTGCTTAAGGCCAGCGATCCCCTTTATCCCCACTCGCCGCAGCTGACGAGAATCGTCGATGCCTCCATGCTCGGTATTGTTATCCTCTCGGCTGCGCTGATCCTTATGGCCTGGCGGCGCATCGCCGGCATCAGCGTGGTGTTGTTTATCTGCAGCGCCATCTGGTCGGTCTCCTGCTTCTGGTTTATCACCCAGCTGCTGCTCCCGCACGTCTGGCCGTTGTGCGTTATTCTGTTACTCGCCGGTTTGACGGCGCTCTATTTCTACCCTGAAGGGCTGCTCGCCTTTGTGCTCCCGCTCTGGATCACCCTGCCGATAGCAAGCTGGATACGAAACGATGGTCTCAACCTTCACTTCGTTGTTATCTGGAGCGTCTTTACGCTGATCCTGATCTGCGGGCGTTTTATTCTGCTGAGCTGGTTTGACGAAGCCTGGCGACGTAACCAGCAGAATCAGCTGCTGATTTCGCGGCTGGATGCGCTGGCGCATCAGGACCCGTTAACCAAAACCGCCAATCGACGGAAAATGGAGGTGGTGCTGGAGAACGCGGTTGAGCAGAAGAAGCCCTTCTCGCTGATTATGCTGGATATCGACTACTTCAAGCGCTACAACGACACCTACGGGCACCAGGCGGGTGATGACTGTCTGACGCGCGTGGCGCGCGTGCTTAAGCAGTCGGTGCGCACACCTGAGGATGTGGTGTCACGCTACGGCGGCGAAGAGTTTCTGGTGATTCTGTTTAATTGCCCGGAGAACATCGCTGAAAAGGTCGCCCTGCGTATCCAGGACGGCCTTCGCGCAGAGGCCATACCGCACGGCGCCTCGACGGTCAGCGACCATGTCACCGTGAGCATGGGGATTGCGGGGATGGCGGGGGGACTCGCGGGCACCGAGATTATCGCCCGCGCCGATGCGGCGCTGTATCGGGCGAAAGAGGCCGGGCGGGATCGGTGGTCGCTGTAGATAAAAGCCGGGTGGCGCTGCGCTTACCCGGCCTACGGTTCGAGTCGTTGTAGGCCGGGTAAGGCGTAGCCGCCACCCGGCTTGCTTTTTAATACCGCACGCACACCGACTTGGTTTCACACCAGCCGTCCAGCCAGTCCGGACCGAAGTCACGCCCTGTCCCGGACTGCTTCATCCCGCCGAACGGCAGGTTGGCGTCGATCAGCGTATGGCTGTTCACCCACACGGTGCCCGCCTGCAGCCTGTCGGTGTACTCCAGCGCCTTGCTGATATTCTGCGTCCAGACGCTGGCCGTCAGGCCATATTCGGTGTCGTTTGCCAGCTGGAGCGCCTCTTCCCCGTCGGCGACACGTACCAGGTTGACCACCGGACCGAATACTTCTTCGCGGGTGAGCCGCAGCGAGGCATCCGGGTTCACCACCAGCGTCGGCGACACGTAATAGCCTTTGCCCTCCGGACCACGGTTACCGACGATCAGCTCCGCGTTGCGCGACGTCGCCTCATCAAGGAAAGACTGCACCTTGTCGCAGTGCGCACGCGACACCAGCGGGTTGATAAACGCCTTCGGCGACATGCCCGGCCCGACGCTCAGGGATTTCACCGCCTGTTCGAACCCACCGACCAGCGTGTCAAACAGCGGCGCCTCTATGTAGATACGCGAGCTGGCCGCGCACACCTGCCCCTGGTTCAGGAAGCTGCCGGTCATCAGGCCTTCGATCACCCACGCGGGGTCCGCATCCTTCAGCACGATGGCCGGGTTTTTCCCACCGAGCTCCAGGGTCACGCCGGTGAGCGTATCCGCCGCCGCGCGGGCAATTTGCTTACCCGTCGCCGTTGAGCCGGTAAAGCTCACCTTCGCGATATGCGGATGCGAGGTCAGCGCTGCACCACACACCGCGCCGCTGCCGGTCACCACGTTGAACACCCCGTCCGGGATGCCCGCTTCACTGGCGAGTTCCGCCACGCGCAGCAGGGTCAGCGGCGTGGTTTCCGACGGCTTAATGACGATAGAGCAGCCCGCGGCCAGCGCTGGCATCACTTTCCACATGCCAATCATCAGCGGGAAGTTCCAGGGCACAATTCCGGCCACCACGCCAACCGGCTCTTTACGCGTCCACGCCTGATAGCGTGCCCCCTGCGGTAGCGGGATGGAGAGATCGAGGGTTTTGCCCGCAATTTTGGTGGTCAGCCCGGCGGTATAGCGCATCCAGTTCAGGGTGCAGCCGACTTCAAAGGCACGGGAGATGTTGATGGACTTGCCCTGCTCCAGCGTTTCAAGCTGAGCCAGCTCCTCGCCGTGCTGTTCGACGAGATCGGCGAAATGGAGCAGGATCCGCTCGCGCTCCGCCGGGAGCTTTCCGGCCCAGGTACGGGCCACAAAGGCGCGCCAGCCGGACATGACGGCACGATCAACGTCGTCGACGCTGGCATCGGCAGTTGAGGCAATCACCTCGCCCGTGGCCGGGTTGTAGACATTAAGCCGCTTTTCACTGTCCGACGCGGCCTGACGCCCTTCAATCCACAGGCCATGCTGTCGGTCTAAAAATTGTTGCACGGCAGGCTGAATAGCCACCAGTGATTCAGACATAGGATACTCCTTCGTTATTCTTCTCAGGGTGTTAATCCAGTCTAAGAGGGGTTTTGCATTCTCGCTTTTGTCTCTGTGACATTCGCTTTGCCACCTGTGACAGGCGCCGCAAATCGCGATAATTGCCGCTTATATCGCTGTTACCGGTGAGTGTTCTTTCCTATAGTCAGCCTCATAGCTCTGACAAAATGCAACACAAATGCAACAATGCGAAAACGTTGACGGTGCAGTGAGAGAAACGATGGCGTGTGCAAGCGAGCAGGAACAGTATCAGCAGTGGCTGGCGCAAATTAACCAGGTTTGCGGGCGTTTTAACGCGCAGCCCACCGGGGGCAGATTCTACGGCGAGCTGGAGACCAGCTATGCGCGCAGCCTGAAGCTCAGCACCGTCACCGCCGGTGGTGTCAACCTGTTCCGCTCCCGTGAGGAGATCAAACAGAGTAACGATGCCTGGTTCTATACCGTGTTTCAGCTCGAAGGCAGCGCGGAGATTGAGCAGGATGACCGTCGCGCGGTACTCAGAACCGGGGATATCACGCTGATTGACGCCTCACGCCCCTGCTCGATCAACTGGCAGGAAAAATCCCGCCAGATTTCGCTCCTGGTTCCCCGTCAGATTATTGAGCAGCAGTGCCGTTTTCAGGAGATAAGCTGCGCCACCGCCCTTTCCCGCACGCTGCCCACGGTGCAGCTGAGCCATCGCCTGTTGATGGAGAGCATGAGCAATGCCAGCCTGAGTGACCGGGAGAGTGAAGCGGCGCTCGAAGCGATGATCTGCCTGCTGCGCCCCGCTTTCCAGCAGCGCGAAATCATTCAGCCGCGTAAGGAGCGCCAGTTCCAGCATGTGGTGGCGCTGATTGACGACCACATTCAGTCTGAATCGCTGCGTCCGGAGTGGATTGCCGCCGAGAGCGGAATGTCCGTGCGCAGCCTTTACCGTATGTTTGCCGAGAAGGGGCTGGTGGTTGCGCAGTACATTAAAAACCGCCGCCTGGATCGCTGCGCGGAGGTGCTGCGCGCAGCCGGTGATGACGAAAAGCTGGCGGGCATTGGCTACAGCTGGGGGTTCACCGACCATAGCCATTTTTCAACGGCGTTTAAGCAGCGCTTTGGCGTTTCGCCGGGTGAATACCGCAAGCGCTACCGCTAGCTATTTTTTCAGCCATTTTCCGTTAATGCCCTTCACATACTCGCCCGGCTGGGCGCGGGCAACCAGTTTTTGCCCTGCCATTTTGGCCACTTCATCGACCGGCAAATTATTGCTGTCAGCCAGCTTCTGGTAGCTTTCCGTGCGCGCCGCGTTGATGCGATTGACCAGCGCCAGCGTTTCGGCATCCTGTTGAATCGGGGCCAGATAACCGCTGAGGGTTTCCCCCACGCGCCCCTGGGCCCGGGCATCGTTGAGGGTGAGCGTAGCCGCCTGCACGTTCATCCCCAGCGCCAGCAAAATCAGAGCTACTCGTTTCATGGCATCCTCAGAACAGATCGCTGCGCGATTTCAGCAGGGTTTCAACGTCTTTATCGACCTTAATGTGGATCTCATGTTCGATTTTGACATTCATGTTGATGGTAATCGGCTCCTTTGGCGCAGCGACTTCAATGCGCGGCGTACAGCCGGACAGTAGCGCGGCAACGGCAACGGTGAGCGCACCAGCCATCTTTTTCATTGTTATTCCTCACTTTCCTTGCCAGTCGAACTGCGGAGACCGGGTATCGCCGCGTGTTGCTCAAACCAGGTTTGCAGGTTGTCTCCAAAACGCAGGCTGCGCCAGAGGGTAAAGACATTCTCGTCATGGGTATAGTTCAGGTTGACGGAGCTGCTTTTGCCATCGACCCGGCTGGTCCCCTTGATGGTCGCCTGCATGGTTAATTCACCCAGGTTATCTAAATTGATTCTCGTCCACGAACGCGAAATTTCCATATAGCGGAGCCAGTTAATCGCGGCGCCCGCGACCATATTGTCTTTCACGATGGCGTCGGCCGTATCTTTGTCGATGCGCAGCGTCATTGGCCCCGGGTTGGTCAGCCAGCCATCCTTAATGATCCATTTTTCATTGTCCAGCCAGAACGGCAGCGCCCCGCTGACCGGCCCCGACATGGCGAACTGTTTCGGATTGACGGCGCTAATCAGCTCGCTCGAGGAGATATTGTCCACCCGCAGCAGAGCCGGATCGTGCTGCGGCATTCGCAGCTGCTGCATGGTGATCTTCCCGCCGAGGGTTTCCACCTTCACGTTGGTGAGCAGCAGCGGATTGTCCTCCGTCCAGGGATAATCGCCCTGTAAATCCGCGGTAATGTTGCGCGCGGTCACCAGGTTTACCACTTCACCGATGCGCAACGTGACCGGACCGCGCGTGCCCAGAGACCAGGTGCCCTCGCTGAAGCGGAACGGCAGCACAAAATCGACGCCGTTAATCTGGTTATCGGGCATCCAGGCGCTGCCGGATTTCAGCACTCCGTGCCCGCCCGCTTCAAAGCCCTGATCGGCCGCCGCCGAGAAGGCGACCTGCGCATAAAGCTCTCCACCGCGCAGCGTCATTTTCCAGTCCGGCGGAATAAGCGGCTGGAATACGGTGAGGGACTGTTTCGGCCACCAGGCCTGCCCGCGAAGGCGCACGCCATCCCAGCGTCCGTTCACCTGTACCGGGCCGATGTTGTCCGCATGGAGGTCACCCTTAAACTGAAAAATCGTCGGGTCGGTGCCGTCGACGCTGAAGGTCAGGACCGAGGGCGGCAACACGCTGCCGCCGGAGAAACGGGTTTGCCCTGCGTTGAGCGACAGCGCCCCACTGAAGGTTGGTTTTTCGGCATCGCGCAGCCATCGTACAGGCCGATCCAGCAGCAGACGCGGCGTGCTGACCTCCATCGTGCCGTACTGAAGCTTGTCAAAGCCGGTGGAGAGCGCCGTCAGCTCAATAAGGTTGTCGCGCCACTCGCCTTTCCCGGCGACATCCCAGCGGGCATGCATCGGCGTAAAGCCACCTTTGCCCCAGTAGCGCCACTGCCACAGGCCGTTATCGGGTAAAAAGTCGTTGGCCTGACCGTCCAGGTGGAGTTCAAAATCGCCCATCTCGTTTTCATGGGCGCGCAGAATCGCCTGTAAACGACCGTCCACCCCCTTCCGGGTGAGCTTCACGCCCGCCAGCGGCCAGCGGATTTCATCGATATCGAGCGAGTCAATGATGCGCCCGCGCGAGCGAAGCAGCGCGCCAGGCTCAAAAGCGAGCTGCGGTTCATACAGGCTGCCGGTCAGTTTTGCCGGTAATTTGGCGTAAAGAATGAGATCGTTTTGCTTCGCCTCGCCGCTCAGGTGCAGGGGCATGTCGCTGTTTTCCATGCTGAGCCTGCCGGGCCCAATATTCAGTACCGCGTTGCCTTTACCCGCATCGCCTTGCGTCAACACGTTCAGTCGTCCGGTCAGGGTGGCTTTCTCCAGCCCCTGCTGCCAGTTGTCGGCGCGAAGGGACACCCGCCCGCTCAGGGGCATACCCGAGAGATCCCAGTTCCAGCGCCCGTCGCTGATGTTGAGCCGTTCCGCCGTGATCTGCCACGGCAGGTCGAGAAGCGGATCGGGGTTGTCTCTCGCCATCACCACCAGCTGTCCCTGATTGTCTTCCCAGTCGAGATCGGCATCGACCAGAGACGTTAACTGTGGCACGTTAAAGGTCGCCACCGCGTGGCCTTTCACCGGCACGCCGTCCGGCACCAGCGGCAGGGTAAACTCGCCCACCAGCTTAATCGGCTGCGGCTGATCCGGAAGCTGAACATCGAACTGGCTGACCGAGAGCGTCTGACCGCGAAGCGTGCCTTTAATGCTGACCTGCTCGCCTTTATAGGCGATCTCCTGGCTGGACGGGGTTAGCGACGCCTGCAGCTCGCCCTGCCACTGCTGCCAGGGCGACAGCGTCAGACGGTGAATCGTGAGCCAGGTATTGGGTAACACTGCCTGCCATTGCGCCAGCGTTTTCGGGGCGACCGTTGAGGGCGCCGACTGGGGAATTTTGCTCAGGCAGACGGTGTTAAGATCCAGCGCGCCGATATCCAGCTTCCAGCGGCTGGGATGTGACAGCGTCACGTTATCGATGCGGGCAATTTCGCAGTCTTCCACCAGATAGCGAAGATCGGGGATCACTAGCGCGTGGCGAGTCAGTTTCGGGCTCTCTTCGAACGCGATGCGCGTCCCGACGGGAAGCCAGATCCCGGCGAGCGTCGGCACCCACTGGGCGAGCGTCATCAGCAGCGTCAGCGGCAACAGTATGAACAGCAGTAAAAGCGCAAGAGCGGCTTTGTATTTACCCTTCATGGGCAGTTAATGTCCTGATTTAGCGAAAGAATTAAGCCGGCAGTGCCGATCATTGTCGCATGTTTAGCGGTTGAGTTGAAGTTGACGCCAAGTTAAGAATAGATGCTGTAATAGTAAGCGGTAATTTTTTTGCTATGCGTAACCTAAAGAATATAGTTTCGGTTCAATTGGTTACGCATAAGTTCAAGAATAATCGCAGAGCAGATTTGCGACATTAATACCTATTCCGTGGCATTGCCAGCAGGTAAAGCATGGCGAATATCAATGACCCCCAATACACCGAGTCGTACCGCCAGGGATCAAAATCAATATGTAAAAAACCGCTAACAAACTCATAGCCGTTGGCAAAAACGTTAATTTGAATGGCTGCGATGGCTATCACAAATAGCGTATAGGCAATGAACAGAGGATATTTATGAAGCCTGTTGACCTTGAGTTTCCCGAGGTACAACAAGAAAAAAACGACAATAGATACAATAAAATAGCATACGGCAGGTAGAATCGGTGGGGTTAATGACAACTCGAATTGTTCCGACATAATTAATTCTCTTTAGCTATCTGGTACATCTGCCAACCTGTGACGCTTCCACTGGTTAAATCCAGAGCCATCGCTGTTTTAGAAGCCTCTTGCCATCCTCTGATATAATCAGATTCAATGTTGCGAAACAGACTCCAGGATTTTTCTCGGGGAGCCAGTACTCTCCTGCCCGCGCCATAGGCTGATAAAGAGATATCAACTACTCCATAGACAATATCAGCTTCATTATTCCCATAGCCGAGTTTCGCTGCTACGTAACGATAAGCATCTCTTAGCGTGCCAGACCGATCCTCACGATAAAGAAGATAGTATCCATTTTCATACATGTTGTTTAGCCCATGAGTAATCATAGGTGCACCATACGCAGCACAGGCCAGACCCAGCGAACCGACGCATAAACTAGCGCCCCCATACACTTGCGCCCCACCGGCAACGAAACCGATCTGTTTAAGCGCTAAAGTCGTCGTTGTTGTTCGGTTTTTTTCAACAACAATAAATAACTTAGCTTTATTGAAGGTGAGTAAATCATCCTGTTCCTTAAGATGATGTATCTGTTCATCAAGTAATTGAATCCCGCCTGACCAGGTCAAGCAATGCGACTCGATCTCCCTTCTCAGGTGAGCAACAAGTTGTTGAGTTTCAAAAAACATACCAGCGGTACCATAAAGCAAATGCTTTGTGGCAATTCGCTGCGCAAGATTTTCAATCTCTAAGACTTTCTCTTCGAAATGACTTTTATCCCGATTATGGTTGTACATTCGGTCTCCCTGTCATTTTAAAATGATAGTAATAATACTACCTTCGATGTTAGGACATTCAAAGAGCTACGTCATTTTAACAGCTAAAGGTAGTCACATTTTCAAGCATTGGGAAACCACTTACCCAAACATACGCACTTGTTGTGACTTTAGTCTCCCCCATAGCCCCCTTAGAGTAAAACAAGCAGACATGTCGCTGGTGTCAGTCCCGCTTAAGAAATCGGTGGATATGAATATCATGGAGTTAGGGTGCACATATGCTCTAGAATAATTGATAGAACTTATTGAATTCAATAATATTTTAGAAATTGTAAGATAATTTTAATCATGCTAACGTGAATGCAAAATCACTGGAGAAAGTCTTATGAAACTCGCGGTATACAGCACAAAGCAGTACGACAAAAAGTATCTGCAACATGTTAACGAGGCTTACGGGTTTGAGCTTGAATTTTTCGACTTTCTGCTGTCCGAAAAAACCGCCAAAACGGCGCACGGCTGTGAAGGCGTCTGCATTTTCGTAAACGATGACGGCAGTCGCCCGGTGCTGGAAGAGTTGAAAAAACAGGGGGTGAAGTACATCGCCCTGCGCTGTGCGGGCTTCAACAATGTGGACCTCGACGCGGCAAAAGAGCTGGGTCTGAAGGTGGTGCGCGTTCCGGCGTACTCCCCGGAAGCGGTGGCTGAACATGCGATTGGCATGATGATGTCCCTCAACCGTCGTATTCACCGCGCTTATCAGCGCACCCGTGACGCCAACTTCTCGCTGGAAGGGCTGACCGGCTTTACCATGTACGGCAAAACCGCTGGCGTAATCGGCACCGGTAAAATTGGCGTGGCTGCCCTGCGCATTCTGAAAGGCTTTGGCATGCGTCTGCTGGCATTCGATCCGTACCCAAGCGCCGCAGCGCTGGATCTGGGCGTGGAGTACGTCGACCTGCCGACCCTGTTCTCGCAGTCCGACGTGATTTCTCTGCACTGTCCGCTGACCCCGGAAAACTATCACCTGCTTAACCAGGCGGCGTTTGACCAGATGAAGGATGGCGTGATGATCATCAACACCAGCCGCGGCGGACTGGTTGATTCTCAGGCTGCTATCGAAGCCCTGAAGACCCAGAAGATTGGCGCGCTGGGGATGGACGTGTATGAGAACGAACGCGATCTGTTCTTTGAAGACAAGTCTAATGACGTCATCCAGGACGACGTGTTCCGTCGCCTCTCTGCCTGCCATAACGTGCTGTTTACCGGTCACCAGGCGTTTCTGACGGCAGAAGCGCTGATCAGCATTTCAGAAACCACGCTGGGGAACCTGCAGCAGCTGGAAAAGGGCGAAGCGTGCCCTAACGAGCTGGCTTAAGTGCTACGCCGGGTGGGCGGCTAAGCCTCACCCGGCGCGTTTGTTTCCCAGCTCCGGTGCGCAACGCGCCACCAGAGCAGGACGGCAGCCAGCGCAATCGCGCTCAGGACACTGAATGCCGTCGCAAACGAGTAATGACCGGCGATCGTCCCGGTTAATGCCGGACTCATGGATGCCCCTACTCCCTGCATCAACATCACCACGCTCTGCCCGGCATTGACGTGCCCGCTTCCGCGCAGCAGCACCACAATAAACGACGGGACGACGACACCCAGGATCCCGGCGGCCAGGCCGTCGAGAATTTGTACCGGGATCATCATTAACGGCGCATCCGTGGATGCCGCCAGCGCCGCACGCACCGGCATAACCAGCAGCGCCAGCATAATCAAGCGCCAGTAGCCATAGTGTTCGATCCGGCGCGAGGCCCAGATGGCGACGGGGATCATCACGGCCTGAGAAATGATGACGGTACCTGCCGCATACAAACCGGGGTTGATCGCGGCAGGTGCTGCGGCAACCCTCATGCTCAGCATCGGCAGCAGCGCGGCGTTCGCCAGGTGGAACAACAGCAGCGTCAGCCCGGTCACAAACAGCGCCCGGTTTTTCATCAGCACCGCAAAACCGGGGACCGGCAGGCTCGCTGAAGAGGACAGCCCGCGCGCCGCGTCGTTATCGATATCGCTGTTGCGAATGGCAAGCAGCGCACACAGCGTTAGCAGCGTGGTGCTGGTCATCAGCAGGAAAATCCCGCCCACGCCCCAGTACCACGCAATGCCGCCCGCGATCAGTGCAGTAACAAAGTTGCCGCCGTGATTGAACGCCTCGTTTCTGCCCATCTGCGCGCTGAACCCGCCCTGCCCGGTCAACCCCAGCGTAATCCCGGCGATTAACGGCCCGACAAATGCCGCACAGATACCGGTGACGACTTGCGACACGGCGACAACGCCGCTCTGCTGGCTAAACCAGAGCAGAAGCGTGCTGAGCGTGATCAGAATGCACAGCAGCGCGAGCACAGCGCGCTTGTTGCGGGAGGTGTCGGTGATGAATCCCGCCGGCAGCGTGGCCAGTAACCCCGCCAGCCCGCCGGCCGTCATCAGAATGCCGATATCATCAGGGGTCCAGCGGCGTTCGGTCAGGAAAATACCGAGGAAAGGCCCCAGACCATCACGAACATCAGCAATGAAAAAACTTGTCAGGCATAACGCCCGCAGCGAACGAAGAGACATACTTCCTGCCTTGCCTGTTATTGCCTGAAATAAGCAAAATGCAGTATACCGGGTATTTTTGAAAATCAGATGACGTCTGAAAAATATTCCCTGCAAACTTAAACAATACATCAAGGGCGCTGTTTTTTTACTTTACTCATTATTGCGCCTGCTTATACTGGCAAAAAATTTCACAGGAGTCCTTCGTTGGAAAGCCATTTTATCGTCGATACGAAGGTAAGCTGACGCGATTTTCTCGCTGCTTGCCTTAAAGGTGGGCAGCAATCCTCTTGACGTGATTGCATCCCAATACATTAAGAACGACCAAATTTTTGGGGCATCGCGATGTTCATGTTTCATCATTCACTCTTTCCACCGCCCTCGCGCTGACATGCTTTGCGTTTTAACGGCGTCATATTGTGCTTTGTGAAGCGCTGACGCTTATCGTGTAACCATGTTAACAGGCGACAGGCTGATGTTTCCTTATATCTCTCATCTGCTCGCAGCGATGCTGCTGGGCGCAATTATTGGCGCGGAAAGACAGTGGCGCCAGCGTATGGCCGGGCTTCGTACCAATGCTCTGGTTGCAACGGGTGCGGCCGTGTTTATTTTAAGTTCCCTCTCGACGTCACCCGATAGCCCGGGGCGTATTGCAGCGCAGATTGTCTCCGGAATAGGCTTTCTTGGCGCTGGCGTTATTATGCGTGAGGGAATGAATATTCGCGGTCTTAATACCGCCGCGACGCTGTGGTGCTCGGCCGGAATTGGCGTGCTATGTGGATTAGGTCAATTCTGGAATGCCGGTATGGCCAGCGTGATTATTCTCTGCGCCAACATCCTGCTTCGCGAAGCTGCGCAACGGATTAATCAACTGCCCGCGATCCATGAAGGCGAAAAATGCTATGTCCTGAAAATCACCTGTGATGACGAGCATGAAGATGCGGTGCGGCAGAGTGTGGTCAACATGGCGAAAGAGTTGACGTTGAGTCTGAAAGCCATTTATTGCGATACGGCGCAAGCAGAAGGAAAAACTGAAATACGGGCCGAGGTAATGACCCGTGAGGAATACCGGAAATTACTCGAGCTAATTATGGGTAATATTGGCGGGAATAAAATTATGGCTTCCGTAAGCTGCCACGCAATATGAACACGATACCGGGCATTGCGCCCGGTTGAGGCTTTGCCGTTTTGCAGAAAACGGACCGTGACGCGAAGAGATTCATCCCCGGATGTCCCTGTTCGTTGTCACGCCACGTTGGCAAGATCACGGACAGGTTCGACTGTACGCCTATCACATAACCGAAATTTGTCCCCGTTATGACACCCTGCTCTCTGTTTTCCTAAAATTAACGGTCTACCCTGAATTGTGTGAAAAACACTCAGGAGGGACACATGTACAACTCAATTTTGGTTCCCATTGACATTTCCGAGGATAGCCTGACGCACATGGTTATCCCGTTCGTTCAGGCACATACCGCACTTAACACAGCTAAAGTTCACTTTCTTACTGTCATTCCATCGCTTCCGTATTATTCATCATTAGGCCTGGCCTACTCGGTCGAAATGCCGAAGCTGAAAGAGTTCCAGCACGCGGCCTTAGCAAAGCTGGATGAAATCGTTAAGCAATTCAAAATTCCTGCAGATAAGATACAGACTCACGCCGTGACGGGATCGCCTAAGGATCAAATCCTTAAGCTCGCTGACACAATCGGCGCCGACCTGATTATCATTGCCTCCCACAAACCTGACATATCGACGTATCTGTTGGGTTCGAACGCTGCGGCAGTGGTGCGGCATGCGAAATGCCCTGTGCTGGTCGTTAGATAGAACGCGCTTGCGCCTCTGTATACGGTCAGATAGCAGATGACAAAAAACCGGGCGAGAAGCCCGGTTTTTCATTTTCGCTTCCCGGCGTAAAGCGTGTGAAGCTGATGGAAGCACACTTTAAAGATCTATTCTGTTTGCGTTTAAATTTAATTCCGTAATGGCGGCCGGTTTTCCAAGCAAGTAGCCCTGAACTTCATCACATCTATTTTTTTTAAGAAAAGAGAGCTGTTCGGTGGTCTCCACCCCTTCTGCAGTGACCGCCATTGAATAGGCCTTACCCAGATCGATAATTTTTTCTACGACTGATTGGTTCTGCGGCGAATCGGCCAGGGTAAAAATAAAACTCTTGTCGAGCTTGAGTCCATCAAACTGAAACTTCCGGAGATAGCTCAGAGAGGCATAGCCGGTACCGAAATCGTCAATCAAAATACGGACGCCCATTTTTTTGAGAGCCTTCATGGTATGCAAGGTCTTTTCAGGATCGGAAAGCGTGACATTTTCCGTCACTTCTATTTCCAGTCGGTCAGGTTCTAGCCCTGTTTCGTGCAGGATCTCTTTTATCCTTTCAGCAAGATCGCTTGCCTGGAATTCGATAGCGGAAATATTTACGGATACCGATAGCCCCGGCAATTTATCTTTTGTCTCCGCACACGCTTTGCGTATGACCCAGTTGCTGAGGTTAATAATCAGACCTGTTTCTTCAGCCAGCGGGATGAACTGATCGGGCATCATCGTCCCTCGGTGCGGGTGCTGCCAACGTACCAGCGCTTCGACGGCCTCTATCTTAGAATATCGGAGGTTATAACGGGGCTGGTACACCAGATAGAGTTGCTCTTCGCGAATCGCGGTTTTCAGTTCGAGTTCCAGTTTTCTCCGTTCAGTTAACTTTTCCGACATATCCGGGCGATAATAGACCCATCTGTTTCTGCCGGATTGCTTAGCCTGGTAAAGCGCAATATCGGCATAGCGTAAAAGATCGTTTGCGCTGCTGCTATCCAGGGGAGCCAGCGCAATCCCCATGCTTACGCCTATTGCGACATCATTACCCTCAATGGAGAAAGGACGGTTGAGTTCCTGTACGATGCGGTGACACACCTCATCAATCTGGTCTTTTTGGCTGGTATTGCCGAGAAGAAGCATAAATTCATCCCCTCCCTGCCGTGCGACAAAATCACCTCGACGAACGCAATTTTTAAGACGTAAAGCGACCTCGCCAAGCAGCGCATCCCCCGTGGAGTGCCCAAAAATATCATTGACGGGTTTAAACTTGTCTAAATCGAGGCAAATCATGGCAAAGGGATAATGGTTAAGGTCTTCTTTAGCCAACTGGCCTGCCAGAAATTCCTTAATATGATAGCGGTTCGGCAGACCGGTTAATTCATCATGACGTGACAGGAACTCCACCCGTTTAGTTGCTTCAACTTCCAGAGAAACGTCGGTTGCCGCGCCTCGCAAAACCACCGTTCCATCAGGCTGAGCAGAAAGCTTTGCCAGAAGCGTGCAATAGGCCGTAGATTGTTGTGCATGAATATAAGGACAGTTCTTAAATTCAAAGCGTTCAGTTAATTCCCTGAGCCTCACACAGTCTTGTAATAATCCGCGTGACGTAGGAAAGAGTTCATCCAGCCTGCGGCCTATCCATTTGCTATTTTCATATCCCGTTACTGTAGAAAAACGACCTGAAAGCCAGGTTATCTTTAACGATAAATCTGTTTCCCAGAACCAGTCGCTGGTTGTTTCACTGACGTCCCGGAATCGTTTTTCACTGGTGATAAGATTCAACCGCGCCTGCTCGAGGAGAAAGGTATTTTCGTCAAGCATTCTCGCCTTCTGCATAATATGGCGCATGAGAATAACCGTCAACGATACCGTCAGAATAACTGAAAGAATGAGTAATGGTAAAAAATAAATAATCAACGCCTGGCCGGGGTTTTCACCGTCCCAGATAATTTGCACATCACCATTCTGGGTGCTTAAGGTAAATTCTGTTTGATTGTTTATTTGAGAAGTGATTGCATCAGGTGACGTACGAACATTTTTAATACCGGCATCCTGCCCAATCGCGAGGAGTTTTTTAGCCGTTAACTTGTCTACAAACACCATTACCGACGGTTTCCCCGGCAAGGGTTGCACGCTCGCGTCATCGCCCGTTGTTATCCATTCAGCAGAAACAATGGCTGGAACGGAATCGATAAGCGTGAGTATAGAAACCGGCAATCCATTGTTAACGCTCACCTCACGGAGTAATCGCTCCTTGGTTGATTTATCTAACCAGCGCCCGAGATCCTGAAGCTTCAGTTTCCCGTCAAGCACGCTGTATCGCGTGGTTCCTTCCGGGGAGAGAATAAACACCCCTTCGTAGCCAAAGTTGTCATACAGGGACTTACCCAGGTTCTGCTTATCCCATGCCCAGTGAACGTCAGTGTTCAAATGAAGATGTTTGTAGGCATCTCCCCATTCAGCATTATCTTTCAAGTGACTTCGCATGCTTTCCTGGCGGGAATCCAGGGCTTTCCTTAACAAAAATTCATCGTGCTTATCGCTGATTTTATTAACATTATTTTTTATTAATAGCAGGGAAATTATTGCCGCAATGAAAATACTTATCAACAATGTCACTATATAGGTAAAGGTTTTATTTATCAGCCCCTTAGAAGGCTCGGCATCCGTAAAACCGGGATTGTTCAGAGGTAGGGTCATCATTCGCCTTCTTATACTGCTAATACGTCAATTTTTATGCCACCTTTATTTATCGGCAAAGAATAATAAAAATTTATAGTTAAAACCCTTAAGCTTAAAGAACATTTGATTTTTACAATCCAGATCAAATTATTAGCTCTCTTACAGCCTGAATTCGGTTAAATACTTCTCCCGGAGGGAGTGACCTTTAACCTCGCCGGTTTTATTTATAAAGAACATAATCTTAGTTTTTATGCTGTAACGGTTACAGGCGTATAAAAAACCGGGCGTAAAGCCCGGTTTTTATTCATACGGCATTGACTCTATTCGCTCAATCCGCGGTTATCCAGCATCGGCTCAATCTTCGGATCGTGCCCGCGCCAGTTGCGATACAGTTCGGCTAAATCTGTGCTGTTCCCGCGCGACAAAATGGCCTCGCGGAATTTTTGCCCGTTTTCACGCGTCAACCCGCCCTGCTCGACAAACCACTGGTAGCCATCGTCCGCCAGCATCTGCGTCCACAGGTAGGCGTAATACCCCGCCGCGTAGCCGCCGCCGAAGATATGGGCAAAATAGCTGCTGCGGTAGCGCGGCGGCACGGCAGGCAGATCCAGCTCCTCTTTTTTCAACGCTGCCGCTTCAAAATCCTCCACGCTCAAAACGGCCTCGCTGATGCCGTGCCAGTTCATGTCCAGCAGCGCGGCACCCAGCAGTTCGGTCATGTCATAACCCTTGTTGAAATGGGTCGCGTTTAGCATGCTTTCCCGCAGCGCGTCCGGCATCGGTTCGCCGGTTTCGTAATGGCGCGCATAGTGGGTAAACACCTGAGGATGGCTGGCCCAGTGCTCGTTGATTTGCGACGGGAACTCAACAAAATCACGCGGCGTATTGGTGCCGGAAAGCGTGGCGAAACGCTGGCTGGCAAAGAGACCGTGCAGCGTATGGCCAAACTCGTGGAACAGGGTTATTACGTCATCCCAGGAGAGAAGCGCGATACCGCCATTCGCCGGTTTCTGGTAGTTACAGACGTTGTAGATCACCGGACGGGCAGCAAACTCGAAGGATTGCTCGACGAAATTCCCCATCCATGCCCCGCCCTGCTTGGAATCACGGGCAAAGAAGTCACCGTAAAACAGCGCCATGCCTTCGCCGGTGTGGTCGAAAATTTCCCATACGCGGACGTCCGGGTGATACACCGGGATATCGAAGCGCTCGACGAAGCGAATGCCAAACAGCTGGCTGGCAGCCCAGAATACGCCATCCTGCAGCACGGTATTGAGCGCAAAGTAGGGCCTGATCTGCGACTCATCGAGGGCATATTTTGCCTGGCGCACGCGCTCCGCATAAAAGGCCCAGTCCCAGGCCTCCACGTTGAAACCGCCCTGCTCGTCGTCGATGACTTTCTGAATATCGGCCTGTTCGCGTTCCGCGCGGGCGCGGGCGGCAGGCACAATGCCGCGCATAAATTCCAGCGCGGCGGCCGGGGTTTTCGCCATCTGGTCAGCGATGCTCCAGCTGGCGTAATCCTCAAAGCCCAGCAGACGGGCCTGCCGCGCGCGCAGCGCCGTCAGACGAAGAATCAGCGCGCGGGTGTCGTTTTCGTCCCCTTTCTGGGTACGCGTCCAGCCTGCGTTGAAGAGGTTTTCGCGGGTCTGACGATTGCGCAGCGCGGAAAGCGCGGGCTGCTGGGTGGTGTTCAAAAGCGGGATCAGCCAGCGATCGTTTAGCCCTCGCTCCGCGGCAGCCTGTGCCGCGTCAGCGATCTCCGTTGCGCTGAGCCCGTCAAGCTGGTGCGCATAATCCACCACCAGCCCACCGGTCTTATCGGCAGCCAGCAGACGCTGGTTAAACTGGCTGGTCAGGGAGGCCGCTTCGGTATTCAGCGCCTTCAGCTCGGCCTTTTCTGTCTCATTCAGACGCGCGCCGGCCAGAATAAACCGCTGATACAGCTCCTCGACCAGACGACGGCATTCGGCGTCCAGCGCGGCACGGTCCTGCCAGACGCTCTCCACGCGGGCAAACAGCGCGTCATTCAGCCAGATATCGTTTGCCAGCGCGGCAAGCTCGGTGGAGAACTGTTCTTCCAGCTCCTGTAAATACGGATTGGTGTGCGCGGAAGTCATGGCGAAGAATACGCTGCTGACACGCGAGAGCATGGCGCCGCTCTTCTCCAGCGCCAGCACGGTGTTCGTGAAGTCAGGCGCAGCGGCCTGAGCGACAATCGCGTCAATGTCCGCCCGCTTCTGGCGAAGGGCTTCATCGAAGGCCGGACGATAGTGGCTGTCGTTGATCTGATCAAAATGGGGGGCCTGGTAAGGCAGCAGGCTGATGTCAAAAAAAGGATTCGTGGCCGTCATCTTTCACTCCTGAGTACGGGTATCCTCCCAGAGTAGGCCAGGCCGCCATCCCCTGCAACGCTGTCATACAAATGTTGCCTTAACGCACCCTCTGCGGCCGTGCTATGTTAGTTAAACACAAAAAGCGTTGAGGAACAGTGAGATGATTATTTTAGTTACCGGGGCAACGGCAGGTTTTGGTGAAAGCATCACGCGTCGCTTCGTCGCCAACGGGCACAAGGTTATTGCAACGGGCCGCCGTCAGGAACGTCTGCAGGAGCTGAAGGACGAATTAGGCGACAGCATCCTGACCGCGCAGCTGGACGTGCGTAACCGCGCGGCGATTGAAGAGATGATTGCCAACCTGCCCGCCGAGTGGCGCGCCATCGACGTGCTGGTCAACAATGCCGGTCTGGCGCTGGGCATGGAGCCTGCCCACAAAGCCAGCGTTGAAGACTGGGAAAACATGATCGACACCAACAACAAAGGGCTGGTCTATATGACACGCGCGGTGCTGCCGGGCATGGTTGAGCGCAATCGTGGCCACATTATCAATATCGGCTCCACCGCCGGAAGCTGGCCCTATGCAGGCGGCAACGTCTACGGCGCAACGAAAGCGTTTGTGCGCCAGTTCAGCCTTAACCTGCGTACCGATCTGCACGGCACCGCCATTCGCGTCACCGACATCGAGCCGGGCCTGGTGGGTGGCACCGAGTTTTCCAACGTGCGTTTCAAAGGCGATGACGCGAAAGCAGACAAGACCTATGAAAACGCTAACGCCCTGACGCCGGAAGATGTCACCGAAACGGTCTGGTGGGTGGCGACGCTGCCAAAACACGTCAACATCAATACCGTAGAAATGATGCCGGTCAGCCAGAGTTTTGCCGGGCTTAGCGTCCATCGTAGCTAACGCTGCCCTTCCCGGCCTGCGGGCCGGGTCTGTTTCGGGTTATAAAAGAATGGTAGTATGTTCAGGCTAACTCTCTGAGAAATGACAACTCATGGCCGCTGAATCACAACTCAATCCCACCCAGCCCGTAAACCAGCAAATCTATCGCATTTTGCGACGTGATATTGTCCATTGCCTGATCCCACCGGGAACGCCGCTTTCTGAAAAAGAGGTGTCCGTGCGTTTTGACGTTTCCCGTCAGCCGGTGCGTGAAGCGTTTATTAAGCTTGCGGAAAACGGTCTGATTCAGATCCGCCCGCAGCGCGGCAGCTACGTGAACAAAATTTCACTCTCTCAGGTGCGCAACGGCTGTTTTGTTCGCCAGGCCATTGAATGCGCGGTGGCGCGCCGTGCCGCAACGCTTATCAACGACAAGCAGTGTTACCTCTTGGAGCAAAACCTGCATCAGCAGCGGATTGCGATTGACCGTAAGCAGCTGAATGATTTCTTCCAGCTTGATGATGAATTCCACCAGAAGCTGGCGCAGATTGCGGATTGCCAGCTGGCCTGGGACACCATCGAAAACATCAAGGCCACCATCGACCGCGTGCGTTATATGAGTCTCGATCACGTCTCTCCGCCGGAAATGCTGCTCCGACAGCATCATGATATTTTCAGCGCGCTGGAAAAACGCGACCCGGACGGCGTGGAAAAGGCGATGACGCTGCATCTGCAGGAAATCAGCGAATCCGTGCAGCTGATTCGTCAGGAAAATAGCGAGTGGTTTAGTGAAGAGTAATATTACGCCGCCCCCTTTCGGACGCGGCGATGAATTTAGCGAACGACTAACACCGGAATGGTTGCGTAGCGCAGGATAGATTCCGCATTTGATCCCAGCAGATGGGTGGTGATGCCCGGATTTTTCGACCCGATGACGATCGCGTCATATTCCCCTTCCTTGCTCAGTTTGATAATTTCATCGCGGACGTTGCCAAAGCGAACCAGGCTGTCAATTTTCTCCGGCGAGATGTCGAACAGCCTTTTTAAGGCGTTCATTTTCTTCCCGGATTCCTCAGTCATATATTCTTCGAACTTTTTAATATCGGCGTTAAAACCGCGCAGCAGGGATCGGCTGCTGGTCGGCAGAATATTGACCAGGGTAATCGTCGCGCCCTCGGCCTTCGCGAGGTTAGCCGCGTGGCGAACCGCTTTGTCGCTCAAATCCATTTCAAATACATCAACAGGCATCAAAATCTTCTTATACATAAGCCTGGCTCCTTATTCCGATGAAAGGGTTATTTCCTGTACCCAGAATGGCATCGGGAATATAAACCAACCCTCAACGCTTCCCTGCTGAAACTATCAGTTAATGATAATAACGGTCTGCTTTGTCAATTGCTGTCGTGAACCGTCAGCGCCCGACGCAATAAAGAAAAAAGTGTGAGTTTGATCAAAAACAAAAACATCTGATGCAGACAGGCGTATTTATATGCCCCGTGAACGGCAACCCTGAAATAACGCCGTAACGAACAGGTTAGAGAGGAGAAAATACCATGATGACATACGACCGTAACCGCAATGCAATCACCACCGGCAGCCGCGTCATGATTAGCGGCACAGGTAAAACTGGCGTGATTAAAGCGATCCACAGCGACGGGCTGGATGCCGCGCAGGTGCGCCGCAGCAAAACGGTTGAAGTGGAAGGATGCGAAGGTAAGTTCGAACCGATTGAGCTGATTCGCCTGGGTATGCACTAAACGGTGCGCAGACATGCCGCCGCGAACGGCGGCATGTAGTGAATTACCGTTGAGACACGTACTGCGCCACGGTTGCTTTCGCGCCCTTTTGCAGCAGCGTCTGGTATGCCTTCATCACCGCATCAACAAAGACGGCTTCACGCGGTAATTCCTTGCCGAAGATGGCCTCGATGCCGAGCAGCGCCCTGACCCGGCTTTCCCCTTCCGCACTGCCTTTAACCGCCGCCTGAATCACTGCCAGCTGCGGATCGCTCACGTCAATTGCGTTACCCTGCTCATCCACGCCGCCGACATAGCGCATCCACCCTGCCACGCCCAGCGCCAGCAGCGGGAAAGGCTTCTGATGCACCAGGTGCCAGCGCACGGAATCCAGCATGCGCTGCGGAAGCTTCTGGCTGCCGTCCATCGCAATTTGCCAGGTCCGATGGCGCAGGGCCGGGTTGCTGTAGCGGGCAATCAGGAGATCGGCATAGCGTCCTAAATCGACGCCTTTGACCTTCAGCGTAGGCGCCTGCTCGTTAAGCATCAGGGCGTGCGCGGCGATGCGGTAGTTTTCATCTTCCATACAATCGTTAATATGCTGATAGCCCGCCAGATAGCCCAGGTACGCCAGGAATGAGTGGCTGCCGTTAAGCATGCGCAGCTTCATCTCTTCAAACGGGATCACGTCTGACACCAGCTCGGCTCCGGCTTTTTCCCACGCTGGACGGCCGGCCACAAAGTTATCTTCGATCACCCACTGACGGAACGGTTCACAGGCCACCGCCGCCGGATCGCGCACGCCGGTAAGCTGTTCAATTTTATTCAGCGTGTCGGGGGTGACCGCAGGCACGATGCGATCCACCATCGTTGACGGGAAAGTAACGTGGGATTCGATCCAGTCCGCCAGCTCACCGTCTACCGCACGGGCGTACGCGCAGGTGACATTGCGCATCACGTGACCGTTCTCCGGCATGTTATCGCAGGACATCACGCTAAACGCCGGCAGACCCGCCGCCTTACGCCGCGCCAGCGCTTCCACGACCACACCCGGCGCAGATTTCGGCTGGTGCGGGTTTTGCAGGTCTGCGACGATAAAAGGGTGATCGAGCATCAGTTGCCCGGTCGCCGGGGAATGGCAGTACCCTTTCTCGGTGATGGTCAGCGAGACAATCGCCACCTGCGGTTCGCACATCGCGGCCAGCACGGTCTCCAGCCCGTCAACCTGCGCATGCAGCGCCTTTTTTACCACGCCAACCACGCGGGAGGTCCACGCATCGGCAGACATTTCCGCCACGGTATAGAGATTATCCTGCGCGTTCAGATCGGCAATCTGCTGTTCGCCGCCAATCAGGTTAACCTCACAGTATCCCCAGTCGCTACCGTGTTCCGCGGCGAGGATGTCGGCGTACACTGCCTGATGCGCACGGTGAAACGCGCCAAAGCCTAAATGAACGATGCGTGCTTTAAGGCTGTCGCGATCGTACTGTGGCAGCGTCGCGTTGGCCTGTAATAAGGTATTTTCCATGATTAAGACTCGTTAATTAGAAAGCTGTGGATCGCTGCCGCCCATACTGAAGCGGCAGCGCCTGCTGACTACACCAACTAGAATGGTAGCTGGAGTAAAAAAAGTGAACTGCCATCAACCATACTGATACTGCCGTTTGAGTTTTTGATTTATATTAACTTTTGTTCATGTGGTGTGACACAAAATCAAAGTTGTGTGACAGGTAACGCAAGCTATAAACCATCAGCGTCGCGAGGAGACGGCACCGTAACCGACCGTCTCTTTCGGCGCAGACTCGGCTGCGTCTTGCACCGCGCTTAAATCACGGTCGCGCACTTCCGGCATCAGGATCGCCGAGATCAGTCCAATCACGGAATAGGCCACCATCATGGCGACAATCGGCCACCAGGAGCCGGTCATATTGCAGAAAATCCCTGCCAGTACCGGACCAAAGCCCACCGCTACGAGACCGCCCGCCTCTTTGGAGATCGCCATACGGGTAAAGCGATTTCGCGAGCCAAACATCTCCGCCATGGTGATATTTTCCAGCGCAAACAGCCCCAGCACGGCGAAGTTATGGATCACGATGATGCAGAGCATGATCGTCCCCGGCGCATAGCTCTTATCGACGATGATCGACAGCATCGGATAGGCCAGAATAATGGCGGAGATATTGAGGATAATGTACGGCAGACGGCGCCCCACTTTATCGGAAAGCCAGCCCAGCAGCGGAATGGAGATAAACCCGAGAATGGAGCTGATCATCAGCGCATCGGTCGGGATGGCCTTATCGAACAGCAGCGTCTGGACCAGATAGCCCGCGAGGAAGGTCTGGATCAAACCTGAGTTGCCTGCCTGGCCGAAACGCAGGCCGGTCGCCAGCCAGAAGGATTTGCTTTTCACCATGGAACCTAGTGAGGTGTCCGGCTGCGCAGCTTGCACATCGTTCACTTTCTCAAAGACCGGGCTCTCCTTGAGGTTCATACGCAGCCAGATGGCGAAGATCATCACCACGACGCTGGCGAGGAAAGGCACGCGCCAGCCCCAGGCGAGCAGCTGTTCACGATCGAGGGCAAAGAACATGATGGCCCAGATCGCCGTTGCGCTCAGCGTCCCGCAGTTAGTCCCCATCGCCACCAGCGAGGAGATGATGCCGCGTTTACCTTTCGGCGCGTACTCCGCCAGCATGGTCCCGGCCCCGGAGATCTCGGCCCCGGCACCGAGGCCCTGAATAATGCGCAGCGTCACCAGCAGCACGGGGGCAAAAATCCCGATCTGCGCGTAGGTCGGCAGGACGCCAATCAGCGTGGTGCAGATCCCCATCATGGTGATGGTAATGAACAGCACCTTCTTACGACCAATGCTGTCGCCCATTCTGCCGAAGATAAAGGCGCCGACGATGCGCGCAATATAGCCTGCGCCGTAGGTGCCCATCGCGAGGATCAGCGCCATCGCGGCGGACTGTTCCGGGAAGAAGATCTCATGGAAGACCAGAGCGGCGCCCAGCGAGTAAAGCTGGAAATCCATAAATTCCAGGGCGGTGCCCAGCCAGCCGGAAACGGCGGCTTTCACCAGATCGGATGTGGTTCTTTGAGGTTGTACTTGCGTCATAATGGCTATCTCTGAAAGGTAAGATGCGTACCACATAGCGCCTGTCTGCGCAGGCGCTTAACCGCGTAAATGATTATTGGCCGAACGTGAGCAAAACTTTGCAGCACTGCCGCTGGTCTTTCTCAAACAGTTCAATGGCGTCTTTAACGTGGTGATAGTCAAAGGTATGGGTGATCAGTTTTTCCGGGTCGATCAGCCCCCTCTTCAGCCAGTCGATAACGACAGGGAATTTGTTGGCGTTCAGGCGCGAGGAGAAGATCGCCAGCTCTTTGCCGGTGATGCCCTGCTGAACAATCTGGCTCGGCTCGCTGGAGAACCCCATCAGCACGATGCGCGCCGCCGGTGAGGCCAGGGTTATCGCTTCCTGCAAAATGGAGGGATGGCAGGCGGCATCAATGATTAACGTCGGTTTGATGCCTTTTTCCTCCAGCGCGGCCTGCAGCGACTGCTCGCCGTTATTAAAGACCCAATCCGCGCCGCTGCGCCGGGCCATCGCCAGACGCTCGTCTATGCGATCAACCACGATAACCTGCTTCACCTGATAGACGCCTTTCAGGGCCTGAACCGTAACCAGCCCCATCGGCCCGGCGCCATATATCAGCGCGACGTCCTGTTCAGTCGGTTTCGCCTGCCCCGTTACGTTGGCGGCGATGGTGAAGGGCTCAACCATGACGGCGTGCTTATCAGGAATGTCATCCGGAATGGGCCAGGCGTTTTGTGCGGGCACGACCGCATATTCGCTAAAGCCGCCGTCACGGTGAACGCCCAGCACCACCAGCGAGGTGCAGACGTTCGGTTTTCCCACGGAGCACGGGTAGCAGTGGCCGCAGCTGATTACCGGATCGACCGAAACGCGCTGGCCCAGGCGCGCGCTGTCAACGCCCTCGCCCACGGCGTCAATCACGCCAAAAAACTCATGGCCGATGACGCGCGGATACTTCGCAAACGGGTTATGGCCGCGGTAGATGTGGCTATCCGACCCGCAGATCCCGGCCAGCTTGATACTGACGCGGACGTCACCTGCGCCAGGTACCGGGAGTTGACGTTCTTCAATTACCAGTTCGTTCGGCTGTTGAATCACTACGCTTTTCATCGTTTGCTCCTCGCTTACCAGTTCCACAGCGTGCCGTCTTCAAGACGGGCCACCGGCAGATAGGCCGGATCGTACGGGTATTTCGCCGCCAGCTTCTCATCAAATTCGATGCCCAGCCCCGGCTTGTCGCCCGGATGCATATAGCCGTTATCAAAGCGCCAGCTGTGCGGGAAGACCTCCAGCATCTGTTCGGAGTAGCCCATATATTCCTGCACGCCGAAGTTCGGCACCCACAGGTCGAAATGCAGCGCCGCGGCATGGCACACGGGCGACAGATCCGACGGACCGTGCGAGCCGGTACGCACCTGATAGAGCGACGCGAAGTCCGCGATGCGGCGCATCCCGGTGATGCCGCCCGCGTGGGTAATGGTGGTGCGGATATAGTCGATCAGCTGCTCTTCGATGAGCTGCTTGCAGTCCCAGATGCTGTTAAACACTTCGCCTACCGCAATGGGCGTGACGGTGTGCTGGCGGATCAGGCGGAAGCAGGCCTGGTTTTCCGCAGGGGTGGGATCCTCCATCCAGAACATGCGGAACGCTTCAATGCTCTTGCCGAAGCGCGCCGCTTCGATGGGCGTCAGGCGGTGGTGCATGTCGTGCAGAAGATGCTCATTGAAGCCGAATTTATTACGCACCGCGTCGAACAGCTTCGGCGTGAAGTCGAGGTATTTTTCGGTGGACCAGAGCTGCTCTTCCGGCCAGTCGCCTTTGGTCGCAGGCTCGTAGGCCAGCCCCTTCCCTTTGGCCATGCCGTAGGTGGTTTTCATGCCCGGCACGCCGCACTGCACGCGGATCGCCTTAAAGCCCATCTCTTTGTGACGGGCGTAATCTTCCAGCACGTCGTCAATGGTGTGGCCGGTGGTGTGACAGTAGACCATCACCCCTTCCCGGGAGGCGCCACCCAGCAGCTGGTAGAGCGGCATGTTGGCCGCTTTGGCTTTGATATCCCACAGCGCCATATCCACGGCGGAGATGGCCGACATGGTAACCGGACCGCGACGCCAGTAAGCACCTTTGTAGAAGAACTGCCAGATGTCTTCGATGCGGTGCGCATCGCGGCCAATGAGCTGGGGGCAAAGGTGATCCTTCAGGTATGAGGCCACGGAGAGCTCGCGTCCGTTTAGCGTAGCGTCACCGAGGCCGACAATCCCCTCATCGGTGGTGATTTTAAGGGTGACAAAGTTCCGCCCCGGGCAGGTAACAAACACGTCAGCCGCGACAATCTTCATAATTCCTTTCCTTACATCGTTCGTTGTGATGCCGGAAATTTACGCAACTACACTACTACCATACAAGTATAATGATCGTAAAATAAGCTAACGATCACAAAACCGGGGGCTCATGCGCGGCCCCATCCCGCCACAATAATCAGCATACCGCACAGGGCAATCAGCGCCCCGGCCCAGTCGTATGCGCTGAGCTTGACGCCGTCCACCACGCGCAGCCACAGCAGCGCCGTGCAGACATAGACGCCGCCGTAAGCCGCGTAAACGCGCCCGCTGGCCGCCGGATGCAGCGTTAACAGCCAGACAAACAGGGCCAGCGCAACGCTTGCCGGAATGAGCAGCAATACGGATCCACCCTTTTTGAGCCAGAGCCAGGGCAGGAAGCAACCGATGATTTCACACAGCGCAGTCGCAAAAAAAAGCAGCGTCGTTTTAAGCATATTTCACGTCAGGTGAGGATTTATTTAACCATCATACCTGATGATGCCCTTTACTTTTCCATACTCGCTCCGCGGGTATGCCGTCATTTTGCTTTAGTGTAGAATCTGTACGGGGTAACTTGATTATCTGCACCCATTTAAAAGGAAACGCTATGACCACATTAAGCAAACGCCTTTGTCTGACAGCCCTGCTGGCGCTGTCATCGTTCGCCTTTGCCGCCTCTGCGACAGCGGAAACCAGCAAGCTCATTATTGAGTCTGGTGACAGCGCGCAAAGCCGCCAGAACGCCGCCATGGACAAAGAACAATGGAATGACACCCGTAGCCTTCGCCAGAAGGTCAACAAACGTGCCGAAAAAGAGTGGGACAAAGAAGATGTCGCTTTTGACGCGCGCGATAAGTGTCAGCAAAGTGCAAACGTCAATGCCTACTGGGAGCCTAACACCCTGCGATGCCTGGATCGCCGCACTGGCCGCACGGTAGCCCCATAATGTCGGCGCCCTGCGACGTTAAACTCCGTCCGCTGGAGCGTGAAGACCTGCGCTTTGTTCACCAGCTCGACAACAATGCCAGCGTGATGCGCTACTGGTTCGAAGAGCCTTATGAGGCCTTTGTCGAGCTGTCCGATCTCTACGATAAGCACATTCACGATCAGAGTGAACGTCGTTTTGTGGTGGAGTGTGAAGGTGAAAAAGCCGGGCTGGTGGAGCTGGTTGAGATCAACCACGTTCACCGTCGGGCGGAGTTCCAGATCATCATCTCCCCTGAGCATCAGGGAAAAGGCCTTGCGTCACGCGCGGCCAGGCTGGCAATGGATTACGGATTCAATGTTCTGAATCTCTACAAGCTTTACCTGATTGTGGACAAAGAGAACGAAAAAGCGATCCATATCTATCGCAAGCTGGGCTTTATGGTGGAAGGCGAGCTGATTCACGAGTTCTTTATCAACGGTGAATACCGCAACACCATCCGCATGTGCATTTTCCAGCATCAGCACCTGGCCGGACATAAACCGTCAGGCGCCAGCCTGCTGAAACCTACCGCGCAGTAAGATTGATGACAAACAGTGTCATAAACCGTTGAGCTGTCTTTCTTGCCGGGTGGCGCTGTGCTTACCCGGCCTACAGGGTGCTTCATTGTAGGCCCGTGCAAGCGTAGCGCCGCCGGGCGAAACGCACAAAATGCACTTTACGCTCAGTAATATTCAATCGTGTTCTTGATGGTGTACTTGTGCTCAACGGCGGGTTTGACGCTATCGTCCGTGATGGTCAGATCGCAGCTCACCGGGTTATTGTGGCGATCGTAGTCGCAGCTCTGCGTCACGTTGCCCAGCGGCTTGTCATTCAACATGCTGACTGCCGAGTAATCCATTCTTTTGCGCAGGTCTTTCGACGGCGTCGACTGGACGGACAGATGCTGATCCCCTGATACGGTGGTTTTGCCCAGCGGGTAACCATCCGCGTCGTAGCGATACTTCACTTCCATCTCTTTGCCGTGCGCCGCCACCACAAATCCGTTGTCGTCAGTATCCCACGTTACCCCGGCTGACGGCAGTTCGGCCAGCTGGCATTTGCCCTGCAGCTTCACTTTGCGCTGCTGGGTTTCCGCATCAAGATAGTAATTAGCATCCAGCACCAGCGCCACGCTGGTGTTGGCCTCCAGGTCGTGTAGCTCCAGCGTATCGAAACACCCTTCCGTCGAGACGGTGCCGGTGACCCGTTTAGACACTTCGCCCTTCTCGTTGAACAGCGTCTGGGTAAAGTCTTTGACCGGGCCGCGCAGCGGATCAAAATCAAATTCGTTTGAAAAACTCGCCATCTCGGGCGTAAACGACAGCGGCGCGGAGCTGTTGTCGCACCCCACCAGTGTTGCTGCCAGGAACGTTATCGCTGCATATTTCTTCACATTCATTTCCGTACAGGGAGATTATTCCCAATCATATTAGCAAATACAGATGTTTACACGAAGCCTGCTAAAATTAATCTCTACACAGAGAAAAGGAGCTACAGATGAAACGGTTACCCTGGATTACCGCCCTGCTGTTAATGAGTGCCTCAACGGCCGCGCTGGCGGCACCGGATTCCTGCGAGCGCGTGAAAAGCGACATTCAGCAGAAGATCGTCAACAACGGCGTGCCTGAGTCAGGTTTTACGCTGAACATTGTGCCGAACGACCAGGCCGATCAGCCGGGCACGCAGGTTGTAGGCCACTGCGCTAACGACACCTTTAAAATTCTGTACACCCGCACAGGCAGCGGTGCGGCAGCTGAACCTCAGTAATTGAGCGTCAATTCCCTTTGATTTGATAAGGATTAAGATCTACTACCCCCAAATAAGTAACACTCACCCCATCATTAGCCCGGATATCATTTCGGGAGAAATAATACGCAATAATAATGATGGGGTGAGCCATGTCCGATGCTGAACATTACGACGGCGGAATTAGCCGTCGAACTCTCGTGAAATCTACGGCGATAGGTTCTCTGGCGCTTGCCGCTGGTGGGATCTCGCTTCCCTTTGGCCTTAAACGCGCTGCCGCTGCGGTAAAGCACGCCGTCCAGCCTCCTGAAGATACCGTGGTGTGGGGCGCCTGCTCGGTCAACTGCGGCAGCCGCTGTGCGCTGCGTCTGCACGTCCGCGACAACGAAGTGTACTGGGTCGAAACGGATAACACCGGCGAGGATGTGTATGGCGATCACCAGGTGCGCGCCTGCCTGCGCGGACGTTCTATTCGTCGCCGCATCAATCACCCTGACCGTCTGAACTACCCGATGAAGCGCGTGGGCAAACGCGGCGAAGGCAAGTTCGAGCGCATCACGTGGGATGAAGCGCTCGACACGATCGCCGCCAGCCTGAAAGACGTGGTGGCCAACTACGGCAACGAAGCGGTGTATATCAACTACTCTTCCGGGATTGTCGGCGGCAATATCACCCGCTCCTCCCCTTACGCTTCGCTGGTGGCGCGCCTGATGAACTGCTACGGCGGCTTCCTGAGCCACTACGGCACCTACAGCACGGCGCAAATTGCCTGCGCGATGCCCTACACCTACGGCAGCAACGACGGCAACAGCACCTCGGACATCGAAAACACCAAACTGGTAGTGATGTTCGGCAATAACCCGGCGGAAACGCGCATGAGCGGCGGCGGGATTACGTACTATCTGGAACAGGCTCGCGAGCGGTCCAACGCGCGCATGATTGTTATCGACCCGCGCTACACCGACACGGCGGCCGGACGCGAAGATGAATGGATCCCGATCCGTCCGGGAACCGATGCCGCGCTGGTGGCGGGTATTGCCTGGGTATTAATCGACGAAAACCTGGTCGACCAGCCGTTCCTCGACAAATACTGCGTTGGCTACGACGAAAAAACGCTGCCGGAAGGCGCGCCCGCTAACGGTCACTACAAAGCGTATATTCTCGGCCAGGGCGATGACCACACGGCGAAAACGCCGGAGTGGGCCTCCCGCATCACCGGTATTCCCGCCGATCGCATCGTTAAGCTTGCTCGGGAAATCGGCTCCGCTAAACCGGCTTATATCTGCCAGGGCTGGGGACCTCAGCGTCAGGCGAACGGCGAGCTGACCTCCCGCGCTATCGCGATGCTGCCGATCCTCACCGGAAACGTCGGGATCAACGGCGGGAACAGCGGCGCGCGTGAGTCCACCTACACCATCACCATCGAACGTATGCCGCTGCCGGATAACCCGGTCAAAACGCAAATTTCCTGCTTCAGCTGGACGGACGCCATCGCCCGTGGGCCGGAGATGACCGCCCTGCGCGACGGCGTGCGCGGCAAGGATAAGCTGGACGTGCCGATTAAGTTCATCTGGAACTACGCGGGCAATACCCTCATCAACCAGCACTCCGATATCAATAAAACCCACGATATCCTGCAGGATGAAAGCAAGTGCGAAATGATTGTGGTCATTGATAACTTCATGACGTCGTCAGCGAAGTATGCCGATATCGTGTTGCCGGACCTGATGACCGTGGAGCAGGAAGACATCATTCCAAACGATTATGCGGGCAACATGGGCTACCTGATATTCCTTCAGCCCGTGACCGCGCCGAAGTTTGAACGCAAGCCCATCTACTGGATCATGAGTGAAGTGGCCAAACGCCTCGGGCCGGATATCCACCAGAAATTCACCGAAGGACGGACGCAGGAACAGTGGCTGCAGTATCTGTATGCCAAAATGCTCGAAAAAGATCCCAAACTGCCGTCCTATGACGAGCTGAAAAAAAGGGGCATTTACAAGCGCAAAGATCCGAACGGCCATTTTGTGGCCTATAAAAAATTCCGTGAAAACCCGGAAGCCAATCCGCTGAAAACCCCATCGGGTAAGATTGAAATTTACTCCAGCAAGCTGGCGGAGATTGCGGCCACCTGGGAGCTGGAAAAAGATGAGACCATCAGCCCGCTGCCCGTCTACGCGTCAACCTTCGACGGCTGGGACGCGCCCGAGCGCGCGCGGTTCCCGCTGCAGCTGTTTGGCTTCCACTTTAAGGCCCGTACCCACTCGAGCTACGGTAACGTGGACGTGCTGAAAGCCGCCTGCCGCCAGGAGGTCTGGCTTAATCCTGTCGATGCCGAAAAACGCGGCATTAAGAACGGCGATACGGTGCGGGTCTTTAACGACCGCGGCGAGGTACGAATTGAAGCGAAAGTGACGCCGCGCATCATGCCCGGCGTCAGCGCCATGGGCCAGGGGGCCTGGCACGACGCCAATATGAGTGGCGATCGTGTCGACCACGGCTCATGCATCAACACCCTGACCACGCACCGCCCGTCACCGCTGGCCAAAGGCAACCCGCAGCACACCAATCTGGTACAGATCGAGAAGGTGTAACGGGTGAATGGCGTGACCGTGGTTTATTCTATAGTTTGTATTATCGGTTAACTCAGTCGCGCGGACACCCTCCGCGCGAGCAAGGAAGATGTAATGAAAGATGTCTCACATCGTGAATCGTTCGCGTTCAGCGCCCGGGTGCTGGGTGCGCTGTTTTATTTCGCACCAGACAGCGAGCAGGCCGCGCCGCTGGTGCAGGCCCTCACCGCAGGCGAATGGGTTCAGGACTGGCCCCTGCCGCCAGGAACGCTGCAGCCAGTCGCTGACACCTTTGCCGCGTCTGCCGATGAGCCGCTGAGGGACGCCTGGCAACGACTGTTTATTGGCCCTTACGCCCTGCCCGCGCCACCGTGGGGCTCCGTCTGGCTGGACCGCGAATCCGTGCTGTTCGGCGACTCGACCCTCGCGCTGCGCCAGTGGATGCGGGAGAACGCTATCGCATTTGAAATGCAGCAGAATGAACCGGAAGATCACTTCGGGACTTTGCTGCTGCTGGCGGCATGGCTGGCCGAGAACGGCCGCGATGAGGAGTGTGCTCAACTTCTGGCGTGGCACCTGCTGCCGTGGAGCACCCGCTTCCTGTCCGTGTTTGTCGACAACGCCGGGCATCCGTTTTATACCGCGCTGGGTAAGCTTGCGCAGCTGACGCTCGCGGACTGGCGATCCGGGCTCCTTATTCCGGTTGCGGAAAAGACGCTGTATCGCTAAGGGGTGTGGCTTGCTCGCGGGTAGCGGGCAAGCAGCACTCAGAAGATAGCGTTTAAAAATTCATATCGAAACATGAGTCATGTTAAGATTGATGATATATAATGGCCTTTCCTAAAAAAATGATGCTATCTGTTGATACATACAAAATAAAAAAATGACTGGAAAACACCCTTCCGTAAATAATTTTAAAAGGCTACTTATAACAGCCATAACATTTACCATTTTAGGTGCATGGATCTGGTATATGTCATGGACAACAAGCATCTCCAATTATACCATTTTGCAAGAATCGGTTCCTGAATTGACCACGTATATTTCTGTTGGAGTAGCGATTGGCGCGCTTTTGGTTATACGCGCTTTTTTTGTGCACGCTTTTAACCAAACTTTAAAATACTTTGCCAATACTTTCTTATGCGGTTTTTGCCTTGGGTTTGTATTGAGCTTAAATGGTTATGATATTTATGTCTATCTCTTCCCGGACAAAATAATTGGCTATGAATCTGAATATGAAGTTGTCTTTCCGGGGCCTTCGAGAGGTAAGCATGGCCATTGTGAAGCGGGTCTCTGGTTAAAAGATCAGAACACCAACAGATGGATTCAGCTTTGTACAAACAAAGAATATCTGCACAGCCACCGTAAGCAGGGAATGACTGGGGTGTGGGTAACGGCCCGTGTGAATAATATTGGAAGTTACATTGTGAGTTATGAGTTTATTTATTTGTAGGCACTACCCTATCTATTTTTGTTCCGGTGAAAATGAATGGCGCTCAAGGCCCGCTCCTTGCTTATAGCCGTCAGCCTGATACGTCGCACCAGAGATTGCGCATTCACAGCGGAGAAACCGGCTACGGGCAGGGTCATCTCAAAATCGAATCAGGGTAAATTTCATTCATACCCCCACATTTAGTGGTGGATACGTGACGACTGTTCCTCTATTCTGCTTTTTCAGCGAGCAAGCCGGAGTCATTTTTAGTGGATAATCCCATACTTCAGAAAACCATCATTATCTTTATTCTCATCCTGTGGGTAATAGACGGAGTCAGGAAAAAGAAAAAAAAGCGTTATGACTCCGCTATAGCAGAGGCTAATGCCAGAGAACGCTATGAATGGCGCTATCTCAGATGGGGCTGGCAGGCAATACGAGTGGCGGCGGCAGTGTATATCTTTGTTCAGCTGATTCAGGTTTTACTGAGATAGATGGCAGAAGAAAGTAAGGCAGGCAAGGAACATCTCACTGTCCAGGCCAACAGGAGTTGCGCCTCGGTGGTAGAAATTGTGAGTGTTCCCTGCCTGCCAGTAGCATGCGTTACGAGCCTTTCGCCACTATTTGGTTATGTATCACCGACTGATTCCCCCTCACTCGCACTCTCTTTGCTCTGAATGAACCGAAGTGCCAGGTAGAGGTCTGGCGCCAGAATTATGTCATCATCATTCATTGTTGGCCGACTGTCTTTAAACCAGCGTGTTAACTCCGTTTTCCTGCCCGCAAGAATTAATTTAATCTGTCGACCCTTCAGATCGCGCTTTAACTCATTAATGGTTGCCAGGACGCTGATGTCTGAATAGGTGAAGCAGGCAACGGCATCAATGACCACCCATTTAGGCTGTATGGCTGCCCCATCAACCAGGTTCAATACCCGACGTTTAAAATAAGCCACATTAAAATAGGTCAACGGTGAGTTAAATCGATACATCAGCACGCCCGGGACCATTTTTATATCGGTGGTATTCCCTAACGAGTGAATCATTCCCTCTTCGTCAGTGCCCAGCAGGTGCTCAGAGGGGCGAAACACCGTACGAAGGAATTGTAATAACCCAAGCAACACCGCAAGGCCAATCCCCTGGATAACGCCGATAATTAAAACACAGCCAAACGTGAAGAAGGCCAGGCGAAAGGCCTGTTTATTTCTGCGCCTCAGGTTCCATAGCCCACGTAAATCGATTAATGACCACGATGCATACATTAGAACAATCCCTAACGCAGATACCGGAATGAATTGTAATGGCTGAGTGAAAAATACTACGACGATACCGATGATTAAGGCGGCGACCACGGAAACCAGCTGACTTTTCCCACCAACTGAATCATTCACCGCGGTCCGGGAATCGGCTCCACTGATAGCAAACCCCTGAGATAACCCCGACATAATGTTCGCAATACCCAGAGCCCGGAATTCTGCATCCGCATTAATTTCGTACCCATTTTTTGCGGCGAAACTGCGGGCGGTCAGCATCAGACTGACAAAACTGACCAACGCCAGGTTCAGCGCCGGGATCACCAAATCACGCATCGGCCCCGGCTGGAACGCCCCCCAGTGAACGACCGGTAAACCAGGCTGGAAGCCTTCTCCCCCAATCGTGGCAATGCCGTACTGTTGCGCAGAGGTCACCCATACCAATGCCGTTGTTATCACAATGGCGATTAAAGGTGCTGGCCACTGGCTGCGATACGTTTTGATCACCATTAAAATAATTAACGTAAAAAGGGATATTCCTACGGTTAATAAATGGCTATCTGAAAGTCGACCTGGCAAGGCGATTATTTTTTCAATAACCTGCGCTTCATCAAGCTTAATCCCCAACACCTTGCCTAATTGCCCGACGATAATCGTCACGGCTACGCCATTAAGTAAACCGGTAAGAATGGGATGAGAAAGCAGATCGGCGAGCGCGCCCAGCCGAAATTTACTGGCAAGCAAACACCACCCGCCCATCATCAATGTCATGATGATCGTCAGCTGCCAGTGCAGTTCGGGGTTTCCTGCAGAAAGCGGAAATACGACGGCCGCAATCACCGCGCAGGTTGTGGCATCAGGGCCCACAATAAGCTGGCGTGAAGAGCCAAACAGTGCGTAAGCTATCATCGGTAAAACGCAGGAATAGAGTCCTACAATTGCCCCCACCCCCGCCAGCTCAGCGTATGCAATCGCAACAGGGAGCGCTACGGCCGCAACGGATAACCCGGCTTTAACATCATGCTTTAGCCAGCTTTTATCGTAGGCTAACAAATTTTGTAGCCCTGGCATGTAGTTCAACAATAGCTTTCCGAACACGTTATTCTCCGGACATGAATATTACCCACGAAATGTTGCCACACTTTTAAGTGAGGTTCTGGCTTTCAAATGCTCCGGAGGGAGGCCCCGCCGCTCAGGTCCTGTAAATACTTAATCATTTTATTATTCTGACTGGTGTTAAACATAGTTCAAAAACGAACGGTTAGTCGGAGATGGAACCGGTAGCATGGTCGCCGACGTTGTAACCCGTTATTGGTAGTTGAAAAGAGGCCAGGAAGTGCGGAAGAATATTTAAACATTACTGAAGCTAAAATGGATTGCGGGGGAAGAGATGGGAATGTCTCAAGCAGTAAAGAAAATCGCTGTGGTGGCTATAGTGGTGAACCTGGCCGCCGGATGCGCGCCGCTACACCCTTCCGGCTGCCATAAGACCACGGCAACGGGTAATTGCGGTTCAGGACGCTGGGACGATCGGGATGAATGGGGCGCGCAGGCGCGGGCAATCAGGGCGGCAATAAACGCCGAAATTGAAGAGCCGCAAACTGGAAAGGGAAACAATGCAGGTTGCATATTGAACTTGCTCAGGATGGCACACCTTTAAGCATCTCAACCAGTAACGGCAATAGCGCCTATTGCGAAGCGATAAAATCAGCCGCTCATAAAGCCAAATTCCCGGCCTTCAGCAATCCGGAAGTTTATAGAGATTTTCAAAAATCAGGCTTCGACATGCGCGGTTAGCTTCAAGATTATGTCTTGAATGGCGCGCTTTGCTAAACTCCGCCATGCTGCTTCAGGCCATGTTCTCTTTGTCATGAGCGGATTTTTGGGTAGTTTCAGTAGGACGGTATTTCAGCATAATGCGACTGTCTGTAAGACATGGTTGTTTTTAATACAGCCACACACTACTGAATCTAGCTCCGGCAGGCGCTACCGACCCACAAAAGAAAGGATGCACGAGATCGAGCTATGCGTACTCATCAACAGAATAAGTCCCGTAAGCTGTATCGCAGCGTCAACACCACTACACGACATCAATCTAATAATCCTGGTGCTGAGTATCGCTGGGAACGCAACTGTAAAAAAGACGGAAATGAGCTACTGGCAAAGCGCGGGACAATGCATGGCAGACAGAAGCGTGGCCGAGATTATACACCCTTGTTTTATTTCCTGATCAAACACATTGGCAAACCATGGGATGAAATATTCAGTGAAGTAGGTGGGCGTCTTGATACTACCGAGCCTGTATTCTGGTTAGTCGCACGACATGAGCATCAGCGAAGAGATTTAGTCTGCATTGGTGAAAGTAGTTTTTATCTAGGTCTGTTTGTTGATGAGAATGGAATTCTTCAACAGGTAAATCCTTCAATTTCGGGAAAGGACGTGAAAGTAACTTGCCGCTGCTGCACACACACCTATCTTGGTGAACCTGTCCCCTGGATAGAGTAACTGACAACATTTCCTGGGCTGACATGAGTGCCGCTGACACCAGCTATGAGAGCGATTGCAAACTTCCGCTCCTCGATCCAAACTGACCTACTATTTCTGCAATGTCAGTTTTGTGCCAAGGGCGGAAAGTTAGCCTCGAGTCGAAAAATAACGATTAATATTGCAGCTTGTTGTCCGAGTCTTGTATTTTTATCAAATTCTAAATGAATAAGGCATCTACTAAACTCAACGCGCTGGCACTAGCGGTAAGGGCAATTCGTATTCTGGCCTCCTTCTACTGAACATTAGGAATCTGAGCTATGTGTATGGGATGGTGCAATCTGAGGTGAGCTGAAAAAGCCAATCCAGCCTCGTTGTCCAGATTTAAAAAAAGCATGAGAAGCCCAAGATCAAGACTGAAAGCTAACTGTAGTCGCCAACCTACATGGAGAAAATTTTATGGCAGTAGAAAATCGAGAAAGACTTAACGAAATCATTCGTGAACTAAAAGCCGGTATGCCCTCAAACCCAATATCAGTGCGAGAATTCATAAGCTGGTTTGGCGCAGAGCGTCGAGGCTACATGGTTGCGTACAAAATTCGCAAAGCATTAGAAAACTTAGGAGTTAAAACCGAACCTGATTTTGATAGTGTGCCGCTGGATGCAAAAATTACTATCTATGCACCTCCTAGGAGTGACGCAACGACCCATGAAGCGGGTGAATGCTTAGACGAAGCAACCGAATCAGGTAACGGCGAATTAGCTATACCTGAAACAGTATTTCAGCCGCAAGATGAACTAATTTCCGGTGCAGTTTCCGAGCCAGCCTTCCGTGTTAGTCGACTCGAAGCATCAGATGTTAAGCTAGTGACCGTGAAACCTGACGCCACATTAACAGAAGCCATCACATTGATGTTACGGCATGACTACTCTCAACTACCCGTTATGACCAGCGAGCGAGATGTTAAAGGTGTCATTAGTTGGGAAAGCATTGCTCCAAAACTAGCGTTGACCAAATCCGAATCTGCGGTTGTGCGTGATTATATGAAGCCACACAGGGAAATAAACGCCAGCGACTCTATTTTTTCTGCACTACCTAGAATTATTGAGTATGCTTACGTATTAGTACGATCTGCTGATCAAAGAATTAGTGGGATTATAACTACTACCGATCTTAGCTCTCAGTTCAGACAGTTGTCAGAACCTTTTCTTTTACTATCTGAAATCGAAAATCATATTCGTAAGCTGATAGATGGTAAATTTACGAAAGATGAGCTTGTTAGCATAGTTAATCCATCTGACAGCGAGCGGGTTATAGAGTCGGTTGCAGATTTAACCTTTGGGGAATATATACGACTTTTTGAAAATCCAGAATTGTGGAAAAAAACCGAACTTCAAATAGATAAAAAAATCTTTACTAAAGAGCTCGACAAGGTCAGAATAATTCGTAACGACGTGATGCACTTTGATCCAGATGGTATCTCAGAGGAAAATCACGAGCTTCTTCATAACTTTGTAAGGTTTATTCATACCATACAAAGCTTATCAAGAAAATAAGAGTTACTTGCTCCCTGTTGATTAACACGCAGCAATGTTAGTAATGCGACTATTTGGGTGCGAGATGAACTGTTAACTTTCGCTCCTCGCTCACAGCGGACCTTAAGCTCAGTCAGATCGTCCGCATCGAGCCAGAGGCGGACTGTACCAGCCGTGTACTGAATTGAGATGACTCGCAGGGGACGCCCTATTACACGGCTGATTTAGTCACCACTAAACATCCTAAAAAGTAACTATTGTTCCTTTGAATACTCATCTGTTTGCGGAGAATAATGCTGACAAACACATGCCAGCTTATTCCCATCAGGATTGCGCAGATAGGCAAGGGCCATACGCGGGTCGTGTACCCGGCGCGCCTTCATTCTTCCCTCCCGCAAGGAGGCCTGCCGCATGGAACTGTCTGACAAGGTCCGCGTTGTCTGCACCGAAAGCGAACATTGTCCCGTTCCCGTGACGCAAGATCTCAACTTTCCGTATGTATGCTAAAATTTGTACAGCTGCAGGCCAAATATTAGTTCTTATAAATTCAGTACGTTAGCCAAAGTGAGCGAGTATGGATAATATTCGACATAAGCAGACAGCCCGTAAGAGATGCCCCGCATGGCTGTGGTGAGGAAGTTTTTATCTGGTTACATGGAATTGCTCTGCAGATGAAATAAATCTGTATTCTATAAACACGGGCTCATACGTTTATCATCTGACAAATAATCACGGACAATACACGGAGAACTTTGAAAACAAGTTTATATCCGTGGAGAGGAAATTTTCGGATACATCGAAATATAGTGTTGTGCTAGGCACGATGAAAAACAGCTTTAATGACAGATGTCTGGCTGCCGGCGTAAGAAGAGACTGGGCTGGGTGGAATAACGGTTGGGTTTTTAAGGGAATCTATGGATATGTAGGCGAATTTTTCTTTGATACATTCGATGATTGTGGCGACCATGGTTCATACCATGATTTTAAAAAAGTAACCGGGATAGGATTTTCCCCCTACATATATCACGGATTCCAGTATAATTTTACGTCTTATTTTGGCATGGATGTGGGTATTATCATCCCCTCCGTGTTTGTCATCACAGCACAATGGAGCTTTAGATAAATCCGTCAACCACGTGTGCTGTAATTGTCAGCAAGAGGTTCCGCCCCGCCATCTAAACCGGAGCGGCTTATATACGGCTCAAGACCACCAGCCGCCGCAACCCACAATTAAAAACTGTACGTCACCTTCAAACTCCCCGTGGGCGACGTTTTGCGTTGCACAATGGGACTATCACCCGCATCCCCCGTCAGCTGCGCCACGCCCGCTGAGGCAAGCACGCTCCAGCGAGAGGTGAGCTTGTGGGTCCAGTCAAGGTTCATCGACCAGGCATAAATCCCGGCCCCGGCGTCATGTCGGGCAAAGCCCGATGCGGCCGACTGGGCGGCGTTGACCCCGTAATACGTCTGCATATACTTGTCGGATCCCCAACTGCCGGTCAGCGCCAGCGTCACCGCATTTGTTGGTGAGGTATAGAGCGGGCTGCTCAAGCCGAAATGCACTGCCTCTCCGTTGTCTCTCTCAGACACCGGAACCTCAGCCTGCAGCTGCAGATTCAGCCAGTCGGTCACCTTGTACCCCAGCCCGGGCACCACGATAGCCGAGCCTTTAATCTCACCCATCCCCCGCAGCTCGTCGCTGCCGGAGCTGATGGAATCGCTGCTCACGTCTTTATCTTTACGGCCCGTTCGATAGCTCAGCGCTGCGCTGTAATCCAGGTTGCCAACGTTGTTACCGTAACCGATCCCACGCGTGGTGCCGATGAAGAAGCCATTTGCCATGGAATAATCCACTACCTGAGCCGCTGAGATGCGGGTTTTATCTGAACCCGAGTAGCGCGGCCCCACATCCACGCCGCCCCCCAGGGTTAAGACGTTACCCTGGCGCTGTTCTTCCGCCAGTACAGGCGTAGCCAGTAACGCCAGAACGACGCCCGGCACGAGGGTTTTCAGGCAGCGGCCCGAAAGTAAATGAGGGAACGTATGACGCAGTTCGATATTTCTCATTAAGGAAGTCCTTATGGATGCAAATGATGACGATGCAGGCGGTTAAACGCCGGAACGCCCATTTTGAAGCGTGACCCTAAGGTTCTTATGAGCCGAAAATGAAGAAAGACTGAAGCGCGCGCGGGCGCTGTCATCCGGACAGATTTCCTGCTACCGTTTTTTTCTTAAGAAATTCTTCATTCACGGTTGATACCGTTACCAATGTGAAAATTCTACTTATCGAAGACGACCTGGATCTCGGCAATGGCGTACGTATCGCCCTCTCAGATCAAGGGTTTGACGTCATATGGGTTCGCCGTAAAGAGGATGCGCTGCATCAGCTTGACGTCTGCGTGCCGGAACTTATTTTGCTCGACCTGGGGCTGCCCGACGGCGATGGCATGAGCCTGATGACGCGTTTGCGCCAGCAGCTCAAGGGGATCCCCGTCATCATCCTGACGGCGCGAGGGACATTGCAGGATCGCCTGTACGGGCTGGATGCCGGCGCGGACGACTATCTCGTCAAACCCTTTATTCTCGCCGAGCTGCTGGCGCGAGTGCGAGCCCTTGCACGGCGCAGCTACGGTTTTGAAAATGAGGCGATAGAAATTCGCGGGCTATCCCTTCATGTCCCAACGCGCCGCGTGACGGTGAGTGCGCGCCATATCGATTTAACGGCCAGTGAATACGCGCTGCTGGAAACGTTGATGCTGCGCGCGGACCGCGTGCTGACCCGGCGGTTTCTGGAGGAAAGGATATTCGGCAACAAAGAGAACCTCAGCAACGCGCTCGACGTGCATATGGGAAATTTGCGGCGGAAAATCGGCGACGGCTATGTGCGAACGGTCCGGGGCGTCGGGTACGTCATTGATACCGTCTCCATTCAAAAGGTGAGCGGTTAATGCAAAACGTCTGGTATCACCTGAGGCGCCCGACGCTGGTGCGCCGAATTATCATCGCCCAGATGCTTCTGCTGACCCTGCTGTGGTGTCTTTTTCTAACCTTCATTCTGTGGGAGGACCTGCGCAGCCCTCCCATCCTCACGGGCAGTAAAACATACGAAACCATTTTTACCCTGGTTGAGCGTATGGACGGACGTCCGCAGGATCGTACCGCCGTGCTGGAAGCCTTTAGCCAGGCCCTGCGGGAAGGTTACGGCGGAGGGGAAGATCCCGTGCTATCGATTAACCTCATCGTTCGCAAGAATAATGCCGTTATTTTTGCCTCCGACGGTGCGCCCGCGGGGATAACAAACACCCGGTTCGGCGAACTGGAGCACGTCCAGAGTGAAGATCGTACCTGGACCAGCCGCACCCTTAAATCCCCTCACTCTGACGTGGAGGTCACCCTCTTCACGCCAGCCAGCGGCTGGAACTTCTTTATCTATCTGAACTCTCGCGGGTACTACATCCTGCCGCTGCTGGTCTGCTTCCCGTTTCTGCTGTTTCCCGCGTGGCTCTCAATCCGCATTGCGATGCGTCCATGGAATAATGTGGTCAATGAAATTACGTTACGCACGCCGGACGATCTCTCCCCTTTAAGAGCCGTACCGAAGCACCGGGAGCTTCGCCAGATGGTGGACGCGATCAACGACTTCCTTGCCAGGGTGCGTGAAAGCGCGGAAAGGGAGCGGATTTTCATCGCGGATGCCGCGCACGAGCTGCGTACCCCCCTCGCGGCGATGCGCATCAACGTGGAGGCGCTGCAGTCCTGGGTCATCAGCGAGAGCCAGAAGGAGCTGCTTGCGGGCGTGATTCGCAGCAACAGCCGCGCCGCGCGCCTCGTCAATCAGCTGCTGCTGATGATGCACAGCGAAGCGCGCATTGATACGGCGATGGAATCCGTGCCGCTGACAACGCTTATTCAAGAACGAATGGCCGAGCTGGAACCGCTAGCGTCTGCGCGCAAAATTGAGCTGGAATTCTTTGCCGAGGATGACGTCTGGATCCACGGCGTCAGGGAACGCCTGGTGTCGCTGATTGATAATCTCATTGAGAATGCCGTGAAGTACAGCCCCGAGGGCGGGCGGATTCAGGTCGACGTGAGCGCCTGCGATCGCGTCGTTCAGCTGCGCGTCTCCGATGCGGGCCCGGGTATTCCGCCTGAACTGCGGGAGCGCGTGTTCGACCGCTTTTTCCGCGATCCCAATCAGGTGCAGAGCGGCAGCGGGCTGGGGCTTGCCATCGTCAAAGCGGTGGCGCAGCAGCACAACAGCAGCGTAAATCTGGGTTCATCTGCAGAAGGTGGCCTCCTGGTCACGGTTGACTTCCCGAACCGCACGTTTAGCTAAAGCAGAACAGGGGGTTTGATCGCAAATGCCGCAGATTGCTTCAAAATAATTACCGTATTTGTTATATTGTTGTTTATTGCTTATTCACCTCTGCGGTGCCAAAAAGAACAAGATTCACCGCAACCCAGGACAGAGAAATGTTAGATTACCGCTTCCCGACAGCTTTGCAGATGGTTCTCAGCGTAGCGATGGCGGAGCAATTGGGTGAACGTTCGACAAGCGCGATTCTGGCCTACGGTCTGGAAGCAAACCCGAGCTTCATCCGCAAATTGATGGTTCCGCTGACGCGAGACGGCATTATCGTCTCAACGCTTGGCCGTAACGGCTCCATTCATCTTGGTCGCCCGCCGGAAGAGATCACCCTGCGCGACATCTACCTTTCGGTCATCGAAGATAAAAAACTGTGGGCGTCGCGCCCTGACGTACCGGCCCGCTGCGTGGTCAGCGCTAACGCCTGCTGGTACTTTAAATCGATTTCCGAAGAGGCCGAGCAGGCGTCGTTAGCGGTGCTGGAGCGCCATACCGTGGCTAGCGCCCTGGAAGCGGTGAAAAACGCCGACAGCAGCGGATGGGATTCGCTCCCCGACCTCATTGCCCAGTATCAAAAAACGTCATAACGTTTACCTGATGCGAAAAAAAACCGCCTTCACTGTGAAGGCGGTTTTTTATTATCAGCAACGTCCCTACGCGGGCAGCACGTCCCTTTCCTCTTTTTTGCCGCGCGTGACGAACTTACGCAGCGTCACGTAGAACACCGGCGTCAGGAACAGACCAAACAGCGTCACCCCCAGCATACCGGAGAACACCGTGATCCCGGTGACGCCGCGTACTTCTGCGCCCGCGCCGTGGCCGAGGATCAGCGGAATGGTCCCGGCAATAAAGGCGATGGAGGTCATCACAATCGGGCGTAAACGCAGGCGGCACGCCTCCAGCGCGGCCTCCATGATGCCTTTACCCTGAATTTCCAGCTCGCGGGCAAACTCCACGATAAGAATGGCGTTTTTACAGGCCAGCCCCATCAGCACCACCAGCCCCACCTGCACGAAGACGTTGTTATCGCCCCCGGTCAGCCAGACGCCAAACAGCGCGGAGAGCATGGTCATCGGCACGATGAGGATCACCGCCAGCGGCAGCGTCCAGCTTTCATACAGCGCCGCCAGGACCAGGAACGCCAGCAGCACCGCGACCGGGAAGACGATCAGCGCCGTGTTGCCCTGGGTGGCCTGCTGGAAGCTCAGATCCGTCCATTCAATGTTCATCCCGTTCGGCAGGATCTGCTTAGACATCGCGTCCAGCTGCGTCATCGCCTGTGCAGATGAGAGCACGCGCGGGTCGGCATCGCCAATCAGGTCCGCCGCCGGGTAGCCGTTGTAACGGATCACCGGATCCGGCCCGTAGGTGGTCGTGATGTTCACCATACTGCCAATCGGCACCATTTCGCCCTGGCTGTTGCGGGTACGCAGATTCGCAATATCTTCCACGCTGTCGCGGAACTGCCCGTCGGCCTGCGCCATCACGCGCCAGGTACGCCCGAACTGGTTGAAATCATTGACGTACGACGAGCCCAGATAGGTTTGCAGCGTCCCGAAAAGATCGGTCAGCGACACGCCCTGCGCTTTCGCCTTGTCGCGGTCAACCTGGACGTCCAGCTGCGGCACGTTAGCCTGGTAGGTTGAGATCGGGAAATGCATCCCCGGCGTCTGCATGATTGCACCGGACATGGTGTTCACCGCGTTTTGCAGCGCGCCATAGCCCAGACCACCGCGATCCTGAATGTACAGGGAATAGCCCGACCCCTGACCCAGCCCTAAAATCGGCGGCGGCAGAATGGAGAAGCCAAAGCCCTGCTGGATTTGCGCGATTTTCGCGTTAATCTCCGCGTTAATTTCCGCCGCGGAATGTTTACGCTGGTCGAACGGCTTCAGGCCAAAGAAGACCGTCCCGGTATTCGGTGTATTGGTGAACTGCAGCGCGTTCAGCCCCGGAAACGCGACCGCATAATCCACGCCTTCGGTATTCATCCCGATTTCGCTCATTTTGCGGATCACCGCATCGGTGCGGGCCAGCGAGGAGCCTTCCGGCATTTTCACGCCGCCAATCAGGTACAGCTTGTCCTGCGTGGGAATAAACCCGCCGGGCACCGCTTTAAACATGACGCCTGCGGCACAGAGCAGCAGCAGGTAAACCACGAATACCGCACCGCGCCGTCCCAGCGTTTTGCCCACCAGCCCCTGATAGCCGTTTGAACTGCGGAGGAAAAAGCGGTTAAACGGACGGAAAATCCAGCCGAACAGACGGTCGATAAGCCGGGTCGGGAAATCTTTCGGCGCGCCGTGGGGCTTTAACAGCAGTGCCGCCAGCGCCGGAGAGAGCGTCAGCGAGTTAATCGCTGAAATCACCGTCGATATCGCGATCGTCACCGCAAACTGCTTGTAGAACTGGCCGGTAACGCCCGACAGAAACGCCATCGGCACAAACACCGCGCACAGCACCAGCGCAATCGCGATAATCGGCCCGGACACTTCACGCATCGCCTGGTGCGCGGCCGCAAGCGGCGCAAGCCCCTCTTCGATATTTCGCTCGACGTTTTCCACCACCACGATGGCGTCGTCCACCACGATACCGATGGCCAGCACCAGCCCGAACAGGCTGAGGGTATTCAGCGAGAAGCCCAGCAGGTAGAGAATGCTGAAGGTACCCACCACCGACACCGGCACCGCGATCAGCGGAATGATCGACGCGCGCCAGGTTTGCAGGAACAGAATCACCACCAGCACGACCAGCACCACCGCTTCCAGCAGCGTCTGCACCACCGCACGGATCGAATCACGCACAAAGACCGTCGGATCGTAAGGTGCCGCCCACTTCATGTCTGCCGGGAAGCGCGTGGACAGTTCGTCCATTTTCGCGCGCACCGCGTTAGACAGATCGATGGCGTTCGCCCCCGGCGACTGGAAGATACCAATCCCGACCGCGTCTTTATTGTTCAGCTGGGAACGCAGGGCATAGCTCCCGGAGCCCATTTCAATCCGCGCCACGTCGCGCAGGCGGACGACCGTACCATCCTGCGTTGTTTTCAGGACAATATTGCCAAACTCTTCTTCGGTATGCAGGCGGCCCTGGGCGTTAATGGAGATCAGGAAGTCGCTCTCTTTCGGCAGCGGCTCGGCACCAAGCTGACCGGCGGAGACCTGTACGTTTTGCTCCTGCATCGCCGTGACCACGTCCGAGGCGGTCAGCCCGCGCGCCGCCACTTTATTAGGGTCCAGCCAGACGCGCATCGCGTACTCGCCGGAGCCGAAAATCTGGATCTGGCCGACGCCGGGCAGGCGCGCCAGCTCGTCCTTCACCTTCAGCGTGGCGTAGTTGCGCATATACAGCGAATCGTACTTACCGTTTGGCGAAAACAGATGCACCACCAGCGTCAGCGTGGGCGACTGCTTCTGGGTGGTAATGCCCAGACGCCGCACGTCCTCCGGCAGACGCGCTTCGGCCTGCGCGACGCGGTTCTGCACCTGAACCTGCGCCTGATCCGGGTCAGTCCCCGGACGGAAGGTCACGGTGGTCACCAGCACGCCGTCCGAGCCCGCGACGGATTTCATGTACATCATGTTCTCAACGCCGTTGATCGCCTCTTCCAGCGGCGTCGCCACGGTCTCGGCAATCACTTTCGGGTTGGCGCCCGGGTACTCGGCGCGCACCTGCACGCTTGGCGGCACGACGTCAGGGTATTCGCTCACCGGCAGCAGCGGGATGGCGATTAACCCTGTGATAAAAATCAGAATCGACAGGACGGCAGCAAAGATCGGCCTGTCGATAAAAAAGCGGGAAAAGTCCATGGGTTGGATTCTCAGGTCAAGTGATCAGTTGAGGGCGGCGCTGGCGGTCATGGCTACGGTTTTGGCATTAACCGGCATACCCGGCATAAACACTTTCTGTAAACCCTCGACGATGACTTTGTCGCCAGGGTTCAGCCCCTGCCGCACGATGCGTAAACCGTCTGCCAGACGACCCGGCGTAATGTCGCGACGCTGCGCTTTCCCCTCTTTATCCACGATATAAACGTATTTACGATCCTGATCGGTCAGCACCGCCTTGTCGTCGATAAGCGTAGCTTTGAACTCCGCGCTGCCCGGCAGGCGTACGCGGGCAAACAGTCCCGGCGTGAACTGACGCTGTGAGTTATCCAGCAGCGCGCGCATGCGGATGGTCCCGGTGCTCGGCGTGAGCTGGTTATCCAGGAAATCCACTTTGCCCTGATGGGGATAGCCCTCCTCGCCCGTCAGGCCAATCTCAACCGGCAGCGCCGTGTGATTGCTGGACGCCCCCTGCCCGCTGCGGGCCAGGTTTTGATAGTGAAGGTAGGTTGACTCGTCCACGTCAAAGTAGACGTACACCGTCTTCTGCGAGACCAGCGTGGTGAGGACGCTGGCGGTATCGCCCGCAGTCACCAGGTTCCCGCTGGTGATCAGCGCCCGGCTGGCGCGACCATCGATAGGCGCGGTCACTTTGGTGAAGTCCAGGTTGAGCTGGGCTGCGTCAACCGCCGCCTGCGCGGCGCGAATATCGGCCTGCGCCTGAACGGCAGCCGAGCGACGCTGCTCCCACTCTTCCCGTGAGACCAGATGGGTATTGATCAGCTTATCGGTACGGTTAGCCTCACTTTGCGCGAGGCTGGCCTGCGTTTTGGCCCGCGCCAGGTTCGCCTGCGCCTGCTCCAGCGCGGCGCGATAGGTACGGTCATCAATGGTGAACAGCACCTCGCCCTTCTTCACTTCCTGGCCGTCGGTGTAATTCACCTTATCAATGTAGCCGGACACGCGCGGGCGCAGCTGAACGCTCTCCACCGCTTCAATCCGGCCGTTAAAGCTATCCCACTGGCTAATCGATTTCACCACCACGTCAGCGGCACTCACGGCAGGCGCAGGTGGCGCGGCATTTTGCGCGACGCTGTTATCGCACCCGACGAGCAGCACGGAGAGCAACATGGCCCCCAGCGCGCTCAGAGGAGAATTACCCCAGGTTTTTTGCAGGCTCATTATTTTTATTCCGATAATTGTCGCCACCGGGCAAGACGCAGCAGGAGGCACCGCGCCACTTCCTTTGTCCGGGGGCTGTCTTAAGGCCATTTGTGTCGTTCATCGCCACAAAACTGTAACAGTTGCGAATACACTATTCGCGGCGATTGTAGGAAGGCGCTTAACTAAGTGCAAGAATAATTGTTGCACTTTATGTGCTATTTGAGTGGATGTGAAAAGACCCGTTTCGGTCAGGGATTTAAATGCAACAATAAAACTTGCAATTACTGCAAAAACGCGCCACCTTTAAATGCAACAGACAAAGATACTTTTTCATCCGCTGCGTGGGGGTAACCAGATGAACACTGGCGCATTTATGCATGATTTACTCGACTGGATCGACAACAACCTGGACAGCCGCCTGGACATTGAGACCGTCGCCAGGCGTTCCGGCTACTCGAAATGGCACCTCCAGCGCCTGTTCAAAGAGCATACGGGCTATCCCCTCGCCGGGTATATTCGCGCGCAAAAGCTGCAAAAATCGGTTGAGCGGTTATCCCACAGCGACGAACCGATTCTGAACGTGGCGATCGCGCTGGGCTTTGACTCCCAGCAGTCCTTCAACCGCAGCTTTAAGCGCCAGTATGGTCAGGCGCCTGGGGCATGGCGACGCAGTATGGGTGGCCCCGAAACGCAGCAGCTTCACCAGTAATGCATATTTTGCTGCAACGTCGATCTGTTGCTGCTATACTGTATATAAATACAGTATAACGAGGTGCACGATGGCTGTTGAAACAAAATTTGTTGTCGTAAGAAAAGGTGAAGAGAAAATGACATTTGCCAGTAAGAAAGAGGCTGACGCTCACGACAAGCTGCTCGATATGGCCGACGCGTTCACCGACTGGCTGTTACAAAGCGGAATGCAGATGGATGAAACGCAGGCTGAAAATCTTGGCCTGTATCTCGCCGAGCAGAAAGAGACCGTGCAGCATATTCTGCGTACCAGCAAGCTTCCCGATCTCACTGCTCCAGCTGTAGCGGATAAAACAGACTCCGACGCGGCTGACGCAAAAAAAATCAGGGCTGTGAAAGCGGCCTGATTGTCAGAAAATCATCACCGTTCTGGAAGCCGTAAGCAGATAACTGCTTACGGCTTTTTGGCTGTCTGTAGTACTCTCCTGCTGATTGATGTTAACGATACCATCGTTTCAAAGCAGGAGATGATGCACTGACAAAAAAAATAGGACGTTAATCAACCTTTCGGGAAGGTGACGTGGGTTCAGTCCTTTTAATATAATTTAGAAATATTCATTTTTGTGATTAGAAATCCATACGAGGCTTGAGTCACGATAGTCGTCGTTAGTGGATGCTATCAGCGAGCATTTATCTGCATTACCATCAGCGGTGTAGGCACAGCTTTGCTTCACCATGAAAGTGATGTCCTCTCTTTTCGACACTAATTCTGAGTCAAGGAATTGCGCACTCCCGGATGGGTAAACGATGCGTTCATCTTTTGGATCTTTGTAGTTTATTATGCGAACGGGGAATTGGCTGTTGTGATATTCATATCGCTCTACAACTTCGCCCGTATCTTTGTCGATTATTTTTTCCAGCAAGCCACGTATATTATAACTGAGTAAGTAATTACCTTTTTCATTCTCAAGCTCAGTAATTTCGCAGCGCTCATTTATTTTTCCGGTAATACGCTGGCCTTTAAGTGACGTCAGTAAGCCATCTTTATTGACCAAATGAAACTCTCGATCATTTGCCTTGTCAACCATGTTGATACTCGTAAAGCATCCGCTGCGATCATATCTAACTTCTGTCATAACCTGAAGTTTACCTGTAACATCCCGCATCCACTGGAGGCTATGTTTTACGTTCCCGGTTGTTGCATCATGATCGAATAAAAGAGCAGCATTTAAGACCGCCGGTTTGAATTGAGTAAATGCCGCGACATCAAATGATAACGTCAATAATAATAGATTTAAAAAAACACCTGCTTTCATAAGTCATCCCTTTATTAATAAAATAGTATTCAACGATGATGTGAATTCGCGCTCTCATATTTTACGAATAATCAAAGCGTTTCCATGACACACGTTAAGTGTCTGCTTTTTGTTCTAATCAATCGATACAAGGGCCCCTCATTTTTTGTGTGCACTCGCTTTCCGACGGATCTCAATCATCCTGATATACATATCACGCAACTCCTTATTCTGCTTGATGACCATTTCTTTGGGCAAGGATTCTCTCTCACGATTCCATTCATCAACGACACCCTGGCACGCCAGATAAGCGTCATTAACAATATTTTCAGCTGGAATCATCGTGTTGATATAGGGAAAGGTATGTTTGTTCAGGCATACAGAGACAGGTGGGCCATAATCATGTTCTTCGGCATGTAAGGTAATAGCAATAAGGAGGATAAACAATGTTAGAAATCTCAACTTTTTTTCCCCTGATAAATACTGTTTCGTCAAATGACTGTCTTCCGGGGAGTTATCGACTTTGTGCAAAAAATCTTTAGTTACCCAAGGAAGTTATTATCCTGCTGTAGGGACTGCTGACACAAAACCTGACAGATGAAGGTTTTAATGACTTGATATCAGTTTAGAAATCACCCCGTTGAGCTCACAATTCATAGCAGGCGTAACCTTAAAACTATCCGCTTCTATGCTAAACCTTCCAACCACAAAACCTGGTAGCTATACAAACACGCCAGACTGTTAAGTTAATACGCTTTCCCCCTCTCTGAGGAAATACGCATGACCCCACATCCGCTACACCAGATCATCGAATCCTGTGACCACGCCATCACAAACAAAAACTATGACGCCCTGATGGAGTACTACGCCGACGATGCGGCTCTGGTGGTCAAGCCCGGCATGACGGTTAAAGGCAAAGAAAACATCCGCAACGCGTTTATTGCCATCTCGGATTATTTTCAGAACCAATTGATTGTGAAACAAGGAGAGATGCAGGTGATCGAAGGAGGTGGTAATGCCCTCGTTATCATGGAAACCGTTCTGCGTTTTCCTGATGGTCAGGGTGGAATAACGGAAATGTCGCGCCGCGCGACCTATGTTTTTCGGCAGGAAAGCGATGGTCGCTGGCTTTGTACCATCGACAACTCCTACGGTACATCGCTTCTGGATACCGGGAACCGATCGCGTTAATCACTCTTTCAAAGGGGCGCTGCCGCCCCTCCACGCCAGCCCCTTAATGCGCAGTAATGCGCGGCTCCTTCACAAACTCAGCCAGCAGCCACACCATATCGTGCAGCAGGCCTGTCAGCTCCTTCACTACGTGAGCGGGCAGCGTTCCCCCCATAACGGCTTGCGTCAGCGCCAGAACGTAGTCCACCTGCGTTAAGGTGTCCTGCCAGCAGTCGGGCACGCAGGAGTTGGTTTTCTCACCCATGATCAACTGTTCAATCAGGTATGGCGGAAGATCGGCATCGCAGAGTGCGCGCAGCCTGCGCAGAGCCTCAAGGAGACGCTCGCACAGCGCATTACGGCTCGCGACATCATCGGTTTCGACCAGCACGCTCACCAGCGCGGCGCAGTTGTCGGCGACGTCAAAGAGATCGGCATCGGCCGGAAGCGGTCGGGAGATACGTTGCAGAATGACGTTTTCGTCAGACGGGAGATAAGTCAATGTTGGGATAGTCGCCATACAAGGCTTCCTTCTATATGGAGTTTATTTAACCACCCTTTGAGTTCCTACGCTCGGGGGGTAGCGCTGACAGAGGTAGGAATACCGCCCATATAGAAAACGGCCAGCCTTACGGCTGCTCCGTCAGCGCCACCGTTATTGTAACGAGATCGGCACTGCTGCGACATACGTAATGTCACTATATGGTTGACGGGTTCCTACGCCCGATTGCGGATGTGCCGCAACGCAGGCACTTTACGACCGCGCCTCGTAGAGGAAAAGACATAACGCTGAATTTCATAAGGTTACTTTGCGGTTTGCGAGGCGCCTTCAAGAAACGTTCACCGGGGTCAGACAGAGCACGCCCCACCAAATTTTGCCCCAACCTCTCTGGCACATCTGGTGTATTGTTTTTAAACAATAACATCCTCTAAAGGACACCTGCGCAATGATCACCATCCTCGGCAAAACCACCTCCATCAACGTTCGTAAAGTGCTCTGGACCTGCGAAGAAGCGGGCATAGCCTATCAGCAGGAAGATTACGGCAGCGGTTTTGCCTCGACGGAAACGGATGCCTTTCGCGCCCTGAACCCCAACGCCATGGTGCCGGTGCTGATTGACGGTGATTTCGTGCTGTGGGAGTCCAATTCCATCTGCCGTTATCTGGCGCGCAAGGCCGAACGTCACGATCTGCTGCCCGCAGAACCGCAGGCCTGCGCCAACGTTGAGCGCTGGATGGACTGGCAGGCCACTGAATTTAACAACGCCTGGCGCTATGTCTTCCCGGCGCTGGGGCGTAAAAACCCGGACTTTAACGACCCTGAGCGCATTGCGGCGGGAATCAAAGAGTGGAACCACTGCATCACCATTCTGGAAAACCAGCTGCAGCGCACCGGGGCCTTTGCGGCGGGCGAGACGTTTACCCTCGCGGACGTGGTGCTTGGGCTGTCGGTGAATCGCTGGAAAATGACGCCGTTTGATAAGCCAGACGTGCCCGCCATTGAGGCCTGGTTCGAGCGCCTTAACCAGCGTCCGGCATTTTTGCGTCACGGCAATAACGGCATGATATAAAACTTAATGCCTGAATGAATACCGCAACGAGGCTGTTTTATTTAATTACGAAACCCTGATTGTCGTCAGAGGGAATAATAATTAAGCCATATCCTGGACAGCCCGTTGCACCGCTTTGCTAGCCTGAATAGTCAGGCAAAGCTCAACCCGGAGGTATTCTTGCTGATTAAACTCAAGAAAGAACGAACGCATAAGGAGGATCGCCGGCTTGCTCTCTGGCTGGCGACCTCAGCAGGTTTGCTGAACGCCATCGCCCTCGGGGCATTTGGTTTTTTTCCCTCACACATGACCGGCAACACCTCACAGTTATCCAGCGAAGTTTCTTCTACCGATCTGAGCGATATGATTTTCTTCGGCTCGATAATTCTCTCTTTTGTGGCTGGCGCCATTATTGCGCGCACGATCGTGATATGGGGAATTATCCATAACGTCAGGCTGGTTTTTTGCCAGATCCTTTTTGTCGAGGGGATATTACTGACCGGCGTTTCCTTCTACGAAATGTATTTTCATGCGCTCACCAGCAATCGCGAGATTATTCTTTTTCTCTGCTTTCTGATGGGCATTCATAATTCCACCTCCACGCAGCTTTCCGGCGGACGGGTAAGATCGACGCACATTACCGGCACGCTGACGGACGCGGGGATTTCCCTGGCCTCCGTCATGGTGGCGATGCTGCGCAGGGATTACTCCAAAGATACGGCGGCGCAAAAAAGTCAGCTAAAAACCCACTTAACCACCCTTTTTTCGTTCATTACGGGCGGTATTGCGGGGCTGCTGCTGTTCAGATGGATTGGCTTCAACGCTATGCTGGCGCTGGGCGTGATGCTCGCGGTTGTCGCCACCGTCTCAATTATCACCGTCTCGTCGCGGGTTCGACGGGTTCGCGCCCCTCTATGAAGGTAATGACCTGTAATCGGCATAAAAGCCCTTTAGATGTGACACTGTCACATCTAAAGATTCGCTTTAGGACTATTCTGCCCGCCCCACAATCAGGCCTTACGCCATAAGGCCTGACCTCAGGTTGCCACTAGTTTCATAGGGTTACTGATTTTCCCCCTTCGCTGGAACCCTTCCCAAACGCTTGCTATAGGTCAATTACCCCTGCCGAAACATGGCATAACAACAGGCAACCGGTGGTTGCTATAACGCATGCGCACAGGGAGACACACCGCAATGCACCCATTACTCAAACGTTCGCTGCTGTTTGTCGGCGCCATTATCGTGGTTCTCGCCCTCCTCGTCTGGGGGATCGGGCTGGAGACCATCAAAGCGCGTCAGGTTGACCTGATCTATCTCGGGCAACAGCATATGATTCTGGTTTTCTCATCAATGTTCTTTGCCCTGCTGGTGGGTATTCCGGCCGGTATTCTGCTGAGCCGCCCGGCCGCGCGGGGTATCGCCGAATATGTGATGCAAATCTTTAATGTCGGCAACACCCTGCCGCCGCTGGCCGTGCTGGCGCTGGCGATGGTGGTGATTGGTATTGGCGATACGCCGGCCATCATCGCCCTGTTCCTCGCCTCGCTGCTGCCGATCGTGCGCAACACCTATGCCGGGCTGTGCTCGGTCCCACCGTCGCTGCTGGAAGCGGCAAACGGCATCGGGATGACCAAATGGCAGCGTCTGCGCCAGGTGGAGCTGCCTGCCGCCTGGCCGGTCATGCTCTCGGGGATCCGCATCGCCACCGCCATTAACGTCGGTACCGCACCGCTGGCGTTCCTGATCGGCGCCAGCAGCTACGGCGAGCTGATTTTCCCCGGCATTTATCTGAACGATTTCCCGACCCTGATCCTCGGCGCGGCGGCCACCGCCCTGTTCGCCCTGATCCTCGATACCCTGCTGGCGGCGCTGGGTCGCGTGATGAGTCCCCATCTCGCTCGATAACAATAACAAGGAGCTTTTATGAGACTGATATCCGGCCTGGCGGCGCTGTGTGCCGCGGCGCTGTTCACCGGCCAGACCATTGCGGCCCCGCTGATTCTGGCAACCAAGAGCTTTACCGAGCAGCACATTCTCTCGGCGATGACCGTGCAGTACCTGCAAAAGAAAGGCTTTCAGGTGCAGCCGCAAACCAATATCGCCACGGTGATCTCCCGCAACGCGATGATCAACAAACAGATTGATATGACCTGGGAATATACCGGCACGTCATTAATCATCTTTAACCACATCAACAAGCGCATGTCGCCCCAGGAGTCTTACGAGACGGTGAAACGTCTGGACGCGAAGCACGGTCTGGTCTGGCTCAAGCCCGCCGACATGAACAACACCTATGCGTTCGCCATGCAGCGCAAGCGCGCCGAGGCGGAACATATCAACACCATGTCGGAGATGGTGGCGAAGATTGAGCAGATCCGTAAAACCAACCCGGACAAAAACTGGCTGCTGGGCTTAGACCTGGAATTTGCCGGGCGCAGCGACGGCATGAAGCCGCTTCAGGCCGCCTATAAGATGGACCTGGACCGCCCGCAGATCCGCCAGATGGACCCCGGTCTGGTTTATAACGCGGTGCGCGACGGCTTCGTCGACGCCGGGCTGATTTATACCACCGACGGGCGCGTGAAGGGCTTCGATCTCAAGGTGCTGGAAGACGATAAAGGCTTCTTCCCGAGCTATGCCGTCACCCCGGTGGTCCGTAAGGACACGCTGGAGGCCAATCCGGGCCTGGAAGAGGCGCTCAACACCCTCTCGGCCCAGCTCAACAACGACGTTATCACCGAACTGAACAAGAAGGTGGATATCGACCATCAGTCACCGCAGCAGGTCGCCCGTGATTTCCTGCGTAGCAAACAGCTGCTGTAGGAGGCGCTATGGAGACGATTCACTACATTCTGGACAACTGGGACTACCTCTTAACCCTGACGCTGCAGCATCTCTGGCTGGTGGCGCTGGCCGTGGGCTTAGCCATTCTCATCGGCGTCCCGCTCGGCATTCTGATTGTCCGCCACAAGTGGCTGGCGACGCCGGTGCTGGGGATAGCCACCATCGTGCTGACCATTCCGTCCATTGCGCTGTTTGGCCTGATGATCCCGCTGTTTTCGCTGATCGGTCAGGGGATTGGCGCCCTGCCCGCGATCACAGCGGTGTTTCTCTACTCGCTGCTGCCGATTGTGCGTAACACCCATACGGCGCTCGACAGCCTGCCGCCGGGCCTGCGTGAAGCCGGACGCGGCATCGGCATGACCTTCTGGCAGCGCCTGCGCTGGGTCGAAATTCCGATGGCGCTGCCGGTGATTTTCGGCGGGATCCGCACCGCCGTGGTGATGAATATCGGCGTGATGGCGATTGCCGCAGTGATCGGCGCGGGCGGTCTGGGCCTGCTGCTGCTCAACGGCATCGGCGGAAGCGATATCCGCATGCTGATTGCGGGCGCGCTGATGATTTGTCTTTTAGCGATTGTGCTCGACTGGCTGCTGCACCGTCTGCAGGTGGTTCTGACTCCGAAGGGGATTCGATAATGATAAAACTGGAAAATCTCACCAAACACTTTTCACAGAAGCACGGCCAGACCTTCAAGGCCGTCGACAACGTCAACCTGAACGTACCCGAAGGGGAAATGTGCGTCCTGCTCGGCCCGTCCGGCTGCGGGAAGACCACCACCCTGAAGATGATTAACCGCCTCATTACGCCGAGCAGCGGGACGATCCTGATCAACGGCGAAGACACCAGCGGGATGGACACCGTCACCCTGCGCCGCAATATTGGCTACGTGATCCAGCAGATTGGCCTGTTCCCGAACATGACCATCGAAGAGAACATTACCGTCGTACCGCGCATGCTGGGCTGGGATAAAGCGCGCTGCAAAACCCGCGCCGAAGAGCTGATGGATATGGTGGCGCTGGATCCGCATAAGTTCCTGAATCGCTATCCGCGCGAGATGTCCGGCGGCCAACAGCAGCGCATCGGCGTGATCCGCGCCCTGGCGGCGGATCCTCCGGTGCTGCTGATGGATGAGCCCTTCGGCGCGGTGGACCCGATTAACCGCGAGGTGATCCAGAACCAGTTCCTCGAGATGCAGCGCAAGCTGAAAAAAACCGTCATGCTGGTCAGCCACGACATCGATGAAGCCCTGAAGCTTGGCGACCGTATTGCGGTGTTCCGGCAGGGGAAAATCGTCCAGTGCGCCAGCCCGGACGAACTGCTGGCGAAACCGGCGAACGAGTTTGTCGGCTCGTTTGTCGGCCAGGACCGCACGCTGAAGCGTCTGCTGCTGGTCTCGGCGGGCGACGTCACTGACCAGCAGCCGACCATTACGGTGCGGGGTTCGACGCCGCTGCCTGAAGCCTTTGCCACCATGGATGATAACGATATTCGCGCGATTACCGTGGTTGACGAGCACGGCAAGCCGCTGGGCTTTGTGAAGCGTCGCGAAGCGCGTAACGCCAGCGGGACCTGCGCCGACATCCTGCATCCGTTCCGCATGACCGGCAAAGCCGAAGACAACCTGCGCGTGGTGCTGTCACGCCTGTATGAGAGCAACACCAGCTGGATGCCGATCGTGGATGAGGACGGGCGCTACAACGGCGAGATTTCTCAGGACTATATAGCCGAGTATCTCAGTTCAGGTCGTACGCGTCGGGCGCTGAATATACATAGCGAGAACTAATCTTTCCGGCCGGGCATCGCCCGGCTTTTCCGCACGCATACCTTTTGCTAACCCCGCGATTTCCCGCCACAATATTGTATCTTTCCCGTTTACTCGCGACCCATGCAACGTCTTCATACGTACCCCGACATCCGCGCGATGTTTCGTCGACTGCTGATTGCTACCGTCACCGGCGTGCTGGCCGCGCTGGCCGTGGCGGTGTTCCGCCACAGCATGTATCTGCTGGAGTGGCTGCTTCTCAGCAACGACAGCGGCAGCCTGGTGAATGCCGCCGCGTCGCTCTCACCCTGGCGGCGCGCGCTGACGCCCGCGCTGGGCGGGCTGGCTGCGGGACTGTTGCTCTGGGGATGGCAACGGCTAACCGCCCAGCGGCCTCATGCCCCCACCGATTATATGGAAGCGCTGGAGACCGGCGACGGTCAGTTTGATTACGGCGCCAGCCTGGTGAAATCCCTTGCCTCGCTGCTGGTCGTGGCCAGCGGAAGCGCCATCGGGCGTGAAGGGGCGATGATCCTGCTTGCCGCCCTCGCCGCCTCCTTTTTTGCCCGGCGCTTTACGCCCAAATCCGAATGGAAGTTATGGATCGCCTGCGGTGCCGCGGCCGGGATGGCCAGCGCCTACCATGCTCCGTTAGCCGGAAGCCTGTTCATTGCGGAGATTCTGTTTGGCACGCTGATGCTGGCCTCGCTCGGGCCCGTGGTTATCGCGGCGGTAGTGGCGCTTCTCACCACGCAGCTCCTGGCGCCGGGAACCGGCACGCTCTACGCGGTCCATTTGAGCGGCACACTAACCGCAACTGATTATGCCCTGCTGCTCGCCATGGGGCTGCTGGCGGGTCTTTGCGGACCGCTGCTGATGTGGCTGATGGGGTTCAGCCACGGGCTGTTCCTGCGCCTTAAGCTTTCGCCGCCGTGGCAGCTGGCGCTCGGCGGTGCGATCGTCGGGCTGCTGTCTCTTCTGACGCCGAAGGTGTGGGGGAACGGCTACAGCGTGGTGCAGGCTTTCCTGCTCGCCCCACCGCTGCTGTCGATCGTTGCAGGCGTCTTTATCTGTAAACTGATGGCGGTGCTGGCGAGCAGCGGATCGGGCGCGCCGGGCGGGGTATTCACGCCCACGCTGTTTGTCGGCATGGCGACAGGGATGCTGTTTGCACAGCTTTTCGCGCTGTGGCTGCCGGGCGCTGAGACGGCGATTCTGCTTGGGCTGGCGGGGATGGCGACGCTACTCGCCGCGACCACGCATGCGCCCATTATGTCGGCGCTGATGGTCTGTGAAATGACCGGGCAATATTTTTTACTGCCCGGTTTGCTGGTCGCCTGCGTGCTGGCGTCCGTGCTGTCGCGGACGTTACGCCACGACTCGATCTACGGTCAACACGCCACTGAGGGCAGAGAGATCGATGTACTGCGCTAGCTCGCGCTGCTCGGCGCGAGGCAGATAAGGCAGTTCACCCACCAGTGGTCCGGGTAGTTTGGTGCTCAGCACGTCGATGATCTCCGCATAGTGCGCCAGACCAGGGTTGATGCGGTTGGCCACCCAGCCAACCAGCGGCAGGCCGTCATTGGCAATCGCCTGCGCCGTCAGCAGCGCATGGTTAATGCACCCTTCCTGAATCCCCACCACCATCACCACCGGAAGCTGTTCCTGCACCACCCATTCCGACAGCGGGCGCAGATCGTTCATCAGGCTGCGCCAGCCGCCCGTACCTTCCACCACCACGTGATCGACCTTCTCGCACAGGCTCGCCAGACCGTTGGACAGCAGAGGGTAATTAATCAGGCCGCTATGCGCCACGCTGCTCTCCTCTTCGCTTAACGCAATAGGATTGATCGCGTGATAAGGCAGTTCCAGTGACGAGACGCTTTGCAGTACCAGGGCGTCTTTATTACGCAATCCCTCTGGCGTCTCTTTACTCCCTTTTGCGACCGGTTTGTACCCTGCCACGCGTTTACCGCTTGCTGCCAGCGCCTGCAGCAATGCGCGGGATACAACGGTCTTGCCGACAGAGGTATCTGTACCAGTAACAAAGAAACGCTTAAGCATGACTCACTCCACCTCTTGGGTATGCTTCGAAAATATAAACCAGGTAAATAATTCAGTGGAGGAAGTCTACGGGATGCGTGCGCTACCCGGCTTGAGATAGCGCAATTTTTCTTACATCTGCAAAAAAGAGTTAACCCTGTAACAGGCGGATCAACAGCGAGCCGTTATACATGGCATCTTTGACCAGCGCGGCGCCGGCCATCGTGCCCTGATTGGAAAACTGGGTACTTTCTACCGCAATGTTCCGGCTGTAGGCGGGAAGCGACTGCTGCTGAATACAGGCCGTAATCGCCGGGAAGAGGATCTCCGCCGCCTGGCTCAGCGGTGAGCCAATAAGGATTTTTTGCGGGTTGAAGAGGTTCACCATAATCGCCAGAATGCGGCCAACGTTATTCCCCACCCCGGTAATGATGTCCTTCGCCAGCAGATCGCCCTGACGCGCCGCGGCGCAGAGAGAATCCACCGTGAGGGGTTGTCCGTGCAGCGAGGAGCTCATGGACTGACTGAGCCTGACCTGCGCCAGCTCCAGCACGCTTTCCACGCTGGCAATGGTCTCCAGACAGCCGTGGTTCCCGCAGTAGCAGCGCTTACCGTATGGGTCGACCTGGGTATGGCCAATTTCCACCAGACTGCTGCTTCCGGCGTGGAGAAGACGTCCGTCGGTAATGACGCCTGCCCCGACGTTATGATCGATAACCACCTGAATCACATCCCTCGCCCCGCGTGACGCGCCGAACAGCGCCTCCGCCATGGTCCAGGCGCTGATGTCATGCTGAATATAGACCGGCACGCCGGTATGGTTTTTCAGCACTTCGCCCAGCGGCATCTCTTTAACATCGTCGTAAAACGGCATGCGGTGAACAATGCCATTTTCGGTATCAATAATACCCGGCATGGTGATGGCAATGGCCGTTAAGCGTTCAAGCTTCTGCTGGTGACGAATAAAGAAGCGATCGATATGCGAAACAATCGCGTCGAGGAGGGGTTCCCCGGCGTTGAGCGGCAGATCAAGACGGTCTTCCACCACCAGCTTGCTGCTGAGATCGCGCAGCGCAAGGAAGATCTCCCCCCGGCTGATGCGCAGCGACAGGTAGTGCCAGGCCTCCGTCTCCACCACCAGCCCGACTGCCGGACGGCCACGGCTGCCCGGCTCCTGAATTTCCGTCTCCTGAACCAGGTGCGCTTCCAGCATCTCGCGGACAATCTTGGTAATACTGGCGGGTGCCAGCTGTGCCAGGCGCGAAAGATCGATACGCGAAACCGGACCAAGCTGATCAATCAGGCGATACACCGCGCCAGCGTTGGTCTGCTTAATCTGATCAATATGCCCTGGCTGACTATCAGCGACCACCTCGTACTCCCTTATTTTCGAGCTTCGAAATAAACTGTTGGCTATGGTGAAGCACTTGCAGGGCTGCCGTCAAATATTTACTTAGCCATGTGATTTACTGCACATTTTTGCCCACTTTTCCCTGAAAATGCCGCCCGGCGGAGGCGTTCATCAACTGCTGTTTGAAGCGCTGTGCGGCATGGCTCTGTTCGCGATGTTTTGCCCAGACCAGCCACATCTCTGAAACGGCATCCTCTTCGGCGATGGTCACCCAGCGCATTTCGCGCAGTTGTACCCGTTTAAAGGAGGCCGGAAGAATAGACACCCCCAGCCCGGCGGCGACCAGGCCAATAATGGTCATCGCTTCCCCGACTTCCTGGGTGATGACCGGGGCAAGATCGTAGCGGCGCATCAGCCCCAGGATATCGTCATACAGACCCGTTCCGACCTGCGGGTCAAAAAAGACAAACGGCTCGTTTGCCAGCTCTGCCAGCGAAACCGCCGGACGCGACGCCAGCGGGTGATCGTGCGGGATCATGGCCATCAGCGGCTCGCGCAGGATCACCTCCCACGCCAGCGAGTCCGGCAGCTGGGTATTACGCATCAGCCCCAGATCCAGCGAACCTTCATTGAGCGGCGCGATCTGCTCGCGGGTATTGATCTCGCGCGTTTGAATATGAACATCCGGGAAATGGCGACGGAATGACGACAGGGTTTCCGAGACGGCGCTGATAAACGGTGCGGACGAGGTAAACCCGATGCGCAACTCTCCGGCCTCCCCGAGATAGAGCCGTTCTGCCCGGGCGGCGGCGTCCTCGACCATGCTCAGAATTTGTCGGCTGTCGATGAGAAACTGCTTACCCGCCGCCGTCAGGCTCACGCTGCGGTTGGTGCGGGCCAGAAGGCGCGCCCCGACCTGCTGCTCCAGGATCTGAATCTGCTGGCTTAAGGGCGGCTGAGAGATGTTCAGCCGCGCCGCCGCGCGGCCAAAATGCAGCTCTTCGGCGACGGCGACAAAGTAGCGGAGATGACGCAGCTCGATATTCATATTTTTAAAGTATCATTTGAGATTATTAATATATTAGACAGAATATTTACATTTTCCTACCCTGAAGGTGTGGTCATACCCGTCACCAGAAATCACGGGGATGTTTAAGCAAGGAAACTGTGTGAGTCGTACAACTACGATTGGTATCGATCCGGCAAGCGATATCAATGATTTACCTGCAGCATCGCAGCCGGTTCAGTTCATTAAACGTGGTACCCCCCAATTTATGCGCGTCACGCTGGCGCTCTTCTCCGCCGGTCTGGCGACCTTCGCCCTGCTCTATTGCGTTCAGCCGATCCTGCCCGTGCTCTCCCATGAGTTTGGCGTTTCACCCGCCAGCAGCAGCGTATCCCTCTCTATTTCAACCGGGATGCTGGCGATTGGCCTGCTCTTTACCGGGCCGCTGTCCGACGCCATCGGCCGTAAACAGGTGATGGTAACCGCGCTGATGCTGGCCTCGGTTTGTACGCTACTCTCGACCATGATGACCAGCTGGCACGGCATTCTGGTGATGCGCGCGCTGATTGGGCTCTCGCTCAGCGGCGTGGCGGCAGTCGGGATGACCTACCTCAGCGAGGAGATCCACCCGAGCTTTGTTGCCTTCTCTATGGGGCTATACATCAGCGGGAACTCGATTGGCGGGATGAGCGGGCGTCTGCTGAGCGGGGTATTCACGGACTTCTTTAGCTGGCGTATTGCGCTGGCGGTCATCGGCTGTTTCGCGCTGGCATCCGCCCTGATGTTCTGGAAAATTCTGCCGGAGTCGCGTCATTTCCGCCCGACATCGCTGCGCCCGAAAACGCTGTTTATCAACTTCCGCCTGCACTGGCGCGACAAGGGGCTGCCGCGCCTGTTCCTGACCGGCTTCCTGCTGATGGGCTCGTTCGTCACGCTGTTTAACTATATTGGCTATCGCCTGATGCTCTCGCCGTGGCATCTGAGCCAGGCTCTTGTCGGTTTACTCTCGGTTGCGTATTTGACCGGAACGTGGAGTTCACCGAAGGCCGGGGCAATGACCGCCCGCTATGGCCGCGGCCCGGTCATGCTGTTCTTCACATCGGTGATGCTGGTCGGCCTGCTGCTGACGCTCTTCTCCTCCCTGTGGCTGATTTTTGCCGGCATGCTGCTCTTCTCCGCGGGTTTCTTCGCCGCCCACTCGGTCGCCAGCAGCTGGATTGGCCCACGCGCGCGTCGCGCCAAGGGCCAGGCATCCTCGCTGTATCTGTTTAGCTATTACCTGGGGTCCAGCATCGCCGGGACGCTCGGCGGCGTGTTCTGGCATAACTACGGCTGGAACGGCGTGGGCGGGTTTATTGCGCTGATGCTGTGCGCGGCGTTGCTCGTGGGGGGAAGCCTGCATAAACGTCTGAGATAATATGCTCGCGGGCGGACGTCCGTTTCCCGAAAAACGGCACCAGCATACTGGTGCCGTTTTTCGTTCAGGAATCCCAGGCCTGCTCTATTTTACCGGCTTCAAACTGCGGAGGCGGTTTTCGGAAACGGCGCGTGAGCCATGTCAGGTAAAGGATCCCCAGTGCCGCCCAGATGAGGCCAAGCGTCAGGGACGTCGCTTCGAGGTTTATCCACAGCACGCCGACCGTGACGGCACCAATGAGCGGCAGCAGAAGATAGTGGAACCGATCTTTCCACGTTTTGTTCAGCCCCTTGCGCCGCCAGAAATGGTTGTACACCGAGAGATTAACAAACGTAAACGCCACCAGCGCGCCAAAGTTGATCAGCGCCGTCGCGGTCACGAGATCAAAGTACAGGGCCGACAGCGCCACTATCCCAACCATAATGACGTTCAGGGCTGGCGTACGCCATTTCGGATGCACGTAGCCAAACACCCGCTCCGGAAACACGTTGTCACGCCCCATCACATACAGTAAGCGAGAGACGCTGGCGTGCGAGGCCAGGCCTGAAGCGAGCGTATTCACAAACGTGGTACACAGAAACACCGACTGGAAGAGCTTGCCGCCCACGTACAGCGCGATTTCCGGCAGCGCAGCGTCCGGGTTTTTGAAGCGCGCGATCGTCGGGAAAAAGAGCTGCATGAAAAACGAGGCAACAATAAATATCAGCCCGCCATACAAAGCGGTGAGGAAGATGGCTTTGGGGATCACCCGCGCCGCGTTTGGCGTCTCTTCCGACAGCGTGGTGACCGCGTCAAAGCCGAGGAAAGAGAAGCAGACGATAGTCGCGCCGGTAATAATCGGGATCAGGTGTGCGTTCTCGCTGATAAACGGCTGGAGCGACCAGACGGTGCCGACGCCCTCTCCCTTATGCAGACCGTGCACCACCAGTATGACAAACACCACCATGATGGCGATCTGCACCAGCACAAACAGGGTGTTAAAGTTGGCGACCAGATTCACACTCTTCAGGTTCGCCAGCGTCAGGATCGTCACAAACCCCACCACCCAGACCCACGGCGGGACTTCAGGGAACAGCGCGGAAAGGTAGATCTTCGCCAGCAGCACGTTGATCATCGGCAGGAAGAGATAATCCAGCAGCGATGACCAGCCGACCATAAAACCTAAATGGGGGCCGATCGATTTCTGCGTGTAGGTGTACGCGGAGCCCGCTTCCGGGAACTGTCGTACCAGTTTGCCGTAGCTGATGGCGGTAAACATGACGCCAGCCAGCGCCAGGAGATACGAGGCGGGCACGTGGCCATTGCTGATACCGGACACAATACCGAAGGTATCAAACACGGTCATGGGGGTGAGATAAGCCAGCCCCATCATGACCACCTGCCAGAGCTTGAGGGAACTGCGCAGCCGGGTTCTGCCGGCCATGCGCGGCGAGTCAAGAGAGGTGTTAGTCGCCATAAACCGTCCCCCCCATGCTTACCGTGGTTTGCAATCGCGCTGTCCTTAACGCAAACCTGCTTAGCAAAGGGGGAAGTTGTAAAGAACACACGCGATCGTACCAGCGCACCGTCTCTGGCTCGCACTCACAGCAGGCGCCTGACTGGCCCCCTTCGCCCTGCGGATAGTTGAACATCTGCATCATTTCCTACCTCGTCACACAGTGTCGTTAAGAAAATCCCTGTGCCGCCTGCGCTCCATAACGCGACTCCCGGGAGAAAGCTGGCGTGCCAGCGAACAGTTAGGCCAGGCTCCGCGCAGGCCGTTTGGTGATACGTGTCAGATGAAACAAAGCGGCCCCTTACCGGGGCACGTCATCAGGCGTTTTTCAGCATCCACTCAATTTCCGTTTCGGTAATCAGGCGTTCAAACTGCAGCAATTCATCATTTTTGCAGGCGTGATAGACGTGGCAGAAACGTTCGCCCAGCCGCTCGCGAAGGCTATCGTTTTGCATAAATTCCCACAGCGCATCGCTCTGACGAATCGGGAACGGCAGCCCGTCCTGCTCCAGACCATTGCCTTCCACTTCTTCCTGCAGGGGTAAATCGTTATCCAGCCCATGTAAAATGCCGGCAAAAATCGCCGCCATCACCAGATACGGATTCGCGTCAGCGCCCGCCACCCGGTACTCGACCCGATGGTTATGGCGATCGCCGCAGGGGATACGCAGGGCAACGGTGCGATTATTGTGTCCCCATGACGCCTGCGTCGGCACGTACATCCCCGGCTGGAAACGGCGGTAGGAGTTGACGTTCGGTGCCAGCAGCGCCATGGACGCAGGCATCAGGTCGATCATCCCGGCCAGCGCGCGTTTCAGCAGCGCGGAATCCTCGCCGTTGGCGTCTGCGAGCACGTTTTCGCCTCGGTTGTTTTGCATGCTGATGTGGATATGCATCCCGCTGCCCGCATGTTCTTCATACGGCTTTGCCATAAACGTGGCGTGCATCTTATGTTTTTCCGCCATCTGCCTGACGAGACGTTTAAGCGCCAGCGCATCATCGCAGGCATCGAGCACGTTTTCCGTATGGTGCAGGTTTATCTCAAACTGGCCCGGGGAGGCCTCAGCCACTGCCCCGTCGGCGGGGATCAGCTGCAGCTGCGCCAGTTCGTCAATGTCGTTCAGCACGTCAGCAAAATGGTTAAGATTATCAACCGAGTAGACCTGACTCTGCGTGTTACGCACGTCGGTGCCCGGCGCGCAGGGGGGCTGCAGATAGCCGTCGGCATCGCGTTTACGGTCAAGTAAATAGAACTCCAGCTCTACCGCTACCACGGGGAACAGGCCGCGCTGGCGCAGCTGCTGCCAGAGTCGGTTGAGTACGTTCCGCGGCTCAACGTCAAAGGGAGCGCCATCTTCATCGACCATGGTGAGCTGCACCTGACCAATGTATTCCGGGTCGGCGGCGGAAGGCGTCAGGGTGCCCGGCACCGGCACGCAGATACAGTCCGGCTCGCCGAGCTCCTGCCCCAGACCCGCCTCTTCCACGACGTTACCTAAAATGTCCATGGCGAAAACCGATGCCGGGAAATAGCAGCCTTTTTCAAGCTTGCTCAGTCCGGCAACCGGGATGCGCTTGCCGCGAAAACAGCCGTTCAGGTCGGTCAGGAGGACATCAATAAACTGGGTGTCAGGATACTTTTCTAAATAGCGCTTCACTTCCTGCGTAAAGGCGCTGCCCCGCCTCTCATCCGTGTGCTGCACAAAGTTCTCAACTTCTACGATATTGGTTTCCATGATTTACCACCGTTTTTGGGATTTGCGTTCGCTGCTCTGGACTGTCAAATATAATGTCCACCCTATCGAATCTGTATGCAAATAAATTGTTTGTCAAATGTTAAATTAAGTTTGCAAAAGGCAGATCCCGTTGCTAGATTGAGAAAATATTGAACGAAAAGGCCGTTTATCAGGCGAAAATGGCCTAAATTTAGTCCACTTTGTGAGGGCGATCATGGAAAATATAATGAACAAGCCAGTTATTGGCGTGGTGATGTGTAGAAACAGGCTTAAGGGTCATGAGACCCAGACCCTGCAAGAAAAGTACCTGAATGCCATTATTAACGCGGGGGGTTTACCAATTGCCTTACCGCATGCGCTGGCAGAGCCAGAGCTGCTCACCGCTCTGCTGCCCACCCTGGACGGAATTTACCTGCCGGGCAGCCCAAGTAACGTGCAGCCGCACCTTTATGGTGAAAACGGCGATGAGCCTGACGCCGATCCCGGGCGAGATCTTCTGAGTATGGCGCTGATTGCCGCCGCGCTCGAAAGGCGCATCCCCATTTTCGCCATCTGCCGGGGGCTGCAGGAACTCGTTGTTGCGACGGGGGGGACGCTGTATCGCCGCCTGTTCGAGCAGAACGACCTGCTCGAGCACCGGGAAGATCCTGAACTGCCGGTTGAGCTACAATACGCCCCGTCTCATGAAGTTCAGGTTCAGGAGGGAGGACTGCTGTCTCAATTAATACCAGGCTGTAACACATTTTGGGTAAACTCGTTACACGGGCAAGGTGCACGAACGTTAGGACCACGGCTTCGCGTGGAGGCCCGCTCGACGGATGGGCTGGTCGAGGCGGTCAGCGTTCATGACCACCCTTTTGCCCTCGGCGTGCAATGGCACCCCGAATGGAACAGCAGCGAGTACGCCCTATCCCGTATGTTGTTTGAAGGTTTTATCACCGCCTGTCAAAGCCACATTGCCGAGAAGCAACGGCTTTGACCACTACCGTAAAGGAAATGCAACTATGAGCGATGACGGACTGGCGCCAGGGAAACGTCTGTCTGAGATCCGCCAGCAGCTGGGTCTCTCACAGCGGCGTGCCGCCGAACTGTCTGGGTTAACACACAGTGCCATCAGCACCATTGAGCAGGACAAAGTCAGTCCTGCTATCAGTACGCTGCAAAAGCTGCTGAAAGTTTATGGGCTGTCGCTCTCGGAATTCTTTTCGGAACCGGAAAAACCTGATGAACCGCAGGTGGTTATTAATCAGGAAGACCTTATCGAAATAGGCAGTCAGGGGGTTTCGATGAAGCTGGTTCATAACGGAAATCCGAACCGTACGCTGGCGATGATTTTTGAAACTTACCAGCCTGGAACCACGACCGGAGAGAGGATCAAACACCAGGGTGAGGAGATCGGTACGATACTGGAAGGTGAAATATTGTTGACCATTAATGGCCAGCAATATCACCTGGTTGCGGGGCAGAGCTATGCCATCAATACCGGCATACCACACAGCTTCAGCAACACCTCGGCAGGCATCTGCCGCATTATCAGTGCCCACACTCCCACCACGTTCTAATTACCACTCAGTCCCGGCGTAAGCGCGCTTACGCCGGGAAATATAAAAACGATCGCTGTCGGCATTTAACGGGTTAATTCCCGGGATGCCCCACGGCTTCGTATTGCCTGAAACGGCCATGCCTTTATTTATCTGATTGCGAAAGAAAGGAGTGAATATGCATTTTCAGCACCTGACTTACTGGCAGGATAAAGCAAAAAACAGCGCCATTGAGACCCGGTTATTTATTAACGGTGCCTATTGTGACGCCGCCGATAATGCCACGTTTGAAACCGTCAATCCCGCGACCCAGCAGACGCTGGCGAACGTCGCACGGGGCAAGCAGGCGGACGTGGACCGCGCGGTTCAGGCCGCGCGTGCGGTATTTGAGCGCGGTGACTGGTCGCAGGCGTCTCCGGCGCAGCGCAAGGCCGTGCTCAATACGCTCGCCGATTTAATGGAACGCCATAGCGAAGAGCTGGCCTTACTGGAAACGCTGGACACCGGTAAACCCATCCGCCACAGCCTGCGCGACGATATTCCCGGCGCGGCGCGCGCCATTCGCTGGTACGCCGAAGCGGCGGATAAAGTCTACGGCGAAGTGGCGCCTACGGGGCCGGGCGAGCTGGCGATGATCGTGCGCGAGCCCATCGGAGTTGTCGCGGCCATCGTCCCCTGGAACTTCCCGCTGCTGCTGGCCTGCTGGAAGCTGGGCCCGGCGCTGATCGCGGGCAACAGCGTGGTATTGAAACCATCGGAGAAATCACCGCTCACCGCCCTGCGGCTGGCCGGACTGGCGAAAGAGGCGGGCCTGCCTGACGGCGTGCTGAACGTGATAAGCGGTTACGGCCACGAAGCGGGCCAGGCGCTGGCATTGCATCCGGAGGTCGAGGTGCTGACGTTTACCGGCTCTACCCGTACCGGCAAGCAGCTGTTGAAGGACGCGGGAGAAAGCAACATGAAGCGCGTCTGGCTGGAGGCGGGCGGCAAAAGCGCCAACATTATCTTTGCCGACTGTCCGGACCTGGACAAGGCCGTGAGCGCGACCGCCGCCGGAATTTTTTATAACCAGGGGCAAGTCTGTATCGCCGGCACCCGCCTGCTGCTCGAAGAGAGCATCGCTGATGACTTCCTGGCAAGGCTGAAGGCGCAGGCCCGCCACTGGCAGCCGGGCGATCCGCTCGACCCCGACAGCACGATGGGGATGCTCATCGACGCCGCGCACGCCGATACCGTCCACACGTTTATTCGCGAGGGAACCCGGAAAGGTACGCTGCTGCTGGACGGGCGGGAACAATCGTGGCCTTCCGCAGTCGGTCCAACCATTTTCGTCGACATCGACCCTGCCTCTCCGCTCTGCCGGGAAGAGATTTTCGGGCCGGTGCTGGTCGTCACCCGTTTTAAAACCGAAGAGGAAGCCTTAACGCTGGCCAACGACAGTGAATACGGGCTTGGCGCGGCGGTATGGACCCGCGATCTCTCCCGCGCGCACCGCATGAGCCGCCGCCTGAAAGCCGGCTCGGTCTTCGTCAATAACTATAACGACGGTGATATGACCGTCCCCTTTGGCGGCTATAAGCAGAGCGGCAACGGTCGCGATAAGTCCCTGCACGCGCTGGAAAAATTTACCGAACTGAAAACCATCTGGATTGCCCTGGAGCCTCAATCATGACCGAACATACCACCAGCTACTACGCGGCCAGCGCGAACGCTTACGAACCTTTCCCGACGCTTAACGAATCGATCAGCTGTGACGTGTGCGTGGTGGGCGGCGGCTATACCGGCCTCTCCTCCGCGCTGCATCTCGCCGAAATGGGCTACGACGTGGTGCTCCTTGAGGGGGCGCGCATCGGCTTCGGCGCCAGCGGACGCAACGGCGGCCAGCTGGTTAACTCCTACAGCCGCGACATCGACGTGATCGAGAAAAACTACGGCCCCGATGCTGCCAGAGCCCTCGGAAGCATGATGTTTGAAGGCGGGGAGATCATCCGGGAGCGTATCCAGCGCTATCAGATCCAGTGCGACTATCGTCCCGGCGGGCTGTTTGTGGCGCTAAACCATAAGCAGCTGGAGACGCTGGAGGAGCAAAAAGCCAACTGGGAACGCTACGGCAACACGCAGCTGGAGCTGCTGGACGCCAGCGCCATCCGCCGGGAAGTCGACAGCGACCGCTATACCGGCGCGCTGCTGGACCGCAGCGGGGGGCACATTCATCCGCTGAACCTGGCGATCGGCGAAGCGGACGCCATTCGCCTGAACGGTGGGCGGGTGTATGAACAGTCCCCGGTGACTGCCATTCAGCACACCAGCCCGGCCGTGGTGAGCACGCAGCATGGTCAGGTGACGGCCCGCTACGTGATCGTCGCCGGGAATGCCTATCTGGGCGATAAGATCGAACCGGAGCTGGCAAAACGCAGCATGCCCTGCGGCACCCAGGTGGTGACCACCGCCCCGCTGCCGGAAGAGCTCGCCCGCACGCTGATCCCCAATAACTACTGCGTGGAAGATTGCAACTACCTGCTGGATTACTACCGTCTCACCGCCGACAACCGCCTGCTGTACGGCGGTGGCGTCGTGTATGGCGCGCGCGATCCGGACGATGTCGAGCGCCTGGTGATGCCAAAGCTGCTCAAAACCTTCCCTCAGCTGGCAGGCGTCAAAATCGACTACCGCTGGACGGGCAACTTCCTGCTGACCCTGTCGCGTATGCCGCAGTTTGGTCGTCTGGATAAAAACATCTATTACATGCAGGGCTACAGCGGCCACGGCGTGACCTGCACCCACCTGGCCGGACGGCTGATCTCGGAACTGTTGCGCGGTGACGCTGAGCGCTTTGATGCGTTTGCCAACCTCCCGCACTACCCCTTCCCGGGCGGCCGCAGCCTGCGGATTCCATTTACGGCGATGGGCGCGGCGTACTACAGCCTGCGCGATCGTCTTGGCGTATGATCGTTTCGACAAAAGGGTATCTGACATGAGTAACCAGGAATTTCATCAGCGCAGACTTTCTGCCACCCCGCGCGGCGTTGGCGTAATGTGTAATTTCTTTGCCCGCTCGGCGGAGAATGCCACGCTCACCGACGTGGAAGGCAACGACTATATTGATTTCGCCGCCGGGATCGCGGTACTGAATACCGGCCATCGTCATCCTGAACTGGTGGCCGCAGTCGAAAAACAGCTTCACCAGTTCACCCACACGGCCTACCAGATTGTGCCGTATGAAAGCTACGTTTCATTGGCCGAAAAACTTAACGAGCTGGCTCCGGTGCAGAGCCCGGCCAAAACGGCGTTCTTCACAACGGGCGCGGAAGCGGTGGAAAATGCCATTAAAATCGCCCGGGCCCACACCGGCAGACCGGGCGTGATTGCCTTCGGGGGAGGCTTTCACGGCCGAACCTATATGACCATGGCCTTAACCGGCAAGGTCGCGCCTTACAAGCTGGGATTTGGCCCCTTCCCGGGCTCGGTTTATCACGTGCCGTATCCCTCCGAGCTGCACGGCATCACGACGCAGGATGCCATCACGGCGATAGAACGCCTGTTCAAAGCAGATATTGAGGCGAAACAGGTGGCGGCGATTATTTTTGAACCCATTCAGGGTGAAGGCGGATTCAACGTCGCCCCGCCAGAACTGGTGGCCGCCATCCGCCGTATCTGTGATGAGCACGGGATCGTGATGATTGCCGACGAAGTGCAGAGCGGCTTCGCCCGTACGGGGAAACTGTTTGCGATGGAACACTACGCGGACAAACCCGACCTGATGACGATGGCTAAAAGCTTGGCAGGCGGAATGCCGCTGTCCGGCGTGGTGGGCCGCGCCGAAATCATGGACGCGCCGGCTCCCGGCGGCCTGGGGGGCACCTATGCAGGCAACCCGCTTGCGGTGGCCGCCGCGCACGCGGTGCTGAAGATTATCGACAACGAGTCGCTGTGCGCGCGTGCCCGTCAGCTGGGCGATCGGCTGAAAGCCACGCTGGAGGAGATTCAGGGCACCTTCCCTGCGCTCGTGGCGATAAGGGGAAGAGGCTCGATGATTGCGGCGGAGTTTTTTGACCCCGAGAGCCGTGAACCGTCGGCCGCCATCGCGCAGGCGATCCAGCAAAAGGCGCTCGCCCAGGGTCTGCTGTTATTGATCTGCGGCCAGTACGGCAACGTGATCCGCTTCCTTTATCCGCTGACCATTCCGGATGCCCAGTTCAACCAGGCGCTGGCGATCCTGCAACAGGTTATGCGCGATAAGTCCTGAGTGCCTACCGAAAACCGTCTTCCGGAATGCCGGGGACGGTTTCAACGGAGGAGATCGGCACAGATTTCCTCCATGTGGGAAATGTTAGGGAATTGGGTCTGTTTCATTGTATGCTCCCTGAAACACATCCCCGGCATGAGGAAATAAGAATTGCAAAAAACATCAGCCTATCAGTCACTTGTGGAAACCTTCCAGCGTCTCTCCCGCTTCTCGCACCTTACCTCCATCGCCAGCTGGGACATGTTTACCATGATAAGATTTGTAAACAAATCAGCGCCTTGCTTAACGCTGTCTAGGAATAGTACCAGGAATATCTAGGAGTCATTGTGATCAATAATGCTATTTTACAACTCATTGTGTGGGCTACACGGCAGCTCACATACCTGAATGCTATCCCTGAGAAGGATACTTGGGAGAAGGATTTATGGATTGATCTAGCCTACCTCATTCAACAGTGTGGGAACCTGCTGAACATAGACTCACAGGTAGATCCTTTTGACATGATCGCTGAAGCAAGGGAGATAAAAGACAGGATGGAAGCTGTGAGGGGAACTGATGAATGGACTTTGATGATTAACCAGATAAGGAGCTTAGATAGTGATTGGGACGATGATTGGGATGGAGATGAAGAAAGCCCCAATTAAGCGGCTATTATTAGAAGATGAAAATCCTATCACCAAAGATTTGTACTAAATCCTCTGTAACCTTTACTAAATCAGCGTCCAGGAACGGATATCCATCCATTACCAGAGCTACAAAGAATTGAGCTAGTAAAATCCCATCTTCATCTTCACGATAGCGTAGAGCATTCTTTAAAGCGCTTCTGAACACTCTTGCAGGAATAGGAATACCCTCTTTTTCCCATTTTTCACAAGCGTTATAGCAGCGATCTAGAGAAGCCTCTAGTCTTACCTCTTTCATACTTTCCATTTTAATCTCCTACACTCATGCTGTAAGCCAGATTACTACCCTATCTGAGATCTTAGAACGTGCTCAGGAAATTAACCCTCTTTACACCGCTTCTGATGCATTGAGAGCATGGTCAGATGCAGCTCCAGAAATGCATATAGCTCCTGTAGAGAGCACTACCAAGCTACGTGGTCAAATCTATGACCTTACACGTCAAACACCATTACAGCAGGTTGTAGAAGCTATTACAGGTACTTCTGTTGAACCTGCTGCTCCTGTTGAAGAGATGGGATGGATGCTATCTGATTTAACTCCTGCTGACTTGAATGATATTCATCGTATTGCTGATAAACGTGCTCAACGTGAACTAAGGGATATTATTTCTGCTCAACGCAAGAGTAATAAATACACTGGTAAATTTGCTGATCTTGCTGATCTTGCTGATCTTGCTGATCTTGCTGATCTTGCTGATACTCAGCGTATTATTCAAGAACAGAATGAAGGTAAACCTTGGAATAAAATTTTCTCAAGTGATATCAATACTTATGGTCAAGAGATTTTAGATGAAATTGGTGTAGGTAAGATTGAACGTAATCTCTCCAAGCTTGGTAAATGGGGTGAAAATATGTCTGTATTCAACCGAGCTGCAAGTAAAGACCAAGCTAACCGTATTGCTGCGGCTTATGGTGAGGAGGTTAAGAAAGGATTGAATGAGGATATTGAAGCTAAGACTAAGGAATATGTCAAAGCTGCTGATGAATTAAGTTCTTACCGTAGACAGAATAACATCTCTAACCTTGCTGAAGGTATTGTACTTCGTAAACGTGCTGATGCTCATGGCTATGGTGTTTCCAACTTAGAGAGCCTTGGTGAACAAATTAAACTTGCACGTAAAGGTAATTTAGTTGATGTAGATAAATTTACAAATGCTATGTATAACGCTCAGATGCGTAAGTTTGTTGCTAATCAAGGTGATGAAGCTCTTATGAAAGCTCAAGATCTTAAAGATACAGCTCGACGTATCAAACTTATGGGTAGCACTGCTACTGGTGGCAATCCTTGGAGTGAAGGTCTTAACATCAGTGGGCTAAGCTTGTTTGCTGCTGATGAAATTGCTGAACAGGCTGGTAAATCTATTCTTGGGGCAGGTATTGCTACTCTTGGTAGTGCTGTTGCAGGTGGATATGGTATGAAGCGAGCAATTGATGGAGCAATCAATTCACGTCTTGCTGAAGCATCCCGTCTTTTACGTCAGGACAGTAAAATTGATGCAGAAACTGGTCAATGGATTCAGAAAAACCTGAAGGTTGAAATTGATGAACGGATTGAACAATGGGCTTCTGAATGGCAAAGAGAACATCCCAATGCTAAGCACATCCCTACGGATGCAATGCATAAAGAGGTGGATCGAGTTGTCAAACAGGAACTAGTTAAACTGAAGGCAATTAAAGATCTTCCAGAGTGGTTAATTAAAGGTATGGCTACTCGTGCTACTGCGGCAACAGTTACAGGAAACACTCTCTTTAATTGATCGCCAGATTAATCAAAATCAATACATTCATAAGCGTAATATTAGCCTCCTTACTAATTGGAGGCTATATGAAACGGTTCACTGTTAACGAAGTGTTAGACTATTTAGATGCTGAGGATATTGATTTTAACAAATTGAGATCAACTGATGGTCTAACCTTTTACAAAGAAAAGCTTATTTTTATGTACTTCTCTGATTTATTCAGTGTGAATGTATTGTCAAAAATCAGTTGGCCTACAGCAGTGATCTTGACCCGCCATTTCCGGACAGCTTTTGTATCTTAAGTTAACGATGCCCGCTGCCGCCGGTATTCTCTCGGAGAGTGATATCCCAGCGCACTATGCGGGTGATTTTCA